>NZ_CP015118.1:3351383-3656054 GCF_002116905.1 Piscinibacter gummiphilus
GCCCCCAGGGCGACAAGGCCCAGTGCCATCATCAGCGCGGTGGCCGGCTCCGGCACGGGCGCCGCCGGCGACAGCAGGAACGCGCGGACGTTCCCCTCGAACTGGCCCCAGCCCGCGATCTGGCCCGAATCGTTCACGTCGACGAGGTACATGTTGGTCCACCCGGCCGCGGTGCCGGGCAACAGCACGCTCGCGAGGTCGACCAGCTGGCCCGTGGAGAGGTCGTGCAGGAACGAGAAGGTCTCCCACATGTCACCGCGCGCGCCGTACCCGACGACCAGCCCCTGTTCGTTGACCGCCGCGGCGGTGCTGAACTGGTTGAGCCAGGGCATGGCGTCCACGAGGTCCACGACGCCGGCCTCGGGCGTGTACGCGAAGGCATGCTGGATCGGGATGCCGGCCATGTCCGAGTAGACGGCCTGCATGCCGACGACGGCCCCCTGCTCGTTGAAGCCCATGGCGTGGCTCGAGTACGCGCCACCGGTCGCGAGGTCGCGCCACGTGCCGTTCTCGAGCAGGCCGGCCACGGGGCGTTCGGAATCGGTCGCGTGCTGGCGGTTCGCCACGATCACGCCGTCGTTGCGCAGCCCCGCGATGCCCGCCAGCGCGACGGGCGCGGTGTGCACGGCCAGGTTGCCGCCGGGGTCGGCGACGAAGTAATCGCGCCCGGTCCCGCCTCGGAAGCGGCCCACCGTGTTTCCCGCGTCGTCGGTGCCGTTCCCCTCGACGCCCGAGAGGCCCAGGTCGCGCATGCCACCGTCACTCGTGTATCGGAACGCGCGCACCTCGCCCAGGGGGTACCAGGTGCCCGTGATCACGCCGGCGGCGTTGATGTCCGCGCCACGCGGCGTGTTCGGCACGGTGTTGGGTGGCACGCCCGGCACCATCGGATCGGTCAGCAGCACGACCCCGGTCGCCGGGCTCGTGTAGTAGCCCCCGGCGGCCCAGTGCCAGGACTCGGCCAGCACGCCGCCCTGGTTGTCGATCCCGACCGAAAACTGCAGCGTGCCGCCTGCGCTGATGTCCTGCAGCCGGTACGTGCCGATGGCGGCGGCGGACGGCGAGGCGAGCCACGCGGCGAGCATCGCCGCGGCGAATGCGCGGCGGGCGTTCACCGGGAGTCTCCGTGCCCGCGGATGGCGCGGCGGCCCGCGATCGCCGCGAGTCCCAGCCCGAACAGGGCCAGCGTGCCGGGCTCCGGCACCGGCGTGGCCAGCGGGCTGAGGCTGATGTACCCCGCGAGGCCCAACGTCGAGTAGGTACGCGTTTGCGACGGGTTGGAGAGATGGCCGTAGGACCAGCCGCGGCCATCTTCGAAGAACGGGAGGTGTTCGTCCGGCTCGCCGGACTCCGCGAGGTTGAAGTTCACCTGCCACCGGCTCGGAGCGCCCGGCGTCGCCGTGCCGAGCTGGATCAGCGTCGTGTACGACTCTTCGGGACAATCGAAGGTGGCCGGGCAGGTGGTGCTGGGCCATGCACGCTTGAACATCGTGCCGCCCGTGCCCGCGAACCGCGCGGGCACCATGTTCTCGTCCCAGCCCAGCACGTTGTAGCTCACGATGGTGCCGATGAAGAGGCCCTCGTTGAACGTGGGGTCGCTGTCCGGCACGGACTGGTCGAAGACGATGAGCCCCTCGCCGTCGCGGCTGGCCCATCGCAACTCCGCGAGGCCAGCCGTCGCGGCATTCGCGGCGGCACAGAACAACGCCGCGAGCGCGGCCGACCGAACTGCATGAATCTTCGTGTTCATGGGGCCTCCCAGCCGCGTGCCGTCGATCCGGCGTGATGACTCTAAGCAGTCGCGGCCGGCGTTTCAACCATGGGCTGAGCCCCGGCAAAACTTGCCGCCTCCGCCGGCTTAACATGCGCGGTCCAACAGGTTCTTCGAGGAAATCCAGATGTCCCAGAAAGTCGCGGTGGTGGTCGGTGGTGGGAGCGGCATGGGCGCCGCGGCGGCGCGCCGGCTGGCGGCCGACGGATTCGGCGTCGCCGTCCTGTCCTCGTCGGGCAAGGGCGAAGCGCTGGGCCGGGAACTGGGCGGCATCGGGGTGACCGGGTCGAACCGGTCCACCGAGGACCTGCAGCGCCTCGTGGACCTCACGGTCGCACGCTGGGGTCGCATCGACGTGCTCGTCAACAGCGCCGGCCACGGGCCGCGTGCGCCGGTGCTCGAACTCACCGACGAGCAGTGGCACACCGGGATGGAGGTCTACCTGCTCAACGTGATCCGCGCCACGCGGCTCGTCACGCCCCACATGGTGAAGCAGAACGGAGGCGCCATCGTCAACATCTCCACGGCGTGGGTGGCCGAGCCGAGCCCGATGTTCCCGACCTCGGCCGTCTTCCGCGCGGGCCTTGCAGCCTTCACGAAGCTGTTCGCCGACGAACATGCCGCGCACCACGTGCGCATGAACAACGTGCTGCCCGGCTGGATCGACAGCCTGCCCGAGAAGGACGACCGCCGTGCGAACGTGCCGATGCAGCGCTACGGCACCAGCGAGGAGATCGCCGCCACCATCGCGTTCCTCGCGTCCGAAGGCGCGGCCTACATCACCGGACAGAACCTCCGCGTGGACGGCGGCCTGATGCGATCCATCTGAGTCAGCCCGACAGCGGCCAGCGCGCGAGCACGTCGTAGCGCTTGACCGGCTGGTTCATCAGGCTGTCGATCAGCACGAACTCGGACACCGTCCACGAGACGGGGGCCACGGCCTGCTCCGGCACCAGCGGGTCGTCGTAGAGCAGCGTGACGTGGGGCGTGTACACGCGCTCCTTGCGCACGATGTTGACGCGGGCCAGCGCATCCGACAGCGACTTCTGGAACGCGACCAGCGGTGCGAGCGCCTCGCCGCCCCGCAACACGAACGGCCGGTTGCCCGGCCGGCCCGAGAAGCTGGCGGCCCGGTCGAACGCGACCTCGAACGGCGCCACCCGCGCGGCCTGCGACGCGGCGGCGTGCACCTTGTCGAGCAGGCCCGGAGGGATGCCGGGGAAGTCCCCCACGTGGAAGAGCGTCACGTGCAGCTTGTCCGGCTGCACGGCCTTGGCAGTGAGCCCGTGGTCCGCCCGCAGCCCCTCGATCGCCTGGGCGATGCTCTGTCGCGCGGGCGCATCCGGCAGCAGCGCGAGGAACAGGCGGTCGGTGGGCACCGGCGGGGGATCGAATCCCATCAGGGACATCTGGTCGGACATGCGAGGTTCGTTCGTCGAGGCATCGGGGGAGCGGCCAGCATACCGCGCGCAGTGCGGGACAATGGGTCACCATGACGACGACCGCCCTGCCCGATCCGGACCCGATGCCCGTGGCCCCGGAGCCGCCCGACCTCGACGAATGCTGCGGCAATGGCTGCGATCCGTGCATCTTCGACCTGCACGACCTCGCGATGGATGCGTACCGGCAGGACCTGCGGGCATGGCGGGAGCGGCATCCGGAGGCCTCGGCCGGGGGTTAGCGCTTCCCCCATCAGGGCGACCAAAGTCACCCGCCCCCTGCCCCACAATCCGCGGGCCGGATGAGGGCGGGCATCGATCCACCCCGGCGGCGACAACCTCTCGATCCTTCAACACACCTGTTCCTGGGAGTCCAGTCATGTCCGTTCGCCTTCTGCTCGCCACCGTGGCCCTGTGCCTTGGTGCCATCGCCACCCCCGCCCACGCCAAGAAGGGCATCGGGGTCATCAACACGGGGGACGAGCTGTTCGAGGTCGCGCCCTTCCCGGCCGAGGTGATCGAGGCCATCCCGAAGATCAAGGACCTGAAGGTCGGCTACAAGTGCAGCCACTTCGGCGTCTTCTGGGCCGACGTCTGGACGTGGGACTGCGAACTCGTGGGCGTGGAGAACGAGAACACCTACACGAGCCTGCCGGACGAACTGCGCACGAAGCTCGCCGCCGACCCGCAGTACGCCTACAGCCACGCCAAGCGAGGCCTGTGGAACCACTACGGCTTCTGGGCCGTGCTGGCGGCGGTGGCCGTGTTCCTCGGCATCGGCGCGGTGACCGGCAAGAAGGACTCGGCCGAAGCTGCGACGGCGTGACCGCGGGCAGGTGTCGCGACGAACCTGCTCATCCGCCTCGGCGGCGGCGTTGCCGCCGCCGTCCTGCTCGCCACGGCCGCCCGCGCGGCCCCCGATGAGGACCTGCTCGGGAAGGCCGACGGGTACCCCGTCGGCACCTACATGGACTACTCCGGAAGCCAGCGCCGCCCTGAGGCCGCTCACCACCGGCTCTCCACCGCCAGCCGGACCACCAGGTCGTCGTTCCAGCGCAGGATGGGCGGGACGCCAGGGCGGTTGTAGACGTCCAGGTTGTACCGGTAGTAGTCCGCGCTGAGTACCAGCGCGGGCTGCTTGAAGTAGGTGTCGGCCAGCCAGCGGGACGCCTCCATCCGCACCGCCCCCTGGTACTGGGTTTCGAGCGTCTGGTGGTGGTCCCGCCATTCCCGCGCGCGGCCGGAGAGCGTCCACGCGTCGCCGAGCCGGAGCGCGAGCCGCGCGGTGGCCGCGTACGCGAACGTGCTGTTCCGCAAGGTGCTCCGGTCGTAACCCTGGACCCGCGGCGCGTCGTCGTCGATCTCGAGGAAGAACCACCCCGCGCCTGCCTCGAGGGAGGCCAGGAGCCCATGACCGTCGTAGGTGGCGACCAGGGCGGGCAACGCAGTGATCTGCCGTTCGATCCCGCTGACGGTGTTCGCGCGGGTGTGGATGTCGGCGGTCCAGCCGGCGCGCAGCCCGTGGCCCCGCCAGAAGTCTCCGTCGGACCCGAGGTGGAACTGCCACCAGAGCGGGATGTGGTCGGGGTCCAGTTGGTCCTTGTCGCGGTCGAGGAAGAGGTCCGTGTCGACCAGCAGGTGCCGGCCGTTGTCGAGGTGCGTGTCCAGCGCCACGCTGCCGTTGAAGCCGAAGCTGTGGGAATCGACGTCCGGCACACCGACGTCATGGACGCCCAGGGCATAGCGCCAGTCGGCCGCCACGCAGCTGCCCGCGGCCAACGCGAGCCAGGACGCAGCGAATGCGCGGGCGATCATCATGTGAAGGCCTTTCGTTCCGCCGACGAACTGCGGACAGGCCGAGCGTACGGCCGGACTTCGGAAGAAGCAATCGGGTCCGGGCGCCCGCCTATGATCGCGCCCATGACCGACTGGACCTTCGCCGTGCTGGGACTCGCCATCCTGGCGGTCTGGCTGCCCCCACTGCCCCTGGGGCGCAAGCCGATCCCCAGCTGGCCCTTCGCCTTCGCCACGGCCCTGATCCTGGGGTTCGCCAGCGGCGTGCTGCGGCGGCCGGCCTTGCCGGTGCTCGCCGTTTTCGCGGCGCTGGTGTGGGCCGCGTCGAGCGCACCTCGAGGCCGCCCGTTCTTCATCGTCCTGGCCGGTGCGATGGCCGTCGCCCTGTCGGTCCACGTGCTGCCCGGCTTCGCCAACCCGAAGGTGTTCGACGCCGAACGCCTCACACCCGACGCCCTGCCCTTCACGCAGTACCTCAACTTCGACAAGGGCACGGCGGGGCTGTTCCTGCTGGCCGCGTTCGCACCGCGCGTGCGTCGCTGGCGAGAGGCCGGAGCGATCGCATGGCCGCTGTCGCTCGCCGCCCTGTCGAGCTCGATCCTGGTGCTCGGCCTCGCCGTCGCGCTGGGCCTCGTGCGCCTCGATCCCCACTGGCATCCACTCGCGCCGACCTTCCTCGCCGTCAACCTGCTGTTCACCTGCGTGGCCGAGGAGGCCTTCTTCCGAGGCCTGCTGCAGCACCGGCTGCCCGGCCCCCGGCCGCTCGCGGTCGTGGTGTCCGCGGGGCTGTTCGGCCTCGTGCACCTGCCCGCCGGCATCGCCTACGCCGCGCTCGCCACCGTGCTGGGCCTGGGCTGCGCCCTCGTGTTCGAACGCACCCGCCGCATCGAGAGCGCCATCGCCGTGCACTTCGCGGTCAACGCGGTCCACTTCGTCGGCTTCACCTACCCGATGATCGCCAGCGCGTGATCGAGCGAGCGCACGCGATTCCGTGCGGCTCGGCCACGCGCCCCGGTCGTGTGTCGCGGGACATGTTCATCATTTGCAGCACGACCTGCTGCACACGTCTTTCTTTCCCTCGCACGCACACTCGTCGCTTCGGCAACTCGCCGCCGGAGGACCGAACGCCACGGCAGGAATCGGTCCAGACTCACTGAGGACATCGAACTGTCCGTCTGCTCGAATAGCCCCGATGAACACCGGCTTGTGCAGGTGATGGTTCTTCTCGTCCATCTTCGCGACGAAGCCGCTCGGGGCCTTGAAGGTCTGGCCGGCCATCGCGGCGATGACCTTGTCGGTGTCGGTGCTCTTGGCCTTCTCGACGGCCTGGGCCCACATGTGGATGCCGATGTAGGTGGCTTCCATCGGGTCGTTGGTCAGCGGCTTGTCGGCGCCCGGCAGCTTCTTGGCCTTGGCGTAGGCGGCCCATTGCTTCTTGAACGCGTCGTTCGTCGGGTTCTTGAGGCTCATGAAGTAGTTCCAGGCGGCCAGTTGCCCCACCAGCGGCTTGGTGTCGACGTCGCGGAGTTCTTCCTCACCCACTGACAGAGCGACAACGGGCAGGTCGGTCGCCTTCAGGCCCTGGTTGCCCAGTTCCTTGTAGAACGGCACGTTCGAGTCGCCGCTGATCGTCGAGATCACCGCGGTCCTACCACTGGCGGCGAACTTCTTCACCTCGGTGACGATGGTCTGGTAGTCGCTGTGGCCGAACGGCGTGTACTTCTCGTCGATGTCCTTGTCGGCGATACCCTTGCTCTTGAGGAAGGCACGCAGGATCTTGTTGGTGGTGCGTGGGTAGACGTAGTCGGTGCCCAGCAGCACAAAGCGCTTGGCGCCGCCACCGGCCTTGCTCATCAGGTATTCCACGGCGGGGATGGCCTGCTGGTTCGGAGCCGCGCCCGTGTAGAACACGTTCCTGCTCGGCGCTTCACCTTCGTACTGCGCAGGATAGAACAGCAGGCCGTTGAGCTCCTCGACGACCGGCCGAATCGACTTGCGCGACACGCTGGTCCAGCCGCCGAACATCACGACAACCTCGTCCTGCGAGATCAACTGCTTGGCCTTCTCGGCGAACAGGGGCCAGTTGGAGGCCGGATCCACGACCACCGGCTCGAGCTTCTTGCCGAGCACGCCCCCCTTGGCGTTGATCTCGTCGATGGCCATCAGCGCGACATCCTTCAGGGCGGTCTCGGAGATGGCCATCGTCCCCGACAGCGAGTGAAGCACCCCCACCTTGATGGTGTCGGCGGCCTGGGCGACCATCGGCAGACTCACCATCGCCAGTGTACGAAGCAAAGCAGAAAGCAGCACTTTCATGAACGGTCTTCCTTTCTTGAAAGCGCGCATCGAAATCCGATCAAGTCGTCTCCATTCTTGGCGAGCCGGCGATCCCTTCGACTGGAGCGCATCCGCCGCTCGTCTTCCGAGTACATATCTTCGAACCCGGCTGCACCTTTGACGACGCACTCCGTCTTGCAGCCATTGTTCTTCTTGTACGGAACAGGGTGGCTGGAACTGTGCTCGGTTCCGGTCCACTCACGCACTCCGGTCGTCATCCCTTCAACGCCCAAGGGACTGCGATCCAACGCATGAGGGATGTTGAGGCGCACACCCAGCATGTCCCGGTCGTTGCCTTTGACTCCTGTTGCAGCCTTTTGCTTGGAAAGAACAGCTGCGGTGATATCCGAGTCGCTTCCCCAAGGAAACGGCCAACCATCGGTCCCCCTTGCCGCGACTTCCCACTCGAGTTCTGTCGGCAGACGCCTGCCTCCCGACTTTTGACAGAACCTCGTCGCATCGAGTTGGGAGGCACCGACCAGCGGACGGTCGACATTGTCGCGATGACGCCGCCACCTGCTCAGCTTTGAACCCATCACCTCTTCGAACGAAGGAGCGGTCGACTCCCCCATGACCGCGTTCCACTGACCATTCGTCACGGACCTGGCATCGATGAGAAATGCACCGAAGCTCACCTGCTGCGCCGGGGCCTCGGCTTTTTCATCGTCGTCCGAACCCAGCACCGCAACGCCCGCCGGCACGTCGATCATTTCGTACTGCCGACGGTATCGCTCCCGTCTGGGCATACGCGACTGAACTTCTGCAAAGTAGCTCTGGATGTCGCCTACCGCTTGGATGGACATCAGCCCGAGAAGCGCTTTGTATCTGACCAGCGGCTCCGCGTCCTTAAGTCCTCGAACCAGCAGGTCGCGACGTCTTTCTCTGGAGATTCTGCTGCGTCCCTCGGGCAAACCAGCGGCCTCCATGATGCCAACCCTCAGTGTGAGCTCTCGCTCGTTGGATGCCCCTGAACTCCGCGGGCCACCCCGTGTAGGAGATGCCGCCCACTCCTGCTCGAGGATCAACCACGCGACATCCGGATCCACCTGCCCATACTGCTGGGCGGCTGCGATTCTCTGAATCGAAGAGCGCTCGGCAAGCCGCGTGACCAGCGTCTTTGCGATCGTTTCCTGCGCGCGCTGCGCGCTTTCCTTCGAAGCAATGATCTGATTGATCCAGATGCTTCCCCCAATCCCGATGACCGCAGCCAACAGCGTCACCGCCGGGGCGATGTTCTTGAGCCAGAGGGGCCGATTCAGCTCTCTGAGTTCCGCTGCAAGCTTCTCCGCTTCTGGGCCGATTCGACGTTGCAGGCCTTGAATCTCGTAGCGCAGCTTCTCCAGCTCGAGCTCGACTTTTGCCCTGCTCGAGCTTCGATCTCCGTCTCTGTCTTCGGGCTCCCCCTCGCCGTCGTGGCGATCTCCTCCGTCCTCAGACGAACTGGACCGCGACTGGCCAACCCCATCCCCTTGTCGTTCTGAACCCATCGCCGTTGCCCCCATGCGCAACACTTGTCTCGAACACCTCGCCCGAATCTCCAGTCAACGATCAAGTGACTCGCAGATCGAGTGCGACGTCTGTCAGGAGCAGTGGACCCGAACGGACGGCGACTTGGGTCATCAACATTGATGAAGCCCCTTCCGCAGCGGCCCGCGGAGCGCAGGCTCAGGCCCCTTCGACCGAGCACCTCGATGTCCACGCAGCACGCTTCATCGCGATCGCGCGACGTCGATCGGAGACCCGACACACGGAGCCACTGCCTACCCGATGCTCGCCAGCGCGTGATCGAGCAGCAGCAGCGCGAAGATCCCCGACAGGTAGACGATCGAGTAGCGGAACACCGGCATCGCGAGGCGGATGTCGCGCCGCAGCCGCCACGCGAGCCAGGTGAAGCGGCCGCCCAGCACCGCCGCGCCCGCGAGGTAGGTCCAGCCCGCCATGCCGATCGCGAACGGCAGCAGCGACACCACCCACAGCGCCACCGTGTACGCGAGGATGCGGCCGCAGGTGAACGGCACGCCGTGGGTCACCGGCAGCATGGGCAGCGACGCGCGGGCGTAGTCGTCGCGCCGGTGGATCGCCAGCGCCCAGAAGTGCGGCGGGGTCCAGATCAGGATGATCAGGAACAGCACGAGCGCGCCCGCGTCGAGGTGGCCGGTCACCGCGACCCAGCCCAGCAACGGCGGTGCGGCGCCGGCGGCCCCGCCGATCACGATGTTCTGCGGGGTGCTGCGCTTGAGGAACAGGCTGTAGATGCCGGCATAGCCCACCAGCGAGGCCCACGTGAGCACCGTGCACAGCGGGTTCGTGAACGCGAGCAGCAGCACGGTGCCGATCGCCCCGAGCACCACCGCGAACACCGCGGCCTGGGCGCCCTGCAGCGCGCCGGTGGGCAGCGGGCGGCCCCGTGTGCGCGCCATCAACGCATCCACGCGCTGGTCGATCAGGTGGTTCAGCGACGCGGCCGATGCGGCAAGCAGCGCGATGCCGAGCGTGCCGAACACGAACACGCGCCACGGCACGATGGACGGCGTGGCGAGGGTCATGCCCACGGCCACCGTGAACACCATCAGCGCGACGACACGGGGTTTCGTCAGTTCGACGTAGCGGCGCCAGTCGGCGCGGGTGACGGTCCAGGCGACGGGCGACGACATGGGATCAGCGGAAGAACAGTTGCCGCACCGCGTGGGTGTGTCCGCCCTCGATGGCCATCAGCGCCACCAGAACGATCAGCGCCCCCACTGGCAGCAGGATGGCCGTCACGAGCGCCAGGCGCTCCCAGGCCATGTGCATGAAGATCGCGACGATCAGGCCGGCCTTCAGCATCATGAAGACGATGATCAGCGTCCAGCGCAGCAGGCCCTGCACGTGGAAGTAGTCGACCATGTACGACAGCGTGCTCAGCACGAACAGCAGCAGCCAGATCTTCAGGTAGAGCCCGATCGGGTGCTGCTGGCCGGTGTGTGTGCTCATGGTTCACCTCACCACAGGTAGAAGAACGCGAAGATGAAGACCCAGACGAGGTCCACGAAGTGCCAGTAGAGGCCCACGATCTCGACGGTGGACGCATCGGCCCGGCCCTGCAGCACGCGGTGCGCGAACAGCAGCAGCAGGATCACGCCGCCGGTGACGTGCAACCCGTGGAAGCCGGTGATCATGAAGAACACCGACCCGAATTGCGCCGCGCCCCACGGGTTCTCCCAGGGGCGCATGCCCTCCAGCAGCAGCTTGGACCATTCGAAGGCCTGCATCAGCACGAAGGTCTCGCCGAACGCGGCGGTGACCACCATCAGCGCCGCCGCGTTGGCGCGGTCGCCGCTGTAGGCGAAGTTCACGGCCATGGCCATCGTGCCGCTGCTCGTGATCAGCACGAAGGTCATGATCGCGATGAGCAGCAGCGGCACCTGCGTGGCGCCCACGTGCAGCGCGAACACCTCGCTCGGGTTGGGCCACTGTGCGGTGATGGACGCACGCACCGTCATGTAGCCCGTCAGGAACGAGCCGAAGATGAAGGTGTCGCTCAGCAGGAAGATCCACATCATCGCCTTGCCCCACGAGACGTGGAAGGCCTGGCGGTCGGACGACCAGTCGGCGACGAGGCCGCGGCCGCCGTCGGGGAGCGGCACGCTGCTCATGGCGTCACCCCGCAGATGGCGCGGGCCACGTCCGGCGTGATCCACCGGAACGCAGCGAACAGCGCGAGCCACACCGCCAGCAGGAAGTGCCAGTAGCGGGCACACAGCGCGATGCGGCGGTCACCGCCCGGCGCGCCGCTCACGTTGCCCCACGCCACCAGCCCGCCCACGGCGTGCAGCGCGTGCAGGCCGGTCAGCAGGTAGAAGAAGCTCGCGGCCGGGTTGCCCGTCAGTACCACGTTCGCCGCCTGAAGCGCCTGCCAGGCCCAGCACTGCACGGCGACGAAGGCGACGCCGCACAGGCCGCCGGCCATCAGCCAGGTGCGCGACGCCGAGCGCGAAGCCTGGTGCAGCAGCCCGCTGCCAGCCACGAGCACCGCGGTGCTGAGCCACAGCTGCCAGGGCATCGCGATGGCGGTGGCGTCGGGACTCGCGAGCCGCATCACGTACGCCGTGAGGAACAGGCCGAAGAGGCTCGTCACCACCGCGAGCAGCGCCCAGACACCGGTGCTCAGCGCCCGTTCGCGGTCCGCGGCGGAGATGCGCAGCGTGGTCGTGTTCATGGATGTCCCCTCTCCGGTCCCGGCTCCACGCCACCGGCCTTCGCCGGTGCGTCCTGCGGGATGAAATCGAGCTGCGTGCCCGGCACGCTGTACGCGTAGGCCCAGCGGCGCACGACGGGGAGCTGGTCGCCCCAGTTGCCGTGGGCCGGCGGTGTCTGCGGCGTGAGCCACTCGAGCGATGCGGCGTTCCACGGGTTCGGATCGGCCTTGCGGCCGTGGAACGCGCTCCACAGCAGGTTGAACACGAAGACGAGTTGCGTGACGCCCACGATGATCGCGATCACGGTGATCCACGCGTTGAACGTGTGGGCCGAAGCCGGGATGAAGTCGTAGGCCGCGTACTCGTGGTACCGCCGCGGCATGCCCAGCAGGCCCAGGTAGTGCATCGGGAAGAAGATCGAGTAGGTGCCGATGAACGTGACCCAGAAATGCAGGTGCCCGAGGCGGTCGTCGAGCATGCGGCCCGTGATCTTCGGGAACCAGTGGTAGATGCCACCGAACACCACCAGCAGTGGCGCCACGCCCATCACCATGTGGAAGTGCGCCACGACGAAGTACGTGCCCGACAGCGGCACGTCCACGCTGACGTTGCCGAGGAACAGGCCCGTGAGCCCGCCCACCAGGAACGTCGCCATGAAGGCGAGCGCGAACAGCATCGGCACGGTCAGGTGGATGTCGCCGCGCCACAGCGTCAGCAGCCAGTTGTAGACCTTGATGGCGGTGGGCACCGCGATGATCAGCGTGCTGGTCGCGAAGAAGAAGCCGAAGTACGGGTTCATGCCGCTCACGAACATGTGGTGCGCCCACACGACGAAGCTCAGGCCGCCGATGGCGACGATGGCCCACACCATCGTGCGGTACCCGAAGATGGCCTTGCGCGCGTGCACGCTGATCAGGTCCGACACGATGCCGAAGGCCGGCAGCGCGACGATGTAGACCTCGGGGTGGCCGAAGAACCAGAACAGGTGCTGGAACAGCAGCGGGCTGCCGCCCTTGTGCGCCGACACCTGGCCCATCGAGACGAGGGCCGGCATGAAGAAGCTCGTGCCGAGCGTCTTGTCGAAAAGCATCATCACGCCGCTCACGAACAGCGCGGGGAACGCCAGCAGCGCGAGGATCGTCGCCACGAAGATGCCCCACACCGACAGCGGCATGCGCAGCAGCGTCATGCCCTCGCAGCGCAGCTGCAGCACGGTGGTGACGTAGTTGAGGCCGCCCATCGTGGCCGCCACGATGAAGATCAGCAGCGAGACGAGCATCACGATGATGCCCCAGTCGTGCCCCGGCGTGCCGGGCAGGATGGCCTGCGGCGGGTACAGCGTCCAGCCCGCGCCGGTGGGCCCGCCCGGCACGAAGAAGCTCGCCATCAGCACCACCACCGAGGCCAGGTAGAACCAGAAGCTCAGCATGTTGAGGTACGGGAACGCCATGTCGCGCGCGCCCACCATCAGCGGGATCAGGTAGTTGCCGAAGCCGCCGAGGAACAGCGCCGTGAGCAGGTAGATCACCATGATCATCCCGTGCATCGTGACGAACTGGTAGTAGCGTTCGGCGTCGATGAACGCGAACTGCCCGGGGAAGCCGATCTGCAGCCGCATCAGGTTCGACAGCAGCAGCCCCACGAGACCCACCGCGATCGCGGTGCCCCCGTACTGGATCGCGATCACCTTGTGGTCCTGGCTCCAGACGTAGCGCGTCCAGAAGCTCTGGGGCGCGTGGTGCGCGTGGTCGTCGGCGGAGTGCACGTAGGCCATGGGGACTCCCTCACTGCGGCGCGGGCGCCTGGGCCTTGATGTACGCCACCAGCGCGTCGAGTTCCGGGTCGGTCAGGTCGACCTTCGGCATCACCGGCGGGTAGCCCTTGACGGAGCGGGCGGTGGGGTTGCGGATGAAGTCGCGCAGGTAGGCCTCGTCGACCTTGGCCTGCGAGCCGTCGTCCATCGACTCCATCTTCCCGAAGAGGCCCTTCCACGTGGGGCCGACGATGGTGCGGCCGTCGATGCTGTGGCACGCCACGCAGCCCTTGGCACCGGCGAGCGCGCGGCCCTTGTCGACGAGCGGGTCGCCGGTGCCCTCGGCGGCCTTCGCCCGCGCGGCGAGCGCCATCGTGAACGTGGGCTGCTTCGCGAGCCAGGCCTTGTACGCCTCCTCCGACTCCACCACGACGAAGCCGCGCATGTTCGGATGCCCCACACCGCACAGCTGAGCGCACATCGATTCGTAGCGCCCGTTCACCGTGGGCGTGAACCAGAAGCTGCTCACCTGCCCCGGCACGATGTTCATGCGGGCGCGAAAGGGCGGGACGAAGAAGTCGTGCAGCACGTCGTTCGAGCGCATCAGCACCTGCACGGGCCGGTCCTTCGGCAGGTGCACCTCGTTGCCGATGACGAGCACGTCGTCGAGCGCCCGCGTGTCGGACGGGTCGAGGCCGAACGGGTTGTCGGGTTTCACGAAGCGCGCATCGCTGCCGCCCAGCGCGCCATCGCCGCCCTGCAGCCGGAAGCGCCATTGCCACTGCTCGCCGAGCACCTCCAGCACCAGGGCGTCCTTCGGTGGCCGCACGTAGTCGGCGTACACGACGAGGCCCGGGGCGAGCAGGCCCACGATGCCGACGGTGGTGATGCCGATCAGCCAGCGTTCGAGCTTGTGGTTCTCGGGTTCGTACGAGGCGCGGTGACCGTCACGGTGGCGGTAGCGCCACAGCACCCAGACGAGGAACAGGCCGATGGCGACGAAGAAGATGCCGGTGATCAGGAAGGTGATCCACAGCGTGTGGTCCATGCGGTCCCAGTTGGACGCGAGCGGGGTCGTCCACCATGGGGTGAGCCAATGGAACAGCAGCGATCCGAGTACGACGAGGAGCAGGACAACGGTGATCGCCATGGCGGATGTCCGTGCCCGGCCTTCACGCGGGCCGGTGTGCCTCGGTCGGAGGCCTGGCGAGGCGGCGGTAGAGCACCGCCGCGGTCACCCCGAAAACGATGTGCGCGATCGCGGTGCCGACGCCTTGCAACTCGGCGAACCACGGGAACCAGTGCACCATCAGGTGGAAGTTGAGGCCGTACAGCAGCAGGCCGAACACCGCGCCCATCCCGACCAGGGTGGTGGTGTCGTCGTCGCCATGCACCCCCGCGGCCACGAACCCGAGCACGAGGCCGAATCCGATGCCGAGCATGTAGTGGATGACCAGTGCCGTGGCGACGGTGCCGAGGTCGAAGACGTGCGGTGTCGACCACATCGCCTCGGGCCCGAGCAGCAGCGCGGCGACCATCTGCGAGAGGCGCCACGCCCCGGTGGTGCCGGGTGCGAACGCGGACCACAGCAGCTCCAGGGCCATCAACACGGCGCCGCCGGCGAATCCGGCGACGGCCGCGGCGGTCCAGTCGAACGGGCGCCGCTCCCAGCGGTGCAGGTGAAGGGGAATGTCCATGATCGCCTCCAACGAACGGCGTCACGCGAGCGTGGCGGAACCTCGAACCTCCTGAAAGGGGAACTCAGGGGAATGCGGGAATGTTCGGTTCCACGCCTTCGAAGTGGCCTTCGGGGTGCAAGGTCTGCAGCAGCTGCTCGATCTCGTCCACGCGCTGGCGCGGCACGTCGACCATCAGGAGGATCTCGCCCTTCTTCAGCGCCGACGCGAACCGGGCGAGCCGGTTGCTCGGCGTGGACACGCCGATCATGCTCGACGACCACGCCCCGATGAGCCCGCCGACGAATCCGAGCACGGCGACCATGCCCCACTGGGGCTCGTCACCCACGATGGGGAAGAACACCGCGGCCAGCAGCCCGACCACGATGCCGGCGCCACCGCCGATCACGAGGCCCGCCTGCGCGGAGCGCACGACGTCGGAGGTCTGCAGGAGGTTCGCGGCGTGGAGGCCGGTCATGTCGGCTTCGTCGTCGGCGACGAAGTGGATGTGCCGTTCGCTGACGCGGGCCAGCAACAGGTCGTTCATGGTCCGACGGGCACTCGCCAGGTCGGGCAGCAGCCAGTAGATGCGCTTGCGCATGATGTGCTCCTCTTCGCGTGGTTGAACTTTGCGAAAGACGTGCTCTTGCGACCTTATACACCCGGGCCCTGCCCCCTTCAAGACGAGACTATCCCGCGGTCGCGGTGGTCCTTCGAACACCGGCCGCGGGGAATGACGCGTCAGAGACGCCTCAGAAGAATCCCATCGCCGACTCGTCGTAGCTCACGAGCAGGTTCTTCGTCTGCTGGTAGTGGTCGAGCATCATCTTGTGGTTCTCGCGTCCGATGCCGCTCTGCTTGTAGCCGCCGAACGCGGCGTGGGCCGGGTACGCGTGGTAGCAGTTCGTCCACACGCGGCCCGCCTGGATGCCGCGGCCCATGCGGAACGCGGTGTTCATGTCGCGGCTCCACACGCCCGCGCCGAGGCCGTACAGCGTGTCGTTCGCGATCGAGAGCGCCTCCTCCTCGTCCTTGAAGGTCGTGAGCGACACCACCGGTCCGAAGATCTCCTCCTGGAAGATGCGCATCTTGTTGTGGCCGCGGAACACCGTGGGCTTCACGTAGTAGCCGCCCTCGAGGTCACCGGGCAGCACGTTGCGCTCGCCGCCGATCAGGCACTTCGCGCCCTCCTGCTTGCCGATGTCGAGGTAGCTCAGGATCTTCTCGAGCTGCTCGCTCGAGGCCTGCGCGCCGATCATCGTCGTGAGGTCCATCGGGTTGCCCTGCTTGATGGCGGCCACGCGGGCGACGGCCCGTTCGATGAACGCATCGGCGATCGACTCCTGCACCAGCACGCGCGACGGGCACGTGCACACCTCGCCCTGGTTCAGCGCGAACAGCGCGAAGCCTTCGAGGGCCTTGTCGAAGAAGGCATCGTCCTTCGCCATCACGTCGGCGAAGAAGATGTTCGGGGACTTGCCGCCGAGCTCCAGCGTGACCGGGATCAGGTTCTGGCTCGCGTACTGCGAGATCAGCCGGCCGGTCGTGGTCTCGCCGGTGAACGCGATCTTGCCGATGCGGTTGCTGGAGGCGAGCGGCTTGCCGGCCTCCAGGCCGAAGCCGTTGACGACGTTGAGCACGCCCGGCGGCAGCAGGTCGCCGATGACTTCCAGCAGCACGAGGATCGACACCGGCGTCTGCTCGGCGGGCTTGAGCACCACGCAGTTGCCGGCGGCCAGCGCCGGGGCCAGTTTCCACACGGCCATCAGCAGGGGGAAGTTCCACGGGATGATCTGGCCCACGACCCCGATGGGCTCGTGGAAGTGGTATGCATAGGTCTTCTCGTCGATCTCGCTGATGCCGCCCTCCTGCGCGCGCAGGCAGCCGGCGAAGTAGCGGAAGTGGTCGACGGCCAGCGGCAGGTCGGCGTGGGTGGTCTCGCGCAGCGGCTTGCCGTTGTCCCAGGTCTCGGCCGCGGCCAGCATCGAGAGGTTCTGCTCGATGCGGTCGGCGATGCGGTTCAGGATGTTGGCGCGCGTGGTGGGCGACGTGCGGCCCCACGGCCCCTTCGCGGCATGGGCCGCGTCGAGCGCGCGTTCGATGTCGGCGGCGGTCGAGCGCGGCACCTCGCAGAAGACCTTGCCCGTGACGGGCGTGATGTTCTCGAAGTACTGCCCTTCGGCCGGGGTCACCCATTCGCCGTTGATGAAGTTGCCGTAGCGCTTCTTGAAGGCGACGGGTTGGCCGAATTTGCCGGGCTCGAGCATGTCCATGGTGACTCTCCAGGGGGTTGAAAGAAGGAATCGAACACCTGTCCTGGCGCATCTCGCGTGCCAGCCTTCGATGCCTCGAAAAGCACCCTCCGCACCCGTCGCTTTCGAGGGAAAGCCCCGCCCGGGTGTGCCACCGTGTGACACCCGGTGTGCCATCGCTGTCCCGAGGCGGACCGACCGCCACGCGACGCACCGGGCCGGCGGCCTGCACGCGACTTGCAGGCGTCACCGACAGGAGGAACGCGCGATGGACCACCACCCCGAATCCGGACCGCCCAAAGCACTGAAGGCCGAGCGCCTGTTGGCGCTGGCCTTCGTGCTGGTGTTGCTGTGCGCCCTGCCGGCGCTGCTGCTGGGCTGAGGCGTCCGTCAGTGCGGTGGCGCGGCGGCCCGCGCCGCGTCCACGGACGTCGTGCGTTTCGGCGGATCCAACGGGCGGGTCTCGACGAACGTGCGGATCGCCCAGATCTCGTCGTCGCGCAGCACGCCACGCCACGGCGGCATGTGCACGACGCCGGCGCGCACCTTGCCGTCGAGCACGGAGCGCAGGTAGTAGGTGTCGACGTCGCGGAGGCAGTGCGACTTCAGCGCGGCATCGGCCAGGCGGCGGCAGAAGCCGTCGAGGCGGCGCAGGTCGGGCGCCTCGGCCATCGGCGACACGGCCTGGTCGCCGTGGCAGGCCGCGCAGTGGGCCGCATAGGCGGCGCGGCCGGGTTCGATCGCGGCCGGGTCGCCCCGCAGCGGGTTCGGGGGAGCGGCGAGCGCCGGCGCGGCGGCCGCCAGCAGAACGAGATGAACGAAACGCATGCGAATCTCCAGGGTCACCAGCCGTCCGGGCACCCGGTGCAGCCGTCGAAGTTGGCGTCGGGGAAGATCGCGAAGCGGAACACCGCGCCGCGCAGGTCCGCGCCCTTCAGGTTCGTGCCGTTGAACTTCGCCTCCTGCAGATCGGCGTCGTTGAGCTTCGCGCCCTCCAGGTTCGTCAGCACGAAGCGGACGGCCTCGAGGTTCGCCGAGCGCAGGTCCGCACCGCGCAGGTCGGCCCGGAAGAAGCGGGCCTGCTCCAGGTCCGTGCCGACGAGGATGGCGTGGCGCATCGACACGCCCGGCGCGTTGAGCGCGTAGGCACGCGCCGCCGTCAGGTCGGCGCCGTCGAGCACTGCGCCGGCGAGGTTCGCCGAACGCAGGTTCGCGCGGTTGAGCTTCGCGCCGGTGAAGTCGACGCCGCGCAGGTCCTTCCCGACCAGGTTCGCGTGGCGCAGGTCCGCGCCGGGACACTGAGCGTAAGGCCAGAGGTGGCAGCCGCCGATGACGGTCACCTCCGGCGCCGCCGCAGGCTGGGCGAAGGCCGCTCCGCCCGCCAGGCCGAGACACAGCGCGAGGAGCGGCCCCGGCCTCATTTGGAGGCCACCTTCCGGCCTTCCGCGCGCGGCAGCTTGAACACCCAGTAGCTGCCGCCCTGCGTGATCTGCTTCGTCAGGTCGGCCATGTCGCCACCCCAGAGCGGTACGGCGCCGCCGTAGCCGCTGGACAGGCCGATGTACTGCTCGCCGTCCTGCTCCCACGTGATGGGCACCGACACCACGCCCGAGCCTGTCTGGTACTTCCACAGCTCCTTGCCGGTCTTCGCGTCGAAGGCCTTCACGAAGCCGTCGGACGTGCCGGTGATCAGCAGCCCGCCGGCCGTGGTCAGCGTGCCGGCCCACAGCGGGAACTTCTCCTTGTTCTCCCACACGATGCGACCGGTCTTCGGATCGATCGCGCGCAGCGTGCCCACGTGGTCGTCGTACAGGCGCTTGATCCGGAAGCCCTGGCCCAGGTAGGCCGAGCCCGGCTTGTACGTCACGTGTTCGGTCCAGTAGTCCATCGCCCAGTGGTTGCCGGGGATGTAGAACAGCCCGGTGTCCGGCGAGTACGACATCGGCATCCAGTTGGTGCCGCCGAGGAATGGCGGCGACACGAACACGGCCTTGCCCTTCTCGGCGCCGGCCTCCGGCAGCGGCGGGCGGTTGCCGGTCTCGATGGGCCGGCCGCTCTTCAGGTCGAAGCCCTTCGCCCACGTGATGCCATCGACGAACGGCCACGCGTTGATCAGCGACGTGGGCTTGTTCGGGTAGCCCGCGCCGGTCGCGAGCTTCTCGCGGTCGGTCACGAAGAAGTAACCGTTGCGGTCCGCATGCGCGCTCGCCTTCACGAGCTTTCCGGTCTTCGGGTCCTTGTACTCGAACAGCACCACGGAGTTGTTGCCCGAGAAGTCCCACGCGTCGTTCGGCGTGTGCTGGTAGAAGCCTTTCAACTCGCCGGTGCTGGCGTCGACGTAGGCCTGGCCCGAGGTGAAGAGGCTGTCCCACTCCAGCGGGTTGCCGCCCTCGGCCGTGCGCTTCCAGGTGTTCCACGGCGCGGGGTTGCCCGACCCGATCACGATGGTGTTCGTATCGGGGTCGAACGACGCGGTCTGCCACGGCGCGCCGCCGCCCTGCTTCCACGACTCGGTGAGGTTGCCGTCCCTGTCGCGCGGCCAGCTCGGGGCCTTCACGTCGCCGGTGGTGGTGCTGTCCTTGCCTTCGAGGCGGCCCATGTGGCCTTCCACCAGCGGCCGGGCCCAGACCTCGGCGCCGGTCTCCGGGTCGCGCGCGAACAGCCAGCCGAGCACGCCGAACTCGTCGCCCGAGCTGCCGTGCACGACGAGCACGCGGCCGCCCTTCTCGCGCACGATGAACGGCGCGCCGGTCATCGTGTAGCCCACCTTGTGGTCGCCGAACTTCTGGTTCCACGCGACGGCGCCGGTCTTCTTGTCGAGCGCGACGAGTCGCGCATCGAGCGTGCCGAAGTAGATCTTGTCGCCGTAGATCGCGGGCCCGCGGTTGACGACGTCGCAGCACGGGCGGATGTCGTCGGGCAGGCGGTGCTCGTAGGCCCACAGCTGGTGGCCGGTCTTCGCGTCGAGCGCGTACAGGCGCGAGTACGACGCGGTCACGTAGATCACGCCGTCGTGCACGAGCGCCTGCGCCTCCTGGCCGCGCTGCTTCTCGCCGCCGAACGAGAAGGTCCAGGCGGGCACCAGCATGTCGACGTTGCGGGTGTTGATGCGTTTCGCCGGGCTGTGGCGCTGGGCCTTGAGGCCGAGGCCATAGCTGAGCACGTCGCCCGTGCTCTTGTCGTCGTGGGCGAGGTCGTCCCAGGCGACCTTGCCGCCGGCCGCGTGCGCGGCGCCGATCAGGAACGCGAGGGTGGTCGCCGCCAGCGGCGCGGCGATGCGGGTGAGGGTCGGTTGCATGCTGGTATCCCGTATGGTTTGAGGTGGTCTGGGGCGGCCGGGCCGCAGGGGTCGAAGCGCAACATGCATGCCACGCGGTCCTTCGTCGCGCAGGCGTCGCCACGCGAGGGAAAGCCCCGAGATCGGTGTTCAGCCTTGCCACAACGCACACGCCGCGGTGTGCCAGCGCGGACCGCGCCGCTGCCATCGCGGCACACGTTCACCCGGTTCTCGCGTGGCATGTGTGTTGCCTCAGAGGCCTCCGTTCATCCACGGAAGGAAACCCCATGACACCCATCACCCGCCGCCACTTCGTCGTCTGCGCCTGCGTGGCCGCGCCATTGCCGCTGCGTGCCCAGACGCCTTCGCGCGTCGACGAGGCCGGCGAACAGGCCGTGGCCCTCGGCTACAAGCACGACACCGCGAAGGTCGACCAGGCGAAGTACCCGAAACACACGGCCGCGCAGAAGTGCGCGAACTGTTCGTTCTGGCAAGGCAAGCCCGACGAGCCCTGGGCGGGCTGCGCGATGTTCGGCCGCAAGCAGATCGCCGGGCCGGGCTGGTGTGCGGCGTGGGCCGCGGCGCCCGCGAAGTGACGGATCAGGGCGTCTCGGCGCCCTGCCCGCGCAGCCGGCGGTAGATGGTGTTGCGGCTGATGCCCAGCTGCTTCGACGCCGCCGAGATGTTGCCGCCGAGCGCTTCGAGCGTCGAGCGGATCAGCTCGATCTCGGCCTGCTCCAGCGTGTGGGCCGGCACGGCCGCGGCGGGACGCGGCACTTCGGGCACCGGCAACGGTTCCGCGGCGAGGCACACCGGCGCGGGCGCGGGGGTGTGGCCGGCCTGCCGCGCCTCCTCCAGGAAGTCGTCCGACAGGTGGGCCGTGGTGATCTCGTGTTCGCCGGCCGACATCACGGCCGCCGTGCGCAGCACGTTCGCGAGCTGGCGGATGTTGCCGGGCCACGCATAGCGGCGGAACAGCGCACGCACCGGGCTGCTGAGGTCGGGCGGGTCCTGCGGTCGTTCGGCCATCAGGATGCGGCGGGCCACGGCCTCGAGGTCGGTGCGTTCGCGCAACGCCGGCAGCTTGAGCGCCAGGCCGTTCAGGCGGTAGTACAGGTCCTCGCGGAACGTGTGCTGGTCGATCATCTCGCGCAGGTTCCGGTGCGTGGCACCGATCAGCATGATGTCGATGGGGATGGACCGCGTGCTGCCGAGCGGCGTGACGCTGCGCTCCTGCAGCACGCGCAGCAGGCGGGCCTGCAGCGGCAGCGGCATGTCGCCGATCTCGTCGAGGAAGAGCGTGCCGCCATTGGCCTGCACGAGCCGGCCCGGTGCGCCCTTGCGCCGGGCGCCGGTGAACGCACCGTCTTCGTAGCCGAACAGTTCGGCCTCGATCAGCGACTCGGGGATGGACGCGCAGTTCACCGCGACGAAGGGTGCGTTGCGCCGGCTGGAGTCGTGGTGCACCGCCCGCGCGAGCAGCTCCTTGCCAGTGCCGGTCTCGCCGAGCACGAGCAGCGGGATGTCGCGATCGAGCACGCGGCGCACCTTCTGCACGAGCACGTCGAGCTGCGGGTCGCCGGTGCGCAGGTACTGCAGGCCCGAGAACGCCGGCGGCTGCGCCGCGGCGGGCTCCACGCGGCGCACGGCGGGCGCGCGCGGCGCGGCTGCGGCCTCGTCGCCATCGGCCATGCCGAGCCCCGCGACCACGGGCCGCGACGGCCAGTCGAACCGCGCGCTCACATGGAACGGGCGCCCGTCGGGCAGCGTGAGCTGCATGGGCGCGGACATGGGCATGCGGAAGTGGTCGTAGACCGCCGACGGCGTGGTGCCGAACAGCGAGGCGAGGCTCTGCGCGCGCAGCGAGGCGCCGCTGTGGCCCAGCTGCTCGAGCGCGCTGGGATTGGCGCCGATGATGCGCCCGTCCGGGCCCACGACGAGGATGCCCTCGAGCAGCGTGCCGATGAATTCCGCGCGGCTGTGGAAGTGCAGGCGCAGGCGGTGGTTGTAGTCGTCGGAGAGCCAGTGGTTCTCGATCATGCGTGCGGACATGCGCACGAGGCCCATCGTGTGCTGGTGGTAGCCGCGGTGGTCGCCGGTGACGTCGAGCACGCCCAGCATGCTGCCGCGCGGGTCGAAGATGGGCGACGCGGAACACGTGAGGAAACTGTTCGCCAGCATGTAGTGTTCGTTCGCGTGGACCAGCGTGGGCGCCTCCTCGAACAGCGCGGTGCCGATGGCGTTGGTGCCCTTGGAGTGTTCGGCCCAGTTCTCTCCAGGGGCCAGCGCGACCTTCTGCGCGCGCTGCAGGAAGTCGTCGTCGCCCACCGAATGGAGGATGGTGCCCTGCGCGTCGGTGAGGACGATCATGCTCTGCGTGTTGACGATCTGCTCGAACAGCAGGTGCATGACCGGCGCGGCGTGCAGGCACAGGCGGCGGTTGCGCTCGCGGGCCACCGCGAGGTCGCTGCGCACGAGCGGGTCGAAGTCGCGCCGTTCACCGCGGGTCAGGCCCAGCGCCTCGCTGCGCTGGTGGGCCCGTTCGATGAGCCCGTCGCGCGGGGTGGCGGATGCGTTCAGCTCGGAGGTCATGACATCGATCTCGTGCGGGTTCCGGAGGCATCGTGTGCCAATCCGGGCCGGTTGTCCATGGTGCTTTGCCGGAGGACGGCACAGCGGTTGTTCCGTCCTGGAACACTTTGCCGTGGCATGCGCTTTGCGCAACCGGGAGGCGGCCCCGCCGCGCTTTTCATCGCACCCGGAGACCTCCCATGAAGCCGTTCCCCTACGCCGCGCCCTACCCTTCGCATCGCCGCACGCGTGTGCGCACCACTGCCTGCGTGATCGCCTGCACGGTGGCCCTCTTCGCCGCGTTCGGCGCCTTCGCCCACGGGGACACCGTGCCGCAGGCGGTGGACACTTCGTCGCTCCCGCGCCTCGGCGACGCGTGGCGCGCGGAGAACCCGTACCGCACGAACGACGCCGCAGTGAAGGTGGGCTCGTCGGCCTACAACCAGAACTGCGCGCGCTGCCACGGGCTCGAGGCGGTGTCGGGTGGCATCGCGCCCGACCTGCGCAAGCTTGACAACGACTGCGCCACGGCCCAGGCAAACACCCGCGCCACCTGTGTCAAGGAGAATGACGAATACTTCCTGACCACGGTGCGGCATGGCCGGAGCCGCAACGGTGCGGTGTACATGCCGCCGTTCGAAGGCACGTTCGATCAGGAGGCCATCTGGGCGATCAAGGCCTACCTCGAGACGCGCCGCGAAAAGCCGTTCTGAACGAGGAGATGACGACATGACCCGCTTCCCTGCCCCGCGGCGCTGGCCGCTGTGGGCGCTCGGCGCGCCCGCCGCCGCACTCGCCCAGGCCGAGGTGCCGCCCGACCCCGTCCGCCTGCCCCCCGTGGTCGTCACCGCCACACGCACCGATGCCGCCGGCTTCGACGTGCCGGCCTCGATCGACCGTGTCGACGGCACCGACGTGCGCGCCGGCCGGGCCCGCATCAACATCTCCGAGAGCCTCGGCGCCGTGCCGGGCCTGCAGGCACGCGACCGCCAGAACTACGCGCAGGACGTGCAGCTCTCGATGCGCGGCTTCGGCGCGCGCTCCACGTTCGGCATCCGCGGCGTGCGCCTGTACGTCGACGAGATCCCCGCCACGCTGCCCGATGGCCAGGGCCAGATCACCCATGCGGAGCTGGGCACCGTGGGCCGCATCGAGGTGCTGCGCGGGCCCTTCTCGGCGCTGTACGGCAACTCCGCCGGCGGGGTCGTGCAGGTGTTCACCGAAGACCCCGAAGGCCCGCCCCGCCTCGAGTTCGGCGCCTCGGGCGGCAGCGACGACACGTACCGCCTCGGCACGAACGCCATCGGGGTCGTCGACGGCCTCGGCTACGTCGTGGGCGCCAGCCGCTTCGTGACCGGCGGCTACCGCGACCACAGCGAGGCCGACCGGCGCCTCGGCAACGCGAAGCTGACGCTGAAGCCCGACGAGCAGTCGCGCCTCACCTTCGTGGCCAACAGCGTGGCGCTGCCGCTCGCGCAGGATCCGCTGGGCCTGACCCGCGCGCAGTTCGAGGCCAACCCGCGCGGGGTTGCGCCGCAGGCGCTGGCCTTCGACACGCGCAAGACGGTCGAGCAGACGCAGGGCGGCGTCGTGTACGAGCGGCGCGTCGCACCGGAGCACATGGTCCGCCTGCTCGCCTACACCGGCCACCGCGGCACCGAGCAGTACCAGGCGATCCCGGTCGCCCCGCAGGCCAACCCGCTGCACCCCGGCGGCGTGATCTCGCTCAGCCGCGACTACAGCGGCACCGACGTGCGCTGGACCTGGAAGACCCGCCTCGCCGACCAGCCGTTCGACCTGGTGGCCGGCCTCGCGTACGACACGCTGTCGGAGCACCGCCAGGGCTTCCAGAACTTCGTGGGCACGACCCTCGGCGTCAAAGGCTCGCTGCGACGCGACGAGGAGAACCATGCCTCGAACACCGACCCCTACGTGCAGGCCTCGTGGCAGCTCGGGCCGCAGTGGACGCTGAACGCTGGCGTGCGGCACAGCCGCGTGCGCATCCGCTCGGCCGACCAGTACGTGGTGGGCTCGAACCCGGACGACAGCGGCAGCACCGACTACGAGGCCACACTGCCGGTCGTGGGCGTGCTGTACGCCGTGGACGACCGCGTGCACCTGTACGCCACCGCCGGCCGCGGCTTCGAGACCCCCACGCTCAACGAACTGTCGTACCGCCCCGACGGCCAGACCGGCCTGAACCTCGCGCTGAAGCCCGCCACGAGCAACAGCCTCGAGGCCGGCGTGAAGGTGCAGACGGGCGACTGGGGCGACCTCAACGCCGCGGTGTTCCAGACGCGCACCGACGACGAGATCGCGACGCGGTCCAACGTGGGCGGCCGCTCGACGTTCCAGAACGTGGGCCGCACGCGGCGCACGGGCGTGGAACTGGGCTGGTCCGGCGAATGGCAGCGGCACCTGCGCGCCCAGGCCGCGGCCACCTGGCTCGACGCGACCTACCGCGACAGCTTCACCACCACCGTGAACGTGCCCGCGGGCAACCGCATCCCCGGCATCGCCCGGGGCTCGCTGTACGCGGGCGTGGCCTGGCTGCCTCCCACCGGGTGGCGCGGTGGCGTGGAAGCGCGTTACCTGAGCAGCGTGATGGTGGACGACGCGAACACGGACGCGGCCCCGTCGTACGCGATCGCGTCGGCACACGTGGGCTACGTGCTCGCGGTGGGCGCCTGGGAGCTGGGTGGAACCGTGCGCGCCGACAACCTGTTCGACAAGCGCTACATCGGCTCGGTGATCGTCAACGAGGGCAACGGGCGGTTCTTCGAACCGGCGCCGGGAAGGACGTGGCTGGCGAGCGTGACGGCGAGCGTGAAGTTCTGAAGCCGCCGAAGCGGTCATCCCGGCGAACGCCGGGATCCACCGCAGTCGAAGCGCCAGGCGGGCCGGTGGGCCCCGGCGTTCGCCGGGGTGACCCGCAGGGGCATCAGTCCTGGCCGAGCGCCCGGTTGATGCTCAGCGCCGCCAGCGTGCACCCGGCACCCGACAGCAGGTAGACGCTGACGTAGCCGAGGCCGAAGTGGGCCGACAGGCCCAGCGCGACCAGCGGAGCGAACGCCGCGCCGATGAGCCAGGCGAGGTCCGCCGTCAGGGCCGCGCCGGAGTAGCGGTAGCGGCCGATGAAGTTGTCGGTCACCGCGCCCGAGGCCTGGCCGTACGACAGGCCCAGCAGGATGAAGCCGATCAGGATGAAGACGTCCTGGCCGAGCGTGCCGCCGTCGAGCAGCGTGGGGGCGAAGCCGCTGAACACGGCGATCATCACGGCCAGTGCGCCCAGCGTGCTGCGGCGGCCCACGCGGTCGGCGATCTTGCCGGAGGCCACGATGCCGGCGGCGGCCAGGAAGCCGCCCAGGATCTGGATCAGCAGGAACTGCGTGATGGACTGGTGCGTGAACAGCTGGATCCACGACAGCGGGAACACCGTGACGATGTGGAACAGCGCATAGCTCGCGAGCGGGGCGAAGGCGCCGATCACGAGGTTGCGGCCCTGGGTGCGCACGAGGTCCGTGGTGTCGACGGCGTCGAGTTCACGGGCTTCCAGCAGCTGCTCGTACTCGTGGGTGACCACGAGGCGCAGGCGGGCGAACAGGGCCACCACGTTGATGGCGAAGGCCACGAAGAAGGCGTAGCGCCAGCCCCAGGCCAGGAATTCGTTGAGGTTCAGGCTGGCGTACAGGAACGCGAACAGGGCCGTGGCGACGATGAAGCCCACGGGCGCGCCCAGCTGGCCCAGCATGGCGTACCAGCCGCGCTTTTCCTTCGGGGCGTTCATGGCCAGCAGCGACGGCAGGCCGTCCCACGAGCCGCCGAGCGCGAGGCCCTGGCCGATGCGCAGCACCGACAGCAGGATGATGGAGGTGGCGCCGGCCGTGCCGTAGCCCGGCAGGAAGGCGATGCCCACGGTGCACGTGCCCAGCAGGAACAGGGCCATGGTCAGCTTCGTGGCGCGGCCCCACCGCTGCTGCACGGCCATCGAAATGGCCGTACCGATGGGACGGGCGATGAACGCGAAGGAAAACACCACGAAGGCGTACAGTGTGCCCTCCAGCGGCGACGCGAACGGGAAGAACAGCGCCGGGAACACCAGGCACGACGCGATCCCGTACACGAAGAAGTCGAAGTACTCGGAGGCCCGACCGATGACGACACCCACAGCGATCTCGCCAGGGGCCACCGAATGGTCAGCCGTGATGACCCGCGCGTCCCGTTCGAGGGTGCCGGAGTTGGGTTCGGAGTGTGTGATGCTGGACATCGTGCGGGATTCGGACTCAAGGGTCTTGCAAGGTTGCGCAGAATCGCACCGGAATGGAATTTGCGCCATAGGACAAAACGTCCAATCGCAATTCCGGACCTCCGGAATTACATTGTGCGCCTACCTTGCACGCCGTGTCGCCTCCCTGTGGGGCACGCGCCTTTTCCTCGCTCCAGGCATGCCAAACCTCACGTCCTTCCGCGCGCCCCTCCGCGGGTTCGCCGCCCTTGCGCTCGCTGCCCTGCTGTCCGGCTGCAACATGGTGGTGCTGAACCCGTCCGGCGACATCGCGGCCCAGCAGGGCCGGCTGGTCGTGATCTCCACGCTGCTGATGCTGCTGATCATCGTCCCGGTGATCGCGCTGACCTTGTTCTTCGCGTGGAAATACCGTGAATCCAACAAGGAGGCCGTCTACAAGCCCGACTGGGACCACTCCACCCAGCTGGAGCTGGTGATCTGGGCGGCCCCGCTGCTGATCATCATCGCCCTGGGCGCCCTGACCTGGATCAGCACCCACACGCTCGACCCGTTCCGCCCGCTGGCCCGCATCGACGCCGAGCGCCCGATGCCCGAGGAAGCCAAGCCGCTGGTCGTCGAGGTGGTCGCCCTCGATTGGAAGTGGCTGTTCATCTACCCCGAGCAAGGCATCGCCACGGTGAACGAGCTGGCCGCCCCGGTGGACGTGCCCATCCAGTTCCGCATCACCGCGTCGAGCGTGATGAACGCCTTCTACGTTCCCGCGCTGGCCGGCATGATCTACGCGATGCCCAGCATGGAGACCAAGCTCCACGCCGTGATCAACGAAGAGGGTGTCTACGACGGCATCTCGGCGAACTACAGCGGCGCCGGCTTCTCCGGCATGCGCTTCAAGTTCCACGGCATGAACGTGGCCGATTTCGAAGCCTGGGTCAAGAAGAACCAGGCCGAAGGCCAGAAGCTCGACCGCGAGACCTACGTCAAGCTCGAGCGCCCGAGCGAACGCGAGCCCGTGCGCCGCTACGCCTCGGTCGACCCCGCGCTGTACGACGCCATCGTGAACCGCTGCGTCGAACCCGGCCGCATGTGCATGAAGCACATGATGGCGATCGACGCCGCGGGTGGCGCCGGTCGCGCCGGGCTCTCGTCGTACGCACTGACCACCGTGCCGAAGGGTGAGTCCGGCCTGCCCGCCACCACCCTGGCCACCGACATCTGCACGCCGGCGAACCCGGTCGGCACGCCGGTCGCCATCGCCCAGTAAGAAGCCTTTCGTTCCCCTGCCTTTAGGTATCCGAGACACACGATGCCCGACAACCTGACCCAGCTCATCTTCGGTCGCCTCTCGTGGGAGGCGATTCCGCTGCATGAGCCCATCCTGATCGCCACCTTCGCCGGTGTCGTGCTCGGCGGCATCGGCCTGCTCGGGCTGATCACCTACTTCAAGCTGTGGGGCACGCTGTGGCGCGACTGGTTCACCAGCATCGACCACAAGAAGATCGGCATCATGTACATGGTGCTCGGCATCGTGATGCTGCTGCGCGGCTTCGCCGACGCGCTGATGATGCGCCTGCAGCAGGCCATCGCCTTCGGTGATGCCGTGGGCTACCTCCCGCCCCACCACTACGACCAGGTCTTCACCGCCCACGGCGTGATCATGATCTTCTTCGTGGCGATGCCGCTGGTCACGGGCCTGATGAACTACATCGTGCCGCTGCAGATCGGCGCGCGCGACGTGGCCTTCCCGTTCCTGAACAACTTCAGCTTCTGGATGACCACCTGCGGCGCCGTCCTCGTGATGATGTCGCTGTTCGTCGGCGAATTCGCGAAGACCGGCTGGCTGGCGTACCCGCCGCTCTCGGGCATCGACTACAGCCCCGACGTGGGGGTCGACTACTACATCTGGTCATTGCAGATCGCGGGCGTAGGCACATTGCTATCGGGCGTGAACCTGCTCGTCACGATCGTGAAGATGCGCGCCCCCGGCATGACGCTGATGAAGATGCCCGTCTTCACGTGGACCTCGCTGTGCACCAACGTGCTGATCGTCGCCGCCTTCCCGGTGCTGACCGCCGTGCTGGCCCTGCTGTCGCTGGACCGCTACGTCGGCACGAACTTCTTCACGAACGAACTGGGCGGCAATCCCATGATGTACGTGAACCTGATCTGGATCTGGGGCCACCCCGAGGTCTACATCCTGGTGCTGCCGGTGTTCGGCATCTTCTCGGAAGTGGTGTCCACGTTCTCGCGCAAGCGCCTGTTCGGCTACGCGTCGATGGTGTACGCCACGGTCGTGATCACCATCCTCTCGTACCTCGTGTGGCTGCACCACTTCTTCACGATGGGCTCGGGTGCCAGCGTGAACTCGTTCTTCGGCATCACCACGATGATCATCTCGATCCCCACGGGGGCCAAGATATTCAACTGGCTGTTCACGATGTACCACGGCCGCATCAAGTTCGAGGTACCCATGCTGTGGACCGTCGGCTTCATGGTCACGTTCGTGATCGGCGGCATGACGGGCGTGCTGCTGGCGGTGCCGCCGGCCGACTTCGTGCTGCACAACAGCCTCTTCCTGATCGCCCACTTCCACAACGTGATCATCGGCGGCGTGGTGTTCGGCCTGTTCGCCGGCATCAACTACTGGTTCCCGAAGGCCTTCGGCTTCAAGCTCGACGCGTTCTGGGGCAAGTGCTCGTTCTGGTTCTGGCTGGTCGGCTTCTGGGTCGCCTTCACGCCGCTGTACGTGCTGGGCCTGATGGGGGTCACGCGCCGCGTGAGCCACTTCGAGGACCCGTCCCTGCAGATCTGGTTCGTGATCGCCGCCTTCGGCGCCTTCCTGATCCTGCTGGGCATCGCCTCGTTCATCATCCAGCTGTACGTGAGCTTCCGGAACCGCGAAGCGCTGCGCGACGTCACGGGCGACCCGTGGGACGGCCGCACGCTCGAATGGTCCACCGCCTCGCCGCCGCCGGCCTACAACTTCGCGTTCACGCCTCGCATCCATGACAACGATGCCTGGTCCGACATGAAGAAGCGCGGCTACGAGCGTCCGCTCAAGGGCTTCATCGACATCCACATGCCCAAGAACACGGCTGCCGGCCTCGTGCTGTCCGCCCTCAGCGGCGTGTTCGGCTTCGCGATGATCTGGCACATGTGGCTGCTGGCCGGCGTGGCGTTCGCCGCCATCGTGGTCGCCGCGATCGTGCACACGTTCAACTACAAGCGCGACTACCACATCCACGCCGACGAAGTCATCCGCACGGAAGACGCCCGCACCCGCCAGCTCGCTGCCGCCCATGTCTGACATCACCGCCACCCACCCGGGCGCGCCTGGCGCCCCGGTCCAGTTCTACGAGACCACGGAGCACCATCCGGAGAACGGCACCCTGCTGGGGTTCTGGATCTACCTGATGAGCGACTGCCTCATCTTCGCGTGCCTGTTCGCGGTGTACGGCGTGCTGGGCCGCAACTACGCGGCCGGCCCCTCGGGCGCCGACCTGTTCGACCTGAACCTCGTCGCACTCAACACCGCGATGCTGCTGCTGTCGTCCATCACGTACGGCTTCGCGATGATCGAGATGAACCGCAACCGCACGAAGGCCGTGCTGGTGTGGCTCGCCATCACCGGCCTCTTCGGCCTGGCGTTCCTCGGCATCGAGATGTACGAGTTCGCGCACCTGATCCACGAAGGCGCCACGCCGCAGCGCAGCGCGTTCCTGTCGTCGTTCTTCGCCCTCGTGGGCACCCACGGCCTGCACGTCACGTTCGGTGCCATCTGGCTCGTCGTGCTGATGGTCCAGGTGGGCAAGCACGGCCTGATCCGCGAGAACAAGCGCCGCCTGCTGTGCCTGTCGATGTTCTGGCACTTCCTCGATGTCGTGTGGATCGGCGTCTTCACCTTTGTGTACCTGATGGGAGTCCTGCCATGAGCCAACACCACGGCGACCACCACGATGGCCTCCACCCGGACGAGGTGGGCCACGGCACGCTGCCCGACTACGTCAAGGGCTTCGTCCTCTCCGTCATCCTGACCGCCATCCCCTTCTGGCTCGTGATGGGCAAGGTGATCGCGAGCCCGGCCACCACGGCCCTCGTGATCCTCGGCTTCGCGGCCGTGCAGATCGTCGTGCACATGGTGTACTTCCTGCACATGAACGCGAAGTCCGAAGGCGGCTGGAACATGCTGGCCCTGATCTTCACGATCGTGCTGGTGGTCATCACGCTGGCCGGTTCGCTGTGGGTCATGTTCCACATGAACCACAACATGATGCCGCACATGACGCCGCACGAGATGCGCGTCGCGCCTTGACGGACCTCCCGCAGCCACAGCGTTCCAGCCGGGCGCTGGCGAGCACCGTGCTCGCCGGCGCCCTGTTGTTTCTGCTGTTCATCGCGCTCGGCACCTGGCAGGTCCAGCGCCGCGCGTGGAAGCTGGATCTGATCCAGCAGGTCGAGACCCGCGTGCACGCGCCGCCGGTGGCCGCACCCGGACGCGCCGACTGGCCGAACGTCACGGCCGCCCGCGATGCCTACCGCCACGTCACCGTGCGCGGCACCTTCGACCACGGCCGCGAGACCCTGGTGCAGGCCGCCACCGTGATGGGCGCGGGCCACTGGGTGCTCACGCCGCTGCGCACCGCCGACGGCACCACGGTGCTCGTCAACCGCGGCTACGTACCGCCCGAGAAGCGCGACCGAGCCACCCGCCAGGCGGACGACCCGCAGGGTGAGGTGGACGTCGCCGGCCTGCTGCGCATCACCGAACCGGGCGGCGGCTTCCTCCGCAAGAACGACCCGGCGGGCGACCGCTGGTTCTCGCGCGACGTGGCCGGCATCGCCGCGGCCCGCGGGATCACTGAGGCCGCACCGTACTTCATCGACCAGGACGCGCCGCCGGGCGCCCGCTCGGCCGACCGCTGGCCCGTGGGCGGCCTCACGGTGGTGTCGTTCCCGAACAGCCACCTCGTCTACGCGATCACCTGGTACGGCCTCGCGCTGATGGTGGCCGCGGGCACCGTGTTTTTCGTGCGGACCGCGCGTCGTCGTACGATGCGCTGATGCCCTCCTTCTTCCAGATCCGCCCTGCCCTGGGGGTCGACCCGTCCGGCCTGAAGAACATGCTGCAGCTGGTGCAGCTGCGGTGGTTCGCCGTGGCCGGCCAGCTGGCCACGATCTTCACGGTGCACTTCGGCTTCGGCATCCACCTGCCGCTGGACCGGATGCTGCACGCGGTGCTGTTCCTCGTCGTGTTCAACATCCTGTGCCTGCTGCACTGGCGAGACGGGCGCCCGGTCTCGGACAAGGAGCTGTTCATCGCGTTGCTGTTCGACGTGGCCACGCTCACGCTGCTGCTGTTCCTGAGCGGCGGCGCCCGGAACCCGTTCATCTTCCTGTACCTGCTGCAGGTGATCCTCGGTGCCGTGCTGCTGAACCCGCGGTACTCGTGGAGCCTGGTCGGCGTGACCGGCGCCTGCTTCACGCTGCTCACGCAGTTCAACCACCCGCTGGAGGTGCCGCTGGAACAGGGCCCGGGCCTCGGCGATCCGTACACGCAGGGCGTGCTGATCTGCTTCGGCCTGATCGCCTCGCTGCTGGTGGTGTGCATCTCCCGCATCCAGGACAACCTGCGCGCCCGCGAAGCCCGCCTCGCCTCGCTGCGCCAGCGGGCCGCCGAGGAGGAACACATCGTGCGCATGGGCCTGCTGGCGTCCGGCGCGGCGCATGAACTCGGCACGCCGCTCGCGACGCTGTCGGTGATCCTGGGCGACTGGCAGCGCATGACGCCGTTCACCGCCGACCCCGAGCTGATGCAGGACGTGAAGGAGATGCAGGCCCAGTTGGCGCGCTGCAAGTCCATCGTGACCGGCATCCTGCAGTCGGCCGGCGACCCCCGCGGCGAGGCGCCCCGCGCCACCTCGGTGGGCGCGTTCCTCGACGACCTGGTGGCGGACTGGCGCGCCACCCGCGCCACCACGGTGCTCGCCTACGCGAACATCTTCGGCGACGATCTGCCCATCGTCGCCGACCCGGCGCTCAAGCAGACGATCCACAACGTGCTCGACAACGCCCTCGAAGCATCGCCGCGCGCCGTGGCCCTCACGGCGGCGCGCGACGGCGACCGCCTCGTGCTCACCGTGACCGACGAGGGCCCGGGCTTTGCCGCCGGCATGCTCGACACGCTCGGCAAACCCTACCAATCGACGAAGCCCCGGCCCGGCGCCGGCCTCGGCCTCTTCCTGGTCATGAACGTGGCCCGCACCCTCGGCGGCAGCGTCACCGCCCGCAACCGCCCCGCAGGCGGGGCCGAGGTCGTGCTGACGCTGCCGCTCGCGGCCATCCAACTCGAAGTACCCTCCCCGGATGGACACGCCTGAACGCCTCCTGCTGATCGTCGAGGACGACGATGCCTTCGCCCGCACCCTGAGCCGCTCGTTCGAACGCCGCGGCTACCGCGTGCTGCACGCCACCGGCCCCGACGCCCTGCCCGCGCTGCTCGCCGAACACAGCCCCGGCCATGCCGTGGTGGACCTCAAGCTCGCGGGCAACGGGTCCGGCCTCACGTGCGTGCAGGCCCTGCATGCGCACGACCCGTCGATGGTGATCGTCGTGCTCACCGGCTACGCCAGCATCGCCACCGCGGTGGAGGCCATCAAGCTCGGCGCCCGGAACTACCTCGCGAAACCGTCGAACACCGACGACATCGAGGCGGCGTTCGCCCGGGCGGCCGGGAACGCCGAGGTGGAGCTCACCGAACGGCCCTCGTCCATCAAGACGCTCGAATGGGAGCGCATCCACGAGACCCTTGCCGAGACCGGCTTCAACATCTCCGAGACCGCCCGCCGCCTCGGCATGCACCGCCGCACGCTCGCGCGCAAGCTCGAGAAGCAGCGCGTCAAGTAGCCGCGTCAAGTCTCACAAGCCCGCACGGGTTCCCTCGCGAACGCACGCGCGGTCCGCGACCGAGAAATCCGTCACGCACGCGCTGGCGTGGAACCGGTCCACTCGCCACCACGCGCCCGAGCCCCGCGCGTACAGTCCGATCTTCCCGCGTTCCGTGGTACAGACCGATGACCGAACGTTCGACCCTCTCCCGCCGCGACACCCTCGTCCACCTCGCCGCCACCGCGGCCGCCCTCGGCGGGGTCTCCGCCCCCGCGCGCGCCGCCGGCAAGCCGATCCGCATCGGCAGCACGCTCGCCCAGACCGGCATCGAACTCGCCAACGGCACGGGCCTGACCCTCGGGGCCACTGCATTCTTCACCGCACTCAACAAGGCTGGCGGCATCAACGGCAACAAGGTGGAACTGGTGCTCGCCGACGACCAGTTCGACCCGGAGAAGGCCAAGCAGAACGCCCTCGCCTTCGCCGCGGACCCCTCGATCGTGGGCATCCTGCACCCGCTGGGCACGCGACAGACCGCCGCCGTGATGGACAACGCGCCGAACGTGCCCGTCGTGGGCCCGAACACCGGCACCGTCGCGCTGCGCAAGAAGGAGTCGCGCAACGTGTTCTGGGTGCGCGCGAACTACGACCAGGAGATCGAGAAGCTCATCAACACCGCGTCGACCCTCGGCACCTCGCGCATCGCCCTCGTGCACCCGAAGGACCCGCTGGGCCTGTCGCTGCTGGCCGGCTTCGAGGCCGCGATGGCGAAGCACAACCTCAAGCCCGTCGCGATCGCCACCACGCCGAACACCACCAGCACCGAGGTCGAGCCGGCCGCAGCCGAGATCGCCAAGGCCGCGCCCCAGCTCGTGATCATGGGCCTGGGCGCGACGATGCCGCACTTCGTGAAGGCCGCGCGCAAGGCCGGCGTCACGAGCACGATGTACGGCCTGTCCATCGCACCAAACATCCAGAACATCCGCGCGCTGGGCGACATGACCCGCGGCCTCGGCTTCTCCATCGTCGTGCCCACGCCGTTCACGCCGAAACACGAGATCGTGCGCCGCTACCGCGCGGACATGGAGGCGATGGGCAGCCACGACCTGTCGCTGGTGAGCCTCGAGGGCTACATCAACGCCCGCGTGATGACCGAAGGGCTGCGCCGTGCGGGCGCGACCCCGACGCGCGAATCGCTGCACGCCGCGCTGGAAGGCCTCGGGACGCTGGACCTGGGCGGGCTGCGCCTGACCTTCGGCAAGGGGGACCACGAAGGGAGCAACTTCGTGGACCTGGCGGTCATCGGGCCGGACAGCAAGCTCATGACGTGAGCCCCCAGTCGCTTCGCTCCTGCCCCCGAGCGGCGCCACGGGTCGCCCGGGAAACCCGGGCTCGCGTGTGGCTTGATCGCCGAGGTGCCGAGGTTCGGTGACGTTCTTTTTCAGAACCGGTAGCGCGCCGTGGCCGTCACGGTGCGCCGCAGCCCCTGGTAGTACACGCCGTACCCATAGACGCCGTTGTCGCGGTCGAACAGGTTCTGGGCGTTCAGGCTCAGGCGCCACGGGCCGGTGGTGTAGTGCGCCGCGGCATCCACCATCGTGACCGACGGGTTCTCCACGGTGTTGACCGCGTTGCCGTAGCGCGAGCCGGTGTAGCGCGCGCCGAGCCCCCCGCCCAGGCCGGCCAGGTCCCCTCCCTGCACCGTGTAATCCAGCCAGGCGGCCGCGAGGTGCTTCGGGATCAGCGTGGGGCGCTTGCCCACCAGGGCCGCGTTGCTGTCGGCCGTGTTCTCGATGTCGTTCAGCGTGTACTGCGCCGCCAGGTCGAGGCCGCGGGCGAGCGACACCTTGGCCTCCAGTTCGATGCCGCGCGACCGCACCTCGCCCACCTGCCGCGCATCGAACGTGACGGGGTCGTACGTGACGACGTTGCGCTTGGTGAGGTCGTAGACCGCGGCCGTCAGCCACACCGACTCGCCCGCCGGCTGGTACTTCACGCCCAGTTCGTACTGCGTGCCCCGGGTGGGCTCGAAGGGCCGCCCTTCCGCATCGCGGCCCGGAGTCGGCAGGAACGACTGGCCCCAGCTGACGTACGGTGCGAGGCCCGACGGGTGCAGCCAGGTGAGCCCGACGCGGCCGGTGAAGGCGTGGTCGCGGGTCTCGACGCTCGCCCCGGCGAGGTGGTCGGACTCCTCGCCTTCGAACCAGTCCTGCCGGCCGCCGACGGTCAGCAGCCATTCGGGACCGAAACGCACCTGGTCCTGCGCGTAGAGCCCCAGCTGGCGCTGCGAGGAGGACGCGTCGGTGTTGCGATCGGCGATCGTCGGGCGCGAGACGCCCACGCCGTACACCGGGTTGTCGATGTTCAACGACGGCGCACCCGCGCTCGCGGCCTGGATGTCGGAGTCGACCCGGGTCCAGTCGAGCCCGAACAGCAGCTGGTGCGTGGCGGGACCGGTGGGCACCCGGCCGTGCAACTGGGTGTCGACGACCGTGTAGCGCATCGATTCGCTCAACAGGCTCGCACCGCGCGCCAGCTCGCGGGTGACGGGGTCGGCGCGGCCGTAGCCGCCATCGATCAGGGTCATGTCGGGCACCGACACCGACGACGTGCGGAGGTTCTGCTTCACCTGCCAGTCCGGCGCGAATCGGTGCGCGAACTGGTAGCCGGCGTCCCACTGCCGGGCCTCGTAGTGCGCGTAGCCGGGCTCGCCGATCAGCACACCGGAGTGCTGGCCGTTGTCGTTCACGTACTCCCAGGCGACGTCGGGCCCGGACTGGCGCAGGCCGCTGCCCAGCAGGGTCAGCGTGGTGTCGGCGTCGAAACGGAAGGCGAGCGACGGAGCGATGTAGAAGCGCTCGATCGACTCGGGCCGGAAGTTCGGGTACTGCACCTGCGGTTCGTGTTCGAGCGACACCCCCACGAGGCGCCACTGGACGGCGTCGTCGCTGCCGGCCGCGCCGCCCACGTCGATCGCGAACTGGCGGCGGTCGAAGTTGCCCAGTTGCAGTTCCACCTCGCGCGGGGCCGACGCGTCGGGGCGTTTGCTGACGCGGCTGATCACCCCGCCCACGTCGCCCTGCCCGAACGCGGTCGAGGCCGGGCCACGCAGCACTTCCACACGCTCCAGGCCGTAGACCTCGGTGCGCGGATAGCTCCACGACGTGGAGCTCTTCGGCTGGCGCAGGCCGTCGAGGTAGTTGCCCGCCGCGCTGTCGAAGCCGCGCGACGTGACACCGGAGTCGCCGGAGTTCATGCGGTCGTCCGCGCCGTAGAGGACGGGCAGCACGCCGGGGGTGTAGAGCAGCGGGTCGCCGCTGTTGGCGGCGCCGCGCGCCTCCATCTCCGGCCGCCCGATCACCGAGATCGACTGAGGGATCTCGCGCAGCGGCGTGCCGGTCTTCGTGGCCGTGCTGCTCTCGCGGGCGACATAGCCCTTGACCGGGCCGATCGCCGGGTCGGTCTCGACCGCGGCACGGACGCGCACCGGTTCGAGGGTGGGGGCCCCCGCGGGCGCCGGCGCCGGGGCGGCTTCGAGCGCGAACCCACCGGGGGCGCGGACGGCGGCGAGGCCCGTGCCTTCCAGCAGGATCCGCAGTCCGGTGTCGACGTCATGCGCACCCGACAGCCCGCGCGTGCCGCGGCCCTCGACGGCCTTGGCGTCGTACGCCAGGTTGACCCCCGCGACCCGGGCGAAACGGTCGAGCGCCGCGCCGAGCGGTCCGGCCGGGATGTCGAAGGCCGGCGTGGCGGCGGCCGTCTGCGCGGAGGCCGGGCCCGCGGCCAGGCCCGCGCCCAGGCACAGGGCGACGGCCAGGCCGATGGCCCGGGGCTGGAAGCGGAAGGTGGAGGAAACGGTGCGGGAGCGGCTCACGTCGAGGTCTCTTTCGGGGGGCTGTTGAGGGGGCCTGGCCGGTCGGGCCGGAGGTGTTCAACAGGGAGGCCGGACGAGAACGCGGATCCCCTCAGGAATTTTTCGCGGCCGGGCCCACCGTGACCCAGAAGCGCGTGCGTCGGGAGACCTCCACCGGCTGCGTGCGGGCGATGAAACGCAGCACCTGTTCGGTGTCGTCGAGGTGGAACACGCCCGAGACACGCAGGTCGGCCACGCGCGGGTCGCACACCAGCCGGCCGTGGCGATGCCGGGCGAGTTCGGCCAGCAGGTCGGCCAGGCGCATGTCGCGGCCGGCGATGACCCCGTCGGCGAAGGCGCCCGGGTCGAACCCGCGCCACTCGGCCGGGGTCGTGCCGCCGCGGTCCAGCCAGCGCGACGACCCGGCCTCCACCCGCACCGCCGGACCGCCGTCGGCCGGGTGCAGGTCCACGGCGCCTTCGGTGACACCGACGAATGCGCGCGTGCCGTCGAGGCGCACCACGAACCGGGTGCCCACCGCGCGCAGCCGTCCGGCGGCCGTCTCGACCCAGAACTCCCGGTGGCCCCGTGCGCCGGCGTCGGGACCGGTGGTCACGAGGATCTCGCCCCGGTGCAGCATGAGCACGCGCCGGTCGCCGGCGAGGTCCGTGCCGACCGCCGTGTCGGTGTTGAGGGACAGGCGGGTGCCGTCGGAGAGGGTCACCGTGCGCCGTTCGCCCACACCCGTGGACACGTCGGCCACGAGGCGCTGCCACGGCGTGAACTCGCGCACCGCCCCGATCGACACCACCCCGGCGAACCCGAGGCCCAGGCCGCGAAGCACCTTGCGCCGGCCGGCGGTGCGGGCCCGCCGCGCCGACTCGGCGGACTGCAGCGTGTCGAGGGCCAGTCGAGGCGGCACCCGCTGCAGGTCGCCCCGCATCGCGGCCACGCGTTCCCACGCCAGGCCGTGTCGCGGGTCCGCACCCAGCCAGCGTTCGAACGCGGCCCGCGCCGCGGGCGTGGGTTCGCCATGGTCGAGCTTGACCGACCAGCCGATCGCCGCATCGACGACCGCATCGGGTAGCGCGGCGCTCATGCGTAGCGGAGGTCGTAGCAGCGGCGCAGCCCCTGGGCCACGTACCGCTCGGCGGTGGCGAGCGACACGCCGAGGCGCTCGCCGATCTCGCGGCACGTGACGCCCTCGAGTTGCGCCCACAGGAAGGCCTGGCGCACCGCCGGTTTCAGGGCATCGAGCAGCCGGTCGATCCGGATCAGCGCCTCGAGGCACAGCAGGCGGGTCTCCGGCGACGGGGCCTGGGCCTCCGGCATCGCGGCCAGCGTCTCGAGCCACGCGCGTTCGAGTTCGCGACGGCGCCAATGGTCGACGACGAGGCCGCGGGCGATCGTGGAGAGGTAGGCACGCGGCGTGTCGATGGCCTCCGGAGCGCCACGGCCCTGCCGCGCCAGCACCCGCATGAACACGTCCTGCGCCAGGTCGGCCGCGTCGGCGCGGTCGCCCAGCCGCCGGCGCAGCCAGCCCTGGAGCCAACCGTGGTGGTGGCTGTAGAGCGTCTCGACGTGTTGGTGGGCAGCGGTTTCGGCGGCGGACACGGGCACCTCGGTGCCGTCCGCCGGTCAGCGCATCGGCAAGTCAATAAGAATTATTCTCATCTTAGCCGAAAAGGGAGCGTCAGCGCCTGCCGAAGCGTTGCCGGAACCAGTCGTCGAGCATGGCCTTCTCGTACCGCAACCGGTCGCCGCTGCTGTACGGGTTGATCGACATCAGGAACGACTGGTCGCTGACCCGCTCCTCCACCGACGGGTCGGCCACGCCGTTGCGGCTGAGCGTGTAGCGCAGGCGGACGCGCGGCCAGTCGATGTCGCGCACGATGCGCACGTCGTCGATCCGGGCGGACGGCTGGAAGCGGCCGGCCAGGTCGACGTCGAGCACCTCGACGGCCAGCGTCTCGCCATCGGCCAGGTCACGCTCGGCCAGCTTCTGGACGTGCCTTTCGAGGTCGCGCTGGAGGGCGGCGAGGTCCCGCTCCGTCGGGGTTTCGCGCGAGTACCCGGCGTCGGTGAACTTCTCCGGGTTCACGAAGGTGACGTTGGCGGTGCCGGCCGCGGTGGCTGACCGGGCCACGGCCAGCAGCCACAGGGCGACGATGGTCACGGGCGAACGGGTCATGGGACGGGGCTCCTCCCGCGGCGCCCGCGGGTCGAATCCGGATCATGCGACCTGGCTCCCGCGACAGCAAGCGGCTACAGGCGGCCGCGCACACGCACCACCATGGCGCAAGCACCGCTACCCGAGTGAATCAATGCGGTGCAGCTCTTGGACGAGAATGCCCTTTTCCGTCCCTTGAGTGCACCATTTCAATTCACATTCGATGAAACACACCTCGCATCGCACATTCCTGGAGCATCTGGCCCTTCGCAACCCTGGCCAGCCGGAGTACCTCCAGGCCGTCTCGGAGGTCACCGAAAGCCTGTGGCCGTTCATCTCGGCGCACCCGAAGTACGCCGAGCAAGGCCTGCTGGACCGGCTCGTGGAACCCGAGCGCGTGGTGATGTTCCGGGTGTCGTGGGTCGACGACCACGGCGCGGTGCAGGTCAACCGCGGCTACCGCATCCAGCACAGCCTGGCCATCGGCCCGTACAAGGGCGGCCTGCGGTTCCACCCGTCGGTGAACCTGTCGATCCTGAAGTTCCTGGCGTTCGAGCAGACGCTGAAGAATGCGCTGACCACGCTGCCGATGGGCGGTGGCAAGGGCGGCGCCGACTTCGACCCGAAGGGCAAGAGCCCGGCCGAGGTGATGCGCTTCTGCCAGGCCTTCGTGATGGAGCTGTTCCGCCACGTCGGCGCCGACACCGACGTGCCGGCCGGTGACATCGGCGTGGGCGGCCGCGAGGTCGGCTTCATGGCCGGCATGATGAAGAAGCTCACCAACCGCGCCGACTGCGTGTTCACCGGCAAGGGCATCTCGTTCGGCGGCTCGCTGATGCGGCCGGAGGCCACCGGCTACGGCACCGTCTACTTCGCCCAGGAGATGCTGCAGCAGCGCGGCCTCGCCCTCGACGGCCTGCGGGTCGGCGTTTCGGGTTCGGGCAACGTGGCCCAGTACGCGGTCGAGAAGGCCATGGCCCTCGGCGCCAAGGTCGTCACCGTCTCCGACTCCAGCGGCACGGTGGTCGACGAAGCCGGCTTCACGCCCGGGAAGCTCGCCGAGCTGATGGAGGTGAAGAACCACCTGTATCAGCGTGTCGACGAATACGCGAAGCGCGTGGGCGCCACGTTCCACGCGGGCAAGCGCCCGTGGCACGTGCCGGTCGACGTCGCCCTGCCCTGCGCCACCCAGAACGAGCTGGACGGCGCCGAGGCACAGCTGCTCGTGAGCAACGGGGTCAAGTGCGTGGCCGAAGGCGCCAACATGCCGTCGACGCTCGAGGCGATCAAGGTGTTCGAGGAGTCGCGCGTGCTGTACGCGCCGGGCAAGGCCAGCAACGCGGGTGGCGTGGCCACGTCCGGGCTTGAGATGAGCCAGAACGCCATGCGCCTGTCGTGGGGCCGCGAGGAGGTCGACGCGCGCCTGCACGGCATCATGCGCAGCATCCACGCCGCGTGCCTGCAGCACGGCCGTCGCGCGGACGGCAGCGTCAGCTACGTCGACGGCGCCAACGTCGCCGGTTTCGTGAAGGTGGCCGACGCCATGCTGGCGCAGGGCGTGGTCTGATCGACGGGGGGCGGTGCCTCAGGGCGCCGCGTCGGAGGCGCGTTCACCGGCCCGGCGGATCGCGTCGTCCAGTTCCGCCTTCACCCGGTCGGTGGTCTGGCGCGGGGTTTCCGCCGGGGCGGCGGTCGTCACGGCCTCCGGCGTGACCCGCGTGGCCGGACGCGACAGCATCTGCTTCGCCGCCAGTCCCACGATGGCCAGCGCAACCAGCAACCCCACGATTCCCAGCACTGCCCGCATCGCCCACACTCCGGTCCGTCACCGCACCATGCGGTGGATCGGGCCGGATCTTCTCATGCGGCGGCTTCGGAGCCCTCGTCCGCGTACCCTGCGGGCCAGGCCGGTTTGTCGTCGCAGCACGTGTCCCAGCCCCTCAGGCGCGACGTGTGCCCGATGCCGGGGTTGAACGTGTTCGTCGGATCGAGCCCGCGATAGAAGCCGGCGAGACCCGGCTTGGCCACGTACAGGTGCCCCACGTTGTGTTCGGCCGGGTACTCGGCGCGGCGCGCGTCGAGCAGCTCCCACATGCGGTGCTCCATCGCGAGCGGGTCCACGCCCTTCTTCACGATGTAGTCCTGGTGGAACACGTGGCAGAAGAAATGGCCGTAGTACAGCTTGTGGACCACGTCCGTCTCGACGTCGGCCGGCAACTGCTCGACCCAGTCGCGGTCGTTGCGGCGCAGCGCCACGTCGAGCGCGACGATGTCCTCCACGTCGCGCCGGTGCACCTCGCGGTAGCGGATGGCCGCGCCCGCGATCGCGAAGCGGTGCAGGAAGGCCTTGCGGCCCTCCTCCGCGTCGCACTCGAACCAGCCGCCGCTCGTGCTGCCGCCGAAGTGGCTGGCGAGGAACGCCTTCGTGGCCTCGGCCGTGTCGTTCGACACACGTACCAGCAGGTGGTGCTCGTAGCGCTCGCGCCATTGGCGCATGCGCGCCGGCAGGTGGCTTGGCAGCAGGCTCATCGCCGCCTGGATGACCCGGTCGGTCACGCCGCGCAGGCCGAAGCGTTCGAAGAACCCGTCGACGCGGCTCTTGAGCGCGAAGGCCGCCGGCACGCGCGCGGTGCCGAAGCGGTCGATCAGCAGGAAGGTGTCCTTGCCGTAGCGTTCGCCGATGTCGTAGGCGGTGCGGTGGATGTACTCGCCCGCGATGGGCAGGCGCGGCAGCGCGGTCAGCAGGTGGCGGCGCACCGCGGTCAGGTCGCCGGGGTCGTTGCTGCCGATGTAGAAGACGCTGCTCGGCTCCTTCGGGAAGGTGTCGAGGCGCACGGCGAAGAGGCACAGCTTGCCGGCCGAGCCCGAGGCCTCGAAGAGGCGCGACGGGTCGGCGTTGAAACGCGCGGGCGTGTCGGCGTCCACCGCGCGCACGTGTTCGGCGTAGCGCGGGTCCGACGCGGCGCGGGCCGGGTCGTGCGTGACGTCGGCCGCCGTGTAGTCGCCCCGCTGCAGGCGCTCGAGGATCTCCTCCGGCGTGGCACCGAGCGCGATGCCCAGGTGGTTCACCAGTTCCGGCGTGCCGTCGTCGCGCACGCGGGCGTACAGCGCGAGTTCGGTGTAGGCCGGTCCGCGGCGCACGAGGGCGCCTCCGGAGTTGTTGCAGATGCCGCCGATCACCGAGGCGCCGATGCACGACGACCCGATCACCGAATGCGGCTCGCGCCCGAGCGGCGCCAGCGCCTGCTCGAGCCGGTCGAGCGTGGCGCCCGGCAGGCACACCACCTGCGCGCCGTCACCCAGCACCTGCACGCCGGCGATGCGCATCGTGTTGACGAGCACGATCTCGCGGTCGTAGCCGTCGCCATCGGGCGTCGACCCGCCGGTGAGGCCCGTGTTCGCGGCCTGCATGATCACGATGCGGCCCGAGGCCACCACGGCCTGCAGCACGCGCCACTGCTCCAGCAGCGTGCCGGGCCGCACCACGGCGAGCACCCCGCCCTGCCCCGTGCGGTGGCCCTTGCGGAAGCGGCGGGTGTCGCGGTCATCGGTCAACACGTGGGCGGCGCCCACGGTGTCGCGCAGCTGGCGCAACAGGGTGGCGCCGGAAACAGCGGCTGTGTTCATCGGTCGCGCACCAGCAGATCCCCGTTGATGTCGGACACCTTCGCGACGCTCGTGAGCGTCATCGCCACGCGCATCTCCTTCTCGAGCAGCTCGAGCAGGTGCTTCACGCCGGCCTGGCCCGCGACGGCCAGCGCGTAGATGTAGGCGCGGCCGATCATCGTGGCGTCGGCACCGAGCGCCAGCGCCCGGACGACGTCGAGGCCGTTGCGGATGCCCGAGTCGGCGAGGATCTTGATCTGGCCCTTCACGGCATCGGCGATGGCCGGCAGCGCGCGGGCCGACGACAGCACACCGTCGAGCTGGCGACCACCGTGGTTCGACACGATGATGCCGTCGGCGCCGAAGCGCACCGCGTCGCGGGCGTCGTCGGGGTCGAGGATGCCCTTGATCACCATCGGGCCCTTCCAGAAATCACGGATCCATTCGAGGTCGCGCCACGAGATGGACGGATCGAAGTTGGCGCCGAGCCAGCCCATGTAGTCGGCGAGGCCCGTGGGTTTGCCGAGGTACGCGGAGATGTTGCCCAGGTCGTGCGGGCGGCCGAGCAGGCCCACGTCGAGGGACCAGCGTGGGTGCATCATCGCCTGCCAGTAGCGGCGCAACGGGGCGTTCGGGCCGCTCATGCCCGAATGCGCATCGCGGTAGCGGGCGCCGGGCACCGGCATGTCCACCGTGAAGACGAGCGTGGAGCAGCCCGCGGCCTGCGCGCGCTCCAGGGCGTTCTTCATGAAGCCGCGGTCCTTCAGCACGTACAGCTGGAACCACATCGGACGCTTGAGTTTCGGGGCCACCTCCTCGATCGGACACACCGACACGCTCGACATCGTGAACGGAATGCCGTGCGCATCGGCGGCCTGCGACGACTGCACCTCGCCGCGGCGGGCGTACATGCCGCCGAGGCCCACGGGCGCGAGCGCCACGGGGATGGAGAACTTCTCGCCGAAGAGCTCGATGCTGGTGTCGAGCCGGCTCATGTCCTTCAGCACGCGCTGGCGCAGCGCCACGGCCGCGAAGTCCTCGACGTTGCGGCGCAGCGTCTGCTCGGCGTAGGCGCCGCCGTCGAGGTAGTGGAACAGGAACGGCGGCAGCCGCTTCTGCGCGGCGGTGCGGTAGTCGGCGGAGGAGGAAATGATCATGGTGGGGGTCTCATGCCCGTCGGGGCGGGTCGGTGGGCAGCAGGAGGGACGGCGCGGCGTCCACCGGCAGGCGGGTGGACCGCTCGCGGCGGGCGCGGTCCTCGTCCATGCGCTGGATGGTGGTGCGCACGTGTTCCAGGTGGTCGCCGATGCAGGCGCGCGCGCGGGTGGGGTCGCCGTCGAGGATGGCCTGCATCAGGTCCTGGTGCTGCGCGGTCAGCACGCGCAGCGTCTCGGGTGCACTGAGGCGGAACATGTCGTGGCGGTTGCGCTCGACGGTGGACAGCACCACGGCGAAGAGGCTCTGCATCACCTGCACGAGCACCACGTTGTGCGATGCCTCGGCGATCGCGAGGTGGAACTGCGCGTCGGCCCGCGCCGCCAGCTCGGCGTGGCCGCTCTGCTGGTGCTGCATCATCACGTCGAAGCAGCGCTGGATGCGCTCCTTGTCGGCGGGCGTGGCGCGCTGCGCGGCCAGCCACGCGGTGCTGGTCTCGAGCGCGTGGCGCGTCTCCAGCACGTCGTAGCGGTAGTGCGGGTCGGCGTCGAGCAGGCGCACGAGCGGCCCCATGGCCTCCTGCAGCCATTCGGCCGGCGCGGTGCTCTGCACGTACGTGCCGTCGCCCCTGCGGCTGACCAGCGCGCCCTGGCTGGTGAGCTTCTGGATCGCCTCGCGCAGCGAGTTGCGCGACACGCCCAGCTCGGCCGCCAGCTGGCGCTCGGCCGGCAGGCGCTCGCCGGCCTGCAGGCCGCGGGCCTGCACGAGGGCCAGCAGCTTTTCAACGACGTGATCGACGAGGCGCATGGGGAACTTCCGGATGAAGGATCAATGACCCGGAATCATCCACGGAAACACGTAGGCCTGCAGCGTCGTCAGCGCCCCGATGATCGCGGCGAAGATCAGGCTGTGCTTCACGGTGAAGCGGAACAGGTCCGACTCCCGGCCCGCCAGGCCCACGGCCGCGCAGGCGATGGCGATGGACTGCGGCGAGATCATCTTGCCGGTGACCCCACCCGTGGTGTTCGCGGCAACGGTCAGCACCTGCGGCAGGCCCAGCTGCTGGGCGGTGGTGGCCTGCAGCGCGGCGAACAGCGCGTTGGCCGAGGTGTCCGAGCCCGTCAGGAACACGCCGATCCAGCCGAGGAACGGCGAGAAGAACGTGAAGGCCTGGCCGGTGTGGGCGAGCGCCAGGGCCAGCGTGGCCGACAGGCCCGAGTAGTTCGCGACGAACGCGAAGGCGAGCACCATGCCGATCGAGTAGATGGGGATCGCGAGTTCCTTGAAGGTTTCGCCGAGCGTGGCCACGGCCTTGGCCGGTGAGAGCCGCGTGAACGCGATGGTGATGACGGCGGCGATCAGGATGGCCGTGCCGGTGGCCGACAGCCAGTTCAGCGAGTACATCGCGCCATAGGGCGTGGCGGCGGCCACCACCGGCGGCGTCTTCTCGACGAGGTTGTGCAGAAACGGCACGGGCACGTTGATCACCGTCCACGCGAGCGCGGCCTTCGCGGCGAACAGTGCCTTGAACGGCTTGATGCTCCAGACCGTGACCATCGCGGTCAGCACGATGAACGGCGACCAGGCCTTGAGCACGGCGACGGCGGTCAGCGGGGCCGTGTGCTTCGGCATCGCGGGCGCCTTCGGCTGGCCCGGTTCGACCTCGAAGCGGAAGATTCGCTTGGGCTGCCACACCTTCAGGAAGAGCGTGAGCGACACCAGCGACACGATGGCCGACGTGATGTCCGGCAGCTCGGGACCGATGAAGTTGGCGGTGAGGAACTGCACGATGGCGAACGAACCGCCGCCCACCAGCACCGCGGGCCAGGTTTCCTTCACGCCGCGCCAGCCATCCATGATGGCCATGATCCAGAACAGCACGAGCACCGTCATGAACGGCAGCTGCCGGCCGGCCATCTGGCCGATGGAGAACGCGTCGACACCCGACACCTGCCCCGCCACGATGATGGGGATGCCCATCGCGCCGAAGGCCACCGGCGCCGTGTTGGCGATCAGGCACAGCCCGGCCGCGTACAGCGGCTTGAAGCCGAGGCCCACCAGCAGCGCCGCGGTGATGGCCACCGGCGCGCCGAAGCCGGCCGCGCCCTCGAGGAACGCGCCGAAGCAGAAGCCCACGAGGATCAGCTGAAGCCGCTGGTCGGGCGTGACCGACAGGATCGACGAGCGGATCACGTCGAACTGCCCGGTCTTCACGGAGATCTTGTAGAGGAACACCGCGGCCACGATGATCCACGCGATGGGCCACAGCCCGTAGAAGAAGCCGTACACGGCCGAGGCCAGCGCCGCGCTCACCGGCATCCGGTAGAAGAACAGCGCCACGCCCAGCGACAGCAGCACGGTGACTGTGCCGGCCTGCCAGCCCTTGAGGCGCAGCTTCGTCAGCGCGAGGAAGAAGAAGACGATCGGGATCAATGCCACCAGCGCGGAAATCCAGATGTTTCCGGCGGGGTCGTAGTTCTGTTGCCAGAGGGTTTGCATGGCCGTGTTGTCGAAGGCGGTGGATGGACCACGAGGGCCCGGGAAGGTCGAAGGTTCCGCCGGCTACAACTGAATTGGTTGGACCAATAAGAACGGCTTGGCGAAGACGCGCAATTTTGCGGCGCATCTCACACAAATCGCCAAAGGGTTAACCCGCATATCTCAGTTCATTACCTCGAATGCTGAGTATTGGTCCGACCAATTATCAACTCGGCATTCGGATCCCTCGACCAGGGTTCCAGCAGCCGCCGCCGAACCCACGACAATCGCCGCTGCGCGCGGGGCCGACGGCCCTGCCCCGTTCACCGAAGTTCAACGACAAGAGAGATTGCATGTCCGCAGAAGGAAGCACGCGTGACCTGATCGAGGCCGTGAGCCTGCTGGGTGCCGCCGTGGTGGCGGTACCTCTGTTCAAGAAGATCGGCCTCGGCTCGGTGCTGGGTTACCTGGCCGCGGGCCTGGCCATCGGCCCCTTCGGACTGCGGCTCTTCACCGAACCGCAGGCCATCCTGCACGTGGCCGAGCTGGGCGTGGTGATGTTCCTGTTCGTGATCGGACTGGAAATGCAGCCGTCCCACCTGTGGGGCCTGCGGCGCCAGATCTTCGGCCTCGGCAGCCTCCAATGCCTGGTCTGCGGCCTCCTCCTCACGGCGGTCGGCATGAGTTTCGGCTTCCCGCTGGCGGTGTCCTTCGTCAGCGCGATGGGCTTCGTGCTCACGTCGACGGCCATCGTGATGCAGCTGCTGGGCGAGCGAGGTGACATCGCCGCGCCGCGCGGACAGCGCATGGTCTCCATCCTGCTCTTCGAGGACCTGCTGATCGTGCCGCTGCTGGCCATCGTGTCCTTCATCGCACCGCCGGCGCTCGACGCCGCCGCCGCAGCGCCATCGCGCTGGGGCGTGATCGCCCTCGGGCTGGGGGCACTCGCCGCGCTGGTGGCCGCGGGCGTGTGGCTGCTGAACCCGTTCTTCCGCGTGCTGGCGAACGCGAAGGCACGCGAGGTCATGACGGCCGCGGCGCTGCTGGTCGTGCTGGGCGCCGCGCTGCTGATGCAGCTGGGCGGCCTGTCCATGGCGATGGGCGCCTTCCTGGCCGGCGTGCTGCTGTCCGAGTCGACCTTCCGCCACCAGCTGGAGGCCGACATCGAACCCTTCCGCGGCCTGCTGCTGGGGCTGTTCTTCCTGGGCGTCGGCATGTCTCTCGACCTCGCCGTGGTGGCCTCGAACTGGCCCCTGATCGTGGCCGGCGTGCTGGCGATGATGGCCACCAAGGCGCTGTGCATCTACGGTGTGGCGAGGCTCGCCCGCAGCTCGCACGCGGACGCGCTGGACCGCGCCGTGCTGATGGCGCAAGGCGGCGAGTTCGCGTTCGTGCTGTTCGCGGCAGCCCTCGGCAAGGGGGTCATCGACGCCACCGTCAACGCCAACATGACGGCCATCGTCGTGCTGTCGATGGTGCTGACCCCGCTGGTGGTGCTGGCGCACCGGCGGTTCGGGCCGCGCCCGGCGATGTCCATGGACGGCGTCGAAGCCGTGCACGACCAGCGGGCCAGCGTGCTCGTGATCGGCTTCGGCCGCGTGGGCCAGATCGCCAGCCAGGGCGTGCTGGCGCGCGGCGCCTCGCTGACCGTGATCGACAACGACACCCAGGTGATCCGCGACGCCCAGGAGTACCTGGGCTTCAAGGTCTACTACGGCGACGGCGGCCGCCCCGACGTCCTTCGCGCCGCCGGCGCACGCCACGCCAACGCCATCCTGGTCTGCGTCGACGACAAGGCCGCCGCGACACGCATCGCCCACAGCGTGCGGGCCGAATGCCCGCACGTGCGCGTGATCGTGCGCGCCTTCGACCGCGAACATGCGGTGGAACTCGCCAAGACCGATGCCGCGGACATCGTGGTGCGCGAAACCTTCGAATCCGCCATGAAGATGAGCCACGAAGCCATGCTGGCCACCGGCGCCACGGTGGACGAGGCCGACGCCGTGGCCTCGGACCTGCGCCGACTGGACGGGGAACGCTTCGACCTGGAGGTGGCGGGTGACGCCTTCGCAGGGCGCGCGCTGCTGCTGGCGGGGCTGCGCACGCGGCACGCCAAACACGGTGGCGGCACCACGGGAGGGCCGTTCGCTTGAGCCCTGCTGGGGTGGCAAGCGCTCGCCGGATCCGGACAACCTTGGCTACAATGAAATAAGAACCATTCTTAATTGACCGACGGCTTCGCGCCCCGGTGTTGTCACTGGGAAGTCACCATGCATGCCGTCGAGATGCCTTCTTGCAGTGAGCGCAGCGAAGTCGCTGCGCTCTACGCCGACCACCACGGTTGGCTGCAGGGCTGGCTGCGCCGGAAGCTGGGCAACGCCTTCGACGCGGCCGACCTGGCGCAGGACACCTTCGTGCGCCTGCTCTGCGCGCCCGACGACACGCCCGAGAAGCTGGGTGAATGGAAGCTGCGCGAACCGCGGGCCTACCTGACGCTGATCGCCAAGCGCCTGATGGCCAACCTGCACCGCCGGCGCTCGCTCGAGCAGGCCTACCTCGAAGCGTTGGGCGCAATGCCCGAGCCCTTGGCGCCCTCCCCCGAGCAGCAGGCCAGCGTGCTCGAGACGCTGCAGGAGATCGACGCCATGCTCGACGGCCTGACGCCCGCGGCGCGCACGGCGTTCCTGCTGGCGCAACTCGAAGGCCTGGGCTATGCGGAGATCGCGGTCCGGCTGTCGGTCAGCGAGCGCACCGTGAAGCGCTACATGGCCGAGGCGATGGCGCGCTGCATCCTGCTGACGACCGAATGAGCGCCGTCAATGAATCCGTGGCCCTCCAGGCCGCGCAGTGGTTCTTCCTGCTGAACTCCGGCGAGGCGACGGCCGCCGATCGCCAGCGCTGTGCGCATTGGCGCGCGGCCGACCCGATGCACGACCTCGCCTGGCAGCGCGCCGAGCGCGTGAGTCTCAAGTTCGGCCAGCTGCCCAGCGCACTCGCCGCGCCGGTGCTCGGCCGCTCGGAGCGCGCGGAACGGCGCGGGGCCATGAAGGCGCTGGCACTTTTCGTCGCAGCCGTGCCCGCGGCCTGGCTGGCCTCGCGCACCGCGCCCGCACGCGAATGGCTGGCCGCGCACCGCACGGCCACGGGCGAACACCGCGAACTGCGCCTGCCCGACGGCACGCGGCTGCAGCTCAACACCGCGACCGCGCTCGACGTGGCCTACGACGACCGCGTGCGGCTGTTGCGGCTCCATGCGGGCGAGATCCTGGTCGACACCGCGCCCGACACGGTTCCGCCCGGCCACCCGGCGTACCGGCCGCTGGTCGTCGAAACCCCGCAGGGCCGCCTGCGCGCGCTCGGCACGCGCTTCGTGGTGCGGCAGTTGGAGACTCAACGCTGCCGTGTCGCGGTGCTCGAAGGCGCGGTCGAGGTGCGGCCGGACCATTCGACCGATCGGCCCGTGGTGGTGCGGGCCGGCGAGCAGGCCGATTTCTCTTCGATGGCCGTGGACCCGATCACCGCGGCCGCGCCGCAGGTCGACGGCTGGTCGCGCGGCATCCTGCGCACGCGCGACATGCGGCTGCAGGACTTCGTGGCGGAGCTGGCCCGGTACCGGCCCGGCGTGCTGCGCTGCGATCCGGCCGTGGGCGAGTTGCGCATCTCCGGCGTGTTCCAGCTGCGCGATACCGGCGCGGTGCTCGACAGCCTGCCGCAGACGCTGCCGGTGGACGTGCGCTACCGCACCCGCTACTGGGTGACGGTCACCGCGCCCGGCGCCTGAAGCCGGCCGCGCCCGATGCGTCGCGGCGCATCAAAGAAAAAATTCGCCGCACCGTGTCCCTTTTCGTTCTCTCGCGTGTGAAGCCTTGAGGAACACCCACTTCACCGTCTTGCAGAGAGAGTCCTCATGACCCGCCGTCGACCGTCCGCTTTCGTTCGTCATACCCCTTCTGCCCGCGCGCTGTCGCTGGCCGTTCATGCCGCCGTGCTGGCCATGGGCTTCACTTCGGCCGGCGCATCGGCGCAGTCCGCTACCTCCGCCGTCGTGGCCCCGGAGACACAGAGGGTCTACCGCATCGCGGCCGGCCCGCTCGGCGAAGCACTGGGCGACTTCGCGGCCGCCGCGGGCGTGAGCATCACCGTGCCGCCGGCCCTGGTGCAGGGCAAGACCACGCGTGGCCTCGATGGCGGCTTCAGCGTGCGCGACGGTTTCGCGCACCTGCTGGCCGGCTCGGGCCTCGAGGTGACGGGCGGCGCCGGGGGCGCCTTCGCGTTGCGCCGCGCCGCGGCGGCAGACACCGGAGCGGCGGAAACGACGCTGGCGCCGGTCACCACCACCGCGAAGGCGACGGGCGGCGCGACCACCGAGGGATCGGACTCGTTCGCTGCACGCGCGGTCAGCCTCAACAAGGGCGACCAGGCGCTCAAGGACATTCCGCAGTCCATCAGCGTGCTCACGCGCAAGCAGTTGGACGAGCAAGGCATCACCGATCTGAAAGACGCCGTCAACAACGTCACTGGCACCGAGGGCATCGGCGGCGTGGGGCAAGGCATGGTGCTGTCGGCACGGGGCTTCCAGATCGACAACTGGCAGTACGACGGTGTCGCCATTCCGCGCAACCACTACGCGCTGGGCAACTGGGGCACCGAAGGCATGGTGTTCTACGACCGGCTCGAAGTCCTGCGGGGCGCGTCGGGCCTGCTTCAGGGCACCGGCAGCCCCGGAGGCGCCATCAACCTCGTGCGCAAGCGCGGACAGGCCGACACCACGGTGACCGCCACGGCCAGGGCGGGTTCGTGGGACCGCTACGGCGTGCAACTCGACGCCGGCGGCCCGCTCAATGCAGAAGGCACGCTGCGCGGACGCGTGGTGGTGGACGAGGACCGCAGCCATTCCTTCGTGGACTACGTGAACGACCGCACCCGCTCGCTGTACGCCGCGCTGGACTACGACCTCGGCCCGGACACCACGGTGGGCCTGGGAGTCAGCAACCTGGACAGCAAGGGTCGGCCCTTCCTCCTCGGCGTGCCCCTCTACGAGGGGGGCCAGGAAACGGGCTTGCCGCGCTCCACGTTCACGGGTTCCTGGTGGAACCAGGCCAGTGTCGAGCAGACCATCGTCTACGCCGACCTGGATCACCGGTTCAACGCGGACTGGAACTTCAAGGTCTCGGCCTTGCGCATGAGCGAACGGAACACGTCCACCCACCAGCGCATGACGGGCACCGTCGCCGCGGACGGAACCGGGCCGACCTACGACGACTGGATCACGGACTTCGACTCCACCAAGGTCGGGCTCGACGCGTACGTCAACGGCCGCTTCGATGTTGGGGGCCTGCGCAACGAGGTCACCGTGGGTGTCAGCTACTGGAAATACAAGTCCGACGACATGTTCGCCCGCACGTTCACCGACGGTGCCAATGTCTTCGCCATCGACCACAACCGTCCCGTGCCCACGGTGGACAGCCTGCTGGCCGCCGGCGGCAGGCAGACCTTCTCGACCTACGACGTGCAGCAGAAAGGCCTCTACACCAGCGTGCGCACCCGGCTCATCGAGCCGCTGACGGCCATCGTGGGCGCTCGCGCGAGCTGGTACGACAGCTTCTACACCGAGTCGGCGTTCAACTCGCAGTCGACTTCCAGCGCCTCGGGCGAGATCACGCCCTATGTCGGCCTGGTCTACGCGCTCACGCCGCAGTGGTCGGCCTACGGCAGCTACACCGGCGTGTTCGAGCCGCAGTCCAGCCGCACGGTGACGGGCGACGTGCTCGATCCGATCATCGGGACGAACTACGAGCTGGGCATCAAAGGTGAACTGCTGGACAAGCGCGTGAACACGTCGCTGGCGGTGTTCCGCTACGACCACAAGAACCGGGGTGTCAACGATTTCGCCTCGGGCCAGGTCTGTGACGGCTGGTACTGTTCCGTCGCCTCGGGCAAGGTGCGCAGCCAGGGTGTCGAGGCGGAGGTCAGCGGCGAAGTGCTGCGGAACCTGCAGGTGATGGCGGGCTACACCTACAACACCACGGAGTACCTGAGCGACCCGGAGAACCAGGGCGAGGTGTTCAGCACCTGGACGCCCAAGCACATGCTGCGTGCATGGGTGTCATATCGCCTCCCGGGCGAATGGAACCCGCTCACCCTGGGCGGCGGCGTCACGTCCCAAAGCCACACCCTCAGCTACGACCGCTCTTTCGAAGTGCCTGGCGCCACCGTGGCCAACCTGCGCGTGGCCTACCAGGCCTCGCCTGAAATCAACCTGGCGCTGAACGTCAACAACGTGTTCGACAAGCACTACGTGCTTCCGGGGTTCGTCGGGTACACCGGCGCCACCTACGGCGATCCGCGCAACATGATGTTGACCTTGAAGTACACGCCGAAGCTCTGAGCAACCGGGTCCCGAGTCAGGCCGTTCTGACTCGGGGTGCCAGGGCTGCACGCGCTTGACCGCGACGTTGAGCGCAACCTCGAGCTGCTGTTTGCTCGAGTCGTCCAACGGGCCGCTCCTGGCCGGCAGCGGTCCTCAGCCCTGCGTGGGACGAGGTCGGCTCATTCCCACTCGATCGTCGCCGGCGGCTTGCTCGACACGTCGTAAGCCACCCGGTTGATGCCGCGCACCTCGTTGATGATGCGGCCCGAGACCTTCTTCAGCAGGCTGTACGGCAGCTCGGCCCAGTCGGCGGTCATGAAGTCGGAGGTCTGCACGGCGCGCAGCGCGACGACGTAGTCGTAGGTGCGGCCGTCGCCCATCACGCCCACGCTCTTGACGGGCAGGAAGACCACGAAGGCCTGGCTGGTGAGTTCGTACCAGGTCTTGCCGGAGGCGGTGTCGCGGGTGTTGCGCAGTTCCTCGATGAAGATGGCGTCGGCGCGGCGCAGGAGGTCGGCGTACTCGCGCTTGACCTCGCCGAGGATGCGCACGCCCAGGCCCGGGCCCGGGAACGGGTGGCGGTAGACCATCTCGGGCGGCAGGCCCAGGGCCACGCCCAGTTCACGCACCTCGTCCTTGAACAGTTCGCGCAGCGGCTCGAGCAGCTTGAGGCCCAGCGTTTTCGGCAGGCCGCCCACGTTGTGGTGGCTCTTGATGGTGGCCTTCTTGCTGGCGGTGCCGCCGGACTCGACCACGTCGGGGTAGATGGTGCCCTGGGCGAGCCACTTGGCGTTCGACAGCTTCTTCGCCTCGGCCTGGAACACCTCGACGAACTCGCGGCCGATGATCTTGCGCTTCTGCTCGGGGTCGCTCTCGCCGGTCAGCTGGCCCAGGAACTGGTCGCTCGCGTCGATGTGGATCACCTTCGCGTGCAGGCGGCCCACGAACATGTCCATCACGAGCTGGCCTTCGTTCTGGCGCAGCAGGCCGTGGTCGACGAACACGCACGTGAGCTGGTCGCCGATGGCGCGGTGGATCAGCGCGGCGGCCACGCTCGAATCGACGCCGCCGGACAGGCCGAGGATGACCTCCTCGTCACCCACCTGCTCGCGAATCCGGGCCACGGCTTCGGTGATGTAGTCTTTCATGACCCAGTCGGGCTTCGCCTTCGCGATCTCGAGCACGAAGCGGCGCAGCAGCGCGGTGCCCTGCACGGTGTGGGTCACCTCGGGGTGGAACTGCACGGCGTAGTAGCCGCGCGCCTCGTCGGCCATGCCGGCGATGGGGCAGCTGGGCGTGGAGGCCATCAGCTTGAAGCCCGGGGGCAGTTCGGTGACCTTGTCGCCGTGGCTCATCCACACCTTGAGCATGCCGTGGCCTTCGGCGGTGCTGAAGTCCTCGATGGCCTGCAGCAGCGCGGTGTGGCCGTGCGCGCGCACCTCGGCGTAGCCGAACTCGCGGTGGTCGCTCCACTCGACCTTGCCGCCCAGCTGCACGGCCATGGTCTGCATGCCGTAGCAGATGCCCAACACCGGCACACCCAGGTCCCACACGGCCTGCGGCGCGCGCAGCTGGTGGTCTTCGTAGGTGCTGGCGTGGCTGCCCGACAGGATGATGCCCTTCGGGGCGAACTCGCGGATGAAGGCCTCACCCACGTCGTTCGGGTGGATCTCGCAGTAGACGTTGGCTTCGCGCACTCGGCGGGCGATGAGCTGGGTGACCTGGGAGCCGAAGTCGAGGATCAGGATCTTGTCGTGCATGGTGCGGCGGGAGAGGAAATCAATGGACGGCACTGGCGGCGGCGTCGAAGCCGGTGCGCGGCTGGTGCCGGAAGTGGCGGAACGCAAGGACGGTGGACACCGCCATCAGCGCCGCGCAGAAGAAGAACGGCGCGCCCACGCGCCAGTCGGTGGGCGGCAGGTGCGACACCACGCCGAGCAGCGGGGCGCCGATCATGGGCGCCACGACGGCGGCCAGGCTGCCGAGCGACGCCACGGCGCCCATCGACTGTCCCTGCGTGCGCGGGTCGGCCGCGTTGGAGACGATGCCCTGGATGGCCGCGGCCACCGTGAAGCCGAGCAGGTTGAACGCGATGACGGCGTACATCATCCAGCCCTGGAACGCGAGCGCCCAGAGCAGGTAGGCCACGGTGCTGGAGACGAGGCCGTAGGACGCGAGCTTCGACGGACCGAACCGCTTGAGCAGGCGCTGCAGCAGGAACCCCTGCACGAACACCGAGGCCACGCCCACCGCCAGCAGCGACCAGCCGTTCTCGACCGACGTCCAGCCGAAGCGGAACGTGGTGTAGAGCACCCACGAGGTGTGCAGGATGAACTGCGAGAGGTTGGCCAGGCCGATCACGACGACGAGGCCGCCCACGTTCTTCAGCTCGGCCAGGTGCTTCAGCGACGCGACGGGGTTGGCCGAGCGCCACGAGAACGCGCGGCGGCGTTCCACCGGCAGCGATTCGGGCAGCACGAAGTACCCGTACAGCAGGTTCAGCAGCGCGAGCGAGCCGGCCACGAAAAACGGCAGGTGCACGTCGATGCCGCCCAGCAGGCCGCCGGTGACCGGGCCGATGATGAAGCCGATGCCGAACATGGCGCCCATCTGGCCGTAGCGCTTCGAGCGGTTCTCGGGCGAGGTGATGTCGGCCACGTAGGCGTTGGCCACCGCGACGTTGGCCTGAAGCGCGCCGCTGACGACCCGGATCGCCAGCAGCATCCACAGCTCGGTGGCGAGCGCCGTGCCGAAGAAGCTGAACGCGAAGCCGCAGAAGCCCATCAGCAGCACCGGCCGCCGGCCGAACCGGTCGGACAGCGCGCCGAGGATGGGCGACGCGAAGAAGTTGGCGACACCGAACGTCACCATGACCGCCCCGTACCAGAACGCCTGCGCGGCCTTGTCGGTGGTGAACTGCCCGACCAGCACCGGCAGCACCGGGATGATGAGGCCGATCGCCACCATGTCGAGCAGCACGGTGAGCAGGATGAAACGCATCGCCGCCGGGCGGCTGGCAGCCTCCGGCGGGGTGGGTTGGACGGTGGTGGTCAAGGGACGTTCGAACGGGCGCGGCAGCCCGGTCACTCCATGCGGTAGTTGGGCGCTTCCTTCGTGATCTGCACGTCGTGGACATGGCTCTCGCGGATGCCGGCCGAGGTGATCTCGACGAACTCCGCCTTGTTGCGCATGTCCTCGATGGTGGCGGCGCCGCAATACCCCATGGACGCCCGCAGGCCGCCGGCCATCTGGAACACGATGCTGATCATCGAGCCCTTGTACGGCACACGGCCCTCGATGCCTTCCGGCACGAGCTTGTCGGCGTTCGGGTTCGCACCCGTGTTGTCCTGGAAGTAGCGGTCGGCGCTGCCCTGCTGCATGGCGCCGATGGAGCCCATGCCGCGGTAGCTCTTGTAGCTGCGGCCCTGGAACAGCACGATCTCGCCCGGCGCCTCTTCGGTGCCCGCGAACATGCCGCCCATCATCACGGTGTGGGCGCCGGCCGCGATGGCCTTGGCGATGTCGCCCGAGTAGCGGATGCCGCCGTCGGCGATCAGCGGCACGCCGCTGCCGGCCAGGGCCTTGGCCACGCTGTCGATGGCGTGGATCTGGGGCACGCCCACGCCGGCCACGATGCGGGTGGTGCAGATGGAGCCGGGGCCGATGCCGACCTTGACGCCGTCGGCGCCGGCTTCGGCCAGCGCGAGGGCCGCCGCGCCGGTGGCGATGTTGCCGCCGACCACGTCGACCTGCGGGAAGTTCTGCTTGACCCAGCGCACGCGGTCGATCACGCCGGCGCTGTGGCCGTGGGCGGTGTCGACCACGAGCACGTCGACGCCGGCCTTGATCAGCAGTTCGACACGTTCCTCGGTCCCCTCGCCCACTCCCACCGCGGCGCCGACGCGCAGCTTGCCGTGGGCGTCGCGCGCGGCGTTCGGGAAGTTGGTCTGCTTGGTGATGTCCTTCACCGTGAACAGGCCGCGGAGTTCGTAGGCGTCGTTGATGACCAGCACGCGCTCGAGCTTGTGCTTGTGCATCAGGGCCTTGGCCTCGGCGAGCGTGGCGCCTTCGCGCACGGTGACCAGGCGCTCGCGCGGGGTCATGATCTCGCGGACCGGGATGTCCATGCGCGTCTCGAAGCGCAGGTCGCGGCCGGTGACGATGCCGACGACCTTGCCGTCTTCCAGCACCGGGAAGCCGGAGATGCCGTGCTGGCGCGAGAGGTTGATCACGTCGCTGACGGGCACGCCGGGCGAGATGGTGATCGGGTCACGGAGGAGCCCCGACTCGTAGCGCTTGACGCGGGCCACTTCGGCGGCCTGCTGCTTCGGGGTGAGGTTCTTGTGAACGATGCCGATGCCACCTTCCTGCGCGATGGCGATCGCGAGGCGTGCTTCGGTGACGGTGTCCATCGCGGCTGAAACCAGGGGCAGGTTCAGGCGGATGTTCCGGGTCAGTTGGGTCGAAAGCGAGGTGTCGCGAGGCAACACTTGCGAGAACGCGGGCACCAGCAACACGTCGTCGAAGGTGAGCGCTTTGCCAAGAAGGCGCATGAGGGAAGCTCCTGACGCAAAAGAAGATTATACGGACTCCGGACGCGTCCTTGCTGACCTCCCCCCAAGAACACACGCCGGCCCTCGCCGGGAGCCCGTTCGGCAAAGCGGCAATAGTTCACGAACCCGGCTTCGCCCGGGCCCCGGCATACAAACCGTGACAGAGGGAATGCCCCGTGGAAGACGGTGCGGCACTACACTTTCGCGCATGAAAATCAGCCGTCTCCGTCTCTCCGCACGCGTGGGTTTCACCGCACTGGCCGCCGGGCTCGCGCTCGGGGTGTGCACCAGTGCCATGGCCCAGTGGAAATGGCGGGACACCAACAACCGCATCCAGTACAGCGACCTGCCCCCGCCGGCCGGCGTGCCCGAATCGTCCATCCTGCAGCGCCCGGCAGGTGCCACCCGGCGCACCCCGCCGCAATTCGTGGCCCCGGCGGCCTCGGCCGCCTCCGGCGCCGAAGCCCAGGCGAGCGGCCCCGCCGCCACCACCGACCCCGAACTCGAGGCCAAGCGCAAGAAGGGCGAACAGGACCAGGCCGCGGCCCGCAAGGCCGAGGAGGCGAAGAACGCCGCCGCACGTGCCGACTCGTGCAACCGCGCCCGCGCCTACCAGAAGTCGCTCGACGAAGGCCAGCGCATGGCCCGTGTCAACGCGGCGGGCGAGCGCGAGGTGTACGACGACAAGATCCGCGCCGAGGAATCGAAGCGCACCCGCGAGATCATCGCGGCCGACTGCAAGTAAGGCCGGGGCGCCCTCAGCGCCCGCCTGCCCGTCCGCCCCCGCCACGCCCGTGGCGCAGGCGCCGGGCCTCCTTCGGGTCCACCGTCAGGCCGCGGTACAGCTCCACGCGATCGAGGTCGCGCAGCACCGTCTCGGCGGTACACGCCCTGCCCCACACCCCCATCGGCGCCTGCGCCAGTTCGGGAAACTCCACCAGCAGGCCGCTGGCGGCCAGGGCCTGTCCCGCGGTGCTGCCGGCTGGCAGCGTCAGCGCCACGCGGCGGATGTCGTGTGGCGCCGCCCCCCAGAGCACCTCGACGCGCAGCAGCGCCTCAGCGGGGGCCATACACCTGTTCGGCGCGCTTGACGAACGAGTCGACGAACGTGTTGGCGATGCGGTCGAACACCGGGCTCAGCAGCATCTCGAACGCGAGGTTCGAGAACACGTACTTCAGCTCGAACTCGACCTTGCAGGCCTTCTGCCCCGGCTCGGGCGCCTGCAGCGGCACGAAGCGCCAGATGCCGTGGAGCACCGAAAACGGCCCGTCGACCAGCTCGACCGTGACGCTGCTGTCGGGCACGTGCGTGTTGCGGGTGGTGAAGGCGTGGCGCACGCCGGCGTAGGCGAGGTGCAGGCGGCCGGTCATGGAGGTCTCGGCCTCTTCCAGCACCTCGGCCTTCTGGCACCACGGCAGGAACTTCGGATACTCGCGGATGTCGGTGACGAGGCGGTACATCTCGGCGGGCGAGTACCAGAGGAGGACGGACTTCTTGATGTGCTTCATACAATGCACGGATTGTATTGAGTGACGGCATCCCCACCTGACCCCCATGTCCATCGCAGAAAACAGAAGAGCCCGCTACGACTACCACCTCGAGGAACAGCACGAGGCGGGCATGGTGCTGCAGGGCTGGGAGATCAAGGCCATCCGCGCCGGCCAGGTGCAGCTGACCGACGGCTACGTGGTCATCCGCGACGGCGAGCTGTACCTGATCGGCTGCCGCATCAACGCGCTGCGCAGCGCCTCCACCCACGTCAACCCCGAGGCCGACCGCACGAAGAAGCTCCTGCTCCACAAGGAGGAGATCAAGCGCCTCGTGGGCAAGGTCGAGCAGAAGGGCTTCACCCTCGTGCCACTGGACCTGCACTACAAGGGCGGGCGCGTGAAGGCCCAGATCGCACTGGCCAAGGGCAAGGCGGAGCACGACAAGCGGAACTCCGTGAAGGAGAAAGATTGGGAACGGGAAAAGGGACGGCTGATGAGACATAAAGTCTCATCGGGTCCGAAGGACTGAGCGGCGAAGCCGGTCACCGGTCCTTTCGCCGAAGGCAAAAGGGACGGCTGATGAGACATAAAGTCTCATCGGGTCCGAAGGACTGAGCGGCGAAGCCGGTCACCGGTCCTTTCGCCGAAGGCAAAAGGGCCGCCTCATGCGGCCTCGGGCTCGAAGGAGTGATGCGCTAGAGGAGTTCGAGCGCCTGCTCGCAGTCCGCCAGCAGGTCCTCCACCGCCTCGAACCCGATCGAGAAGCGCACCAGCGTGCCCTTCCACGTGGGCTGCGACCGCATCCCCGCCAGCTGGTACGGCACCACGAGGCTCACCGGACCGGCCCACGAGAAGCCGATCTTGAAGAGCCGCAGCGCGTCGACGAAGGCGTGCACCTGGGCCTGCGAGTACTTCTCGTCGAACACCACCGAGAACAAGCCCGCCGCCTTCGTGGACAGCCGCCGCCAGTGTTCGTGCCCCGGGCTGCCGGGCAGCGCCGGGTGCAGCACGTGGGTGACCTCGGGCCGGGTGGCCCACCATTCGGCCAGCCGGCGGCCTGCCCAGTCCTGGGCCTCGTAGCGCAGGGCCAGCGTGGGCAGCGAACGCAGCACGAACTCGACGTCGTTGAGCCCCACGCCCCAGCCCATGCGCATGTGGCACAGCTTGAGCCGCAGGTGCAGCGCCTCCTCGCGGGTGGTGACCGAGCCCATCAGCACGTCGCCGCCGCCCGAGGCGTACTTGGTCAGCGCCTGCACCGAGATGTCGACGGCCACCGAACCGCCCTCGGAGAGCGGCAGGTCGAACGCATCGAACGCGAGCCCCGTGCCCCAGGTGTTGTCGAGTGCGGTCAGCACGCCGGCATCGCGGGCCACGCGGGTGAGTTCGGCCAGGTCCGGGAACTCCATCGTGACGGAGCCGGGCGCTTCGAGCCACACGAGTCGGGTGGCCGGACCGATCATCGCCTTGAGCGCGCCCGCGTCCATCGGGTCGTAGAAGCGGTGGCCGATGCCCCACGCGGCCAGTTCGTGGCGCGCGAGTTCCTTGTTCGGGCCGTACGCGTTGTCGGGGATCAGCACTTCGTCGCCGCTGCGCAGCAGGGCCATGTCGACCAGCGACAGCGCCGCCAGGCCGCTGGGCACCAGCAGCGTCTGCAGCCCGCCCTCCAGCGTGGCGATGCGCTCCTCCAGCATGAACGTGGTGGGCGTGCCGTGCAGTCCGTAGGTGTAGCCGGTCTTTTCCTTCCACGTGCGCGCCTGCAGCGCGGCCGTGTCGGCGAAGAAGACCGTGGAGGCCTTGTGGACCCCCACCACCGGGGCCCCGAAGCCGGCCGGCGGCACGTACGGGTGGTGGATCAGGCGGGTGCGCGGGTCCTTCGACATGCGTTCGGGCGTGCGATCAGATGGGTTGCGCGATCAGGTCGTGTCCCTGGGCGCCGACGATGCGTGCCTTCGTGAACTCGCCCACTTTCAGCGTCTTGGAGGCCTTCTCCGGCGGCAGCAGCTTCACGCTGCCATCGATCTCGGGGGCGTCGGCATAGCTGCGGCCCAGGCCGCCCTTGCGGCCCAGCGCCGGGGCGGAGTCGACCAGCACCTGCATGGTGGCGCCCACGCGCGACTGCAGCTTCTCGGCGGACACGGCCTCGGCCACCGCCATGAAACGCGCCCGGCGCTCCTCGCGCACGGCCTCGGGCAAGGCGCCGTCCAGCGCGTTGGCCGTGGCCCCCTCGACCGGCGAGTACGCGAAGGCACCGGCACGGTCGATGCGCGCCTCTCGCACGAAGTCCAGCAGGTGCTGGAACTGCTCCTCGGTTTCACCCGGGAACCCGGCGATGAAGGTGCTGCGCACCACCAGTTCCGGGCAGATCTCGCGCCAGCGCTGCAGGCGGTCAAGGTTCTTCTCGCCGCTGGCCGGGCGCTTCATGCGCTTGAGCACCTCCGGGTGCGAGTGCTGGAACGGCACGTCGAGGTACGGCAGGATCAGGCCCTCGGCCATCAGCGGCAGGATCTCGTCGACGTGCGGGTACGGGTAGACGTAGTGCAGGCGCACCCAGGCACCGTGTTTCGCGGCCAGCTCGCCGAGCTTCTGGCACAGGTCCAGCATGCGCGTCTTGACGGGCTTGCCGTCCCAGAAGCCGGTGCGGTACTTCACGTCGACGCCGTAGGCGCTGGTGTCCTGGCTGATGACCAGCAGTTCCTTCACGCCGGACTCGAACAGGCGCTCCGCCTCGCCGAGCACGTCGCCGATGGGGCGCGAGACCAGGTCGCCGCGCATGCTCGGGATGATGCAGAAGCTGCAGCGGTGGTTGCAGCCTTCGCTGATCTTCAGGTACGCATAGTGCCGCGGCGTGAGCTTGATGCCCTGCGGAGGCACCAGGTCGACGAACGGGTCGTGGGGCTTGGGCACGTGGGTGTGGACGGCGTCCATGACCTCGTGGGTGGCGTGGGGGCCGGTCACGGCCAGCACGCTCGGGTGCATCTGGCGGACGAGGTTGCCACCGTCGTCGCCGGCCTTCGCGCCCAGGCAGCCGGTGACGATCACCTTGCCGTTTTCGGCCAGGGCTTCACCGATGGTGTCGAGGCTTTCCTTGACCGCGTCGTCGATGAACCCGCAGGTGTTGACGATGACCAGGTCGGCCCCGGCGAAGGTCTTGGACGTGTCGTAACCCTCCGCGCGCAGCTGCGTGAGGATGAGTTCGGAGTCGGTCAGGGCCTTCGGGCATCCCAGGGACACGAAGCCGATCTTGGGGGCCGGGATGGCCAGGGTGGAATCAGTCATCCCGGGATTTTCGCCGATCCGGGGCCCGGACGGGGGCCCCGGGGCCGATTTCAGCGCTTCGGAGGCGTGAAACCCGGGAACAAGGTCTCGGCCTGCTTGGCCATCTGGTCCTGCATCTGCTGGAACATCTGGCGGGACTGGTCGAGGTAGGCGGTCATCATGCCCTGCACCGCCGGGGCCTGGCCGTTCAGGAACTGCGACCAGAGTTCGGGATTGATGGCCTTGCTCTGTTCCGCCATGCGGGCCTGGATGTCGCTGAAGGTCTGGAGGTTCTTCTCGAGGAAGGACCCCATCATGCCCTGCGTGGCGCCGCCGTAGAACCGGATGATCTGGGCCAGCATGGGCGCGGAGAACATCGGCACCCCGCCCGTCTCCTCCTCCAGGATGATCTGCAGCAGGATGCTGCGGGTCAGGTCCTCGGACGTCTTGGCGTCGCGCACGACGAACGGCTGCGCGGCCAACACCATCTTCTTGACGTCGGCCAGCGTGATGTAGCTGCTGGTATAGGTGTCGTAGAGGCGACGGTTGGGGTATTTCTTGAGGACGCGCGGGCTGCTCGCAGAGCCGGCGGCGTCGGGGTCGGTCGCATCGGGACGGGGTGGTGCCATGGGGGGGCGAGCTCCTGAGGAATCCTGTTGCGTTGCGAAAAGATTCTAGGAGGGTGCCACAAGTCGGCCCGGAGGGGTTTTCCCGCCTCGGTTTCCGACGTGGCGCGTGCGCCATTCGCCCCTGCGCGCGGCCGCATGACACCGCCGGGTGTCGTCCGGCGGAACCCGTTCAGGCACCCGCGGCCTTCCCGTTCGCCTCGAACACCGGCCAGTAGTTCTCCAGTTTCGCCTCCTTGAGCGCCGCATCGAGGTAGCGGGTGTCGATCCAGGAGTTCACATCGAACTTCGCGCGCGACAGTTTGAGCCGGTACGCGTTCTCCACCGCCTCGTGGTACCGGCCCCGCAGGAACGGGTCGAACGTGGGGTTCAGCCGCACGCGCAGCGGCTGGCCGTCCACGTCCTCCTTCCAGTGCTCGTACGACGTGCCCGCACGGGCCCACAGGCGCAGCACCTCCTCGCGGTTGGCCTCGTCCGAGGCCCAGCGCGCGGACTTCACGAGGGCCTTGACCACGCGCTGCGTGGCCGCCGGGTGCGCGTCGGCGAAGCGTTCCGTGACCAGCAGGTGGCTCTGGCGCGTGTAGATCGGCGAATCGCCCTTGCTCGTGTAGAGCACGCGCACCTGGCCCTTGTCGCGCAGGCGCAGGATGTCCTGCGAGCCGATCGACGCGTCGATGTCGCGCGTGGCCAGCGCCGCGAGCGAACTCGCGGTGTCGAAGTTGACGATCTTCAGGTCGCGTTCGGTGAGGCCGTGTGCCTCCAGAAGGCGCACGGCGGGCAGGTGCATGTTCGTGCCCTTGAACAGCGCCACGCGCTTGCCGCGCAGGTCCTCGATGCGCTTCGCCGGCGAGTCGGGCGGCACGCCGATGTAGATCGGCGTGCGCGCGCCGGTGGCCACCACGAGGCGGGTCTTCAGGCCCGCCGCCCGCCCGATCAGCGACGGCAGGTCGCCCTGCAGGGCGAAGTCGACCTGCTGGTTCGAGACCGCCTCGTTGACCGCGGGGCCGGCACCCTTGAAGAAGGACCATTCGATCGCGATGCCGTCCGCCTTGAACTCCTCGTCGATCCAGCCCTTCGAATGCGCGATGGCCGCGGAGCTGCCCGAGAAGCTGGGCGGCTGGCCCACGAGCGGCTGCGCCACCGCGATGCGGATCGTGGCGGGATTGCCGGCGGCGCGGGCGAACAGCGGCACGCCGAGGGCGGCGCCCGCAAGGCCTTCGAGCAGGTGGCGTCGGGAGACGGTCATGGTGAGGGTCATCGAGTGGAGTTGCGGTTGTCTTTGCAGGGCCCATGCCCGGCGCCGCGGCGTTTTGCTGCAAGGTTTGCAGCATCGGCAGGCCCTCGATGACGCCGAGTCAGCATCCCCCTGCTGGGAAGCCCGCAAACACAGGTGCTCCGCCCATGCGACGACGTTGGCCCGAAAGCTGCGATACCGGCCCGTTCGACGTCGCCGCCACCGCCCCGCGGTCACGGCGCTTTCACCGGAAGGAAATCTCCATGTCACTCGACTACCTCAGCTTCGACACCGACCGCGGCCCGCTGCCCTACCTGTACGGCGCGCCTGCCCGCCCCTCGGCGAACGCGCCGCTGCTCGTGTTCCTCCATGGCGGACGCGACCGAGGCGACGACCTCAACCTGCTGCTGCGCTGGTCGCCGCCGAAACAGGTGGCGGCGACGCCGGACCGCGTCCATCACTTCATCGCACCCCAGCTGCCGGCCGATGCCGCATGGACCGACCGGCCCGGTGACGTGCTCGACCTGATCGACGACGTGGTGGCCACACGCGGCATCGACCCGCGGCGCGTGGTGCTCGCCGGCTTCAGCCTCGGCGCCGCGGCGGCGTGGCAGCTGGCCGCGGATCACCCCGACCGTTTCGCGGGCCTGGCCGTGGCCTCGGGCCGCGTGCCGCGCGGGCTGCCGCTCGAATCGCTCGCGCGCACGCCCACGTGGGTGTTCCACGGTGGTCACGACGACAAGCTGCCGCATGCCGACGTGGAGGCCCACGTGGCGGACCTGCGCGCCCGCGGCGGGCGTGTCGACTACACGCTGTACCCGCAGGGCAACCACTTCATCTCGGAGCAGGCCTTCGTCGACAGCGGCTTCGCGCCGTGGTTGCTGGCGCGTGTGCGTCGGGCCGAGGAACCGCTCGCCGCCTGAGGACGGAGAAAGAAGAGCCCGCTCCGTCCCCGGGGCGGACTCCAACCCGGTGGGTGGAGCCCCACCTGCCGCTTCCCACGGCTGCAGGCCCACCAACCCGCGACCCGATCCCGTTCAGTAGCCGCGCGTGGCGTCCACCACGTTGCGCAGCGGCCGGCCCTCGCGGGCGCGCAGCAGGTTGTCGATCAGGATGTCGACGAGGCGGTGGGCCGAACGCGGCGTCTGGCCCGACGTGTGCGACGTGATCACCACGCCGGGCGTGCGCCACAGCGGCGACGTGGACGGCAACGGCTCGGGGTCGGTCACGTCGAGGCCGGCGCCCGCGAGGTGGCCCGAAGCCAGCGCCGCGAGCAGCGCGTCGGGGTCGACGATGGCGCCGCGGGCGATGTTGTAGACGTAGGCACCCGGCTTCACGCGCGCGAGGCGCTGCGCGTCGAAGAGCCGCTGCGTGGCGGCGGTGAGCGGCAGCGCGATGACGACGTGGTCGGCCGTGCCCAGCACCGTGTCGAGCGCGTCGAGGCCCACGACCCGCTCGACACCCGCCGGCGCTTCGCCCACGGGGTCGCGCCGCACGCCGGTCACGCGCAGGCCCAGCGCCGCTGCCTTGCGCGCGATGGTGCCGCCGATGGCGCCGAGCCCCACCACCACGAGCGTCTGCCCCTCGGCTTCGAACAGGTCCGGCACCGGTCCCTCGCGCCACGCCTGGCGCTGCTGCGCGGTGGCCAGCACGGGCAGGTTGCGGGCGAACCCGAGCAGCAGCGCGAGCACGTGTTCGGCGATGTTCACCGTGTGCACGCCACTCGCGTTCGTCAGCACGACGGGGCTCGCGCGCAGCCGCGCGGTGAGGTGGCGATCGACGCCGGCGGAGGCGGTCTGGATCCAGCGCAGACCCGGGCCCGCGCCGAGCAGGTCGTCGACGGTGACGCCCTGGTGGCCCAGCAGCACCGCGTCGGCCTGGGCGACGGCCTTTCCCCAGTCGGCGGGGCCAGCCCGCACGAAACGCACTTCGGGGATGGCGTCGCGCAGCCGCTCGAACTCGGCATCGGGCAGCGGGTGAAGCAGTGCGAGCTGGCGGATCGGTGCGAGGGTCCGGGTCATGGCGGGGACAGGTGGGGATCGGACGCGGGACGCAGCAAGTCGCGTTCCCCGAGCGGGCCGCGCAGCGCTTCGAGCCAGCGTTCGATCTCCTCGACGCTCTTCTTGCCGAGGTTGCGCACCGAGTGCAGCCGGCCGGTCACGAGCGCCTCGGCCACGGTGTCCACCGTCAGGCTCTGCTTGCGCACGTACAGGAATTCGGCCTTCAGGCCGTTGGCGGTGCGCACGCTCAGGCGCGCGAACGGATCGGGGCTGCGCTCGCGCTGGCGCTCGGTGCGGGCGGTGGCCAGCAGCTGGCGCACCCGCTGTCGCGTGACGTGGAGTTCCTCGGCGATGTCGGCCACCGAGAGGCCGCGGGCGCGGAGGTCTTCCGCGCGCGAACATTTTTCACTGGGCATGATGGGGAATCCCTGGCCTTCGACGCCCGGAATCGAGCAACCGGCATGCCACGGCGCGGTTGCGGGGGATCCAGCAGATGCGGGCCCCGCGGTGTGCCGATCCCAGCAAGCCGCCCGCGGGAACCCGCCGGCCGCCGCTGCATTCCAGCCACCCGCCCTGGCGCGAATCCCCAATTCCCGGGGGTTCGGTCGAGGCATCGTCCTACAAGCGACGGCGGGGCGATGGCGATACTGGAACCAGGTGGCCGGCGGATCGGACCACCGGGGAGCCATGAGATGAACCATCGACCAGGGAAGACGCCGGAGGGCGGCAGGGTCCGCCCCGACATCGCGTCACACGACGAACGCGTGCGGGCGCTGCACGACAGCTACCTCGGCGAGCTCGCCGCCACCGTGCCCGCCGAGCCGCCGCTGACGGACGCCGAGCGGTACCGCTGGATCCGCGCGAACCGCGGCAGCACGCTGATCACCGACGCGCTGCTCAGCGCCGACTTCGATTCCGACTTCGACGCGCAGATCGACGCGGCCGTGCGCGCGCATCGCGCCGGGCGGCACCTGCCGCTGCCGGTCAAGCCGCAGCGGCAGATGTACGGCCGGCGCCGCACCGACTGACCGAGCCGGTCAGGCGTCGAAGGCGAAATGCCCTTCGGCCACCAGTTCCGACAGCGGACGCCGCGGGCTCGGCACCTCGCGTGCCTGCAGCGATTCGGAGAGCACCGACTTGTCCGCCTGCTTGCCGATGGCGACCACCGCCTCCAGCGCGTAGTCGGCGGGCACTCCGAGGTTCGAGCGCATCACGTCGCGGTCGAAGCCACCCACCCCGTGCACGTGCCAGCCCGCCAGCGTGGCCTGGAACGCCAGGCTCGCCCAGGCCGCGCCCGCGTCGAACGAATGCGACACCACCGGCGCCAGCTCGGTCTTGCCGGGCGGCAGCCACACGGTGCGCGACAGCACCACCACTAGCGCGGAAGCGCGCGTGGCCCAGGCCTGGTTGAACGGCAGCAGGGCCTCGAAGATCGGCGCCCACGCCTCGGTGTCGCGGCGCGCGAACACGAACCGCCACGGCTGGGCGTTGAACGCCGACGGCGCCCAGCGGGCGGCCTCGAAGAAGCTCTGCAGCGTGGCCGGGTCGATGGCCTCGCCGGTGAAGGCGCGCGGCGACCAGCGGCGGGTGAACAGCGGATCGATGGGATGGCCGGGTTCGCGGGGAGAGGAGGAAGCAGTCATGGGAGGGGTGTGAGGAAGGCGCCATTCGCGCGCGACAGGCGCATGCGATTGTCGTGCCAGCTGCCTCCGCACCACCCCGGACTCGCCGTGCGATCGCCCTGCTGACACCCCTGCGTTGGCGAACCACCATCGGCTGTCGGCGAGCCAACACGCCGGGTCTCCCGCTGCTGGCTGCGCAACAACCCGTCGCGTTTCGCGGCTGTTTCGACTGGCACACCGCTTGCGCTGATGCCCACGTCCCCTCACGACAAGAGACCCACATGAGCGACAGAAAACTGCGCCTCGGCGCGTTCATCATGGCCACCGGCCACCACATCGCCGCCTGGCGCCATCCCGGCTCGCAGATCGACTCGGGCGTCAACATCGACCACTACATCGAGGTCGCGAAGCTGGCCGAGCGCGGCCTGTTCGACCAGGTGTTCGTGGCCGACAGCCCGGGGGTCGCGAACCGGGGCGACGACGAGTCGTTCAGCCGCTACGGCCGCTCCTCGTATTTCGAGCCGGTCACGCTGTGGTCGGCGCTCTCCGCCGTCACGAAACACATCGGGTTCGTCGCCACCGCCTCCACCACGTACGAGGACCCATTCCTGCTCGCGCGCAAGTTCGCGTCGCTCGACCACCTCAGCAAGGGCCGCGCGGCCTGGAACGTGGTGACGACCGGGTCCGACCAGGTCCACGGCAACTTCGGGCTCGACGCCCACCCCGACCCCGAGGTGCGCTACGAGCGCGCCCGCGAGTTCATCGACGTGGCCAAGGGCCTGTGGGACAGCTTCGAGGACGACGCCTTCGTCCGCGACCCGAAGAGCGGCGTGTACCTCGACCCGTCGAAGCTGCACGCCGTGAACCACCACGGCAAGCACTTCAAGGTCTCGGGCCCGCTGAACCTCGAGCGGCCGCCGCAGGGCTACCCGGTGATCGTGCAGGCCGGGTCGTCCGAGCCCGGCCGCGAACTCGCGGCGGCCACGGCCGAGGCCATCTTCACCGCGTGGACCAGCCTCGCGGAAGCCCAGGCCTTCTACCGCGACGTCAAGGGCCGCCTCGCGAAGTACGGCCGCCGTCCCGACCAGTTGCTGATCCTGCCCGGCATCTCGCCGGTGGTGGGGCGCACCGAGGCCGAGGCGCAGGCGAAGTGGGCGGAGTTGCAAGGCCTCATCCACCCGTCGGTGGGCCTGGGCGCCCTCGCGCCGTTCTGGCCCGGCGAGGACCTGCGCCGATGGAACCTCGACGCACCGCCGCCGTACTACCCCGAGAAGCCGGCCGGGAGCAACAGCCGCCACCACGTCGTGATCGAACTCGCCCGCCGCGAGCGCTTCACGGTGCGCCAGCTCTACGAGTACCTCGCCGGCGCACGCGGCCACTGGGTCGTGGTGGGCACGCCCGGGAAGATCGCCGACGAGATCCAGTCGTGGTTCGAGAACGAGGCCGCCGACGGCTTCAACGTGATGCCGCCGGTGCTGCCCGCATCGCTCCACGACTTCGTCGAACTCGTCGTGCCCGAGTTGCAGCGCCGCGGCCTGTTCCGCACCGCGTACGAAGGCACCACGCTGCGCGAGAACCTCGGACTCGACCGTCCGCAGAACCAGTTCACGCTGGCCCGCCAGGCCAAGGCCGCCTGACCCCACCCCACCGGAGACGACCATGACCTCTTCCCGCGACAGCGATTCGCTCCAGGCCGACGTGCTCGTGATCGGCGGCGGCCCGGCCGGCACCTGGGCCGCCTGGCAGGCCGCGCGCGACGGTGCCACCGTCGTGCTCGCCGACAAGGGCTACGTCGGCACCTCCGGTGCCACGGCACCGTCCGGCACCGGCGTCTGGTACGTGGAACCCGAGGCCGTCGCACGCGAGAACGCGCTGGCTGCGCGCGAAGCGCTCGGCGGCCACCTCGCCGACCGCGACTGGGGCCATCGCGTGCTCGACCAGACCTACATCAACCTGCAGCGCGTCGCCGACTGGGGCTACCCGTTCCCGGTCGACGAACACGGCGTGCAGCGGCGCACGTCCCTGCAGGGCCCCGACTACATGAAGCTGATGCGCCGCGTGGTGCGCCAGGTGGGCGTGAAGGTGCTCGACCACAGCCCGGCGCTGGAGCTGCTGACCGACGGCGACGGCGCCGTGGTGGGTGCCCGCGGCCTGAGCCGCCTCGGCGCGGCCCGCGACTGGACCGTGCGCGCGAAGGCCGTGGTGATCGCCACCGGCGGCTGCGCCTTCCTGTCGAAGGCGCTCGGCTGCAACGTGCTGACCGGCGACGGCCACCTGATGGCCGCCGAGACCGGCGCCGAGTTCTCCGGCATGGAGTTCTCGAACGCCTACGGCCTCGGCCCCGCGCATTCGTCGGTGACGAAGTCGGCCTTCTACCGCTGGGCCACGTTCCGCTACGCCGACGGCTCGGTGATCGACGGCGCCGGCTCCAAGCACGGCCGGAGTGTCATCGCGAAGCACCTGCAGGCCGGCACACCGGTCTACGCCCTGCTGGACCTCGCGAACGAGGAGGAACGCCGCTTCGCCCGCGGCGCGCAGCCCAACTTCTTCCTGCCGTTCGATCGCATCGGGGTCGACCCGTTCACGCAGCAGTTCCAGGTGACGCTGCGGCTCGAGGGCACGGTTCGCGGCACGGGCGGCCTGCGCATCGTCGACGAACGCTGCGCCACCACCGTGCCGGGCCTCTTCGCCGCGGGCGACGCGGCCACGCGCGAACTCATCTGCGGCGCCTTCACCGGCGGCGGCAGCCACAACGCCGCGTGGGCCACCTCGTCAGGCACCTGGGCCGGCGCGGGGGCTGCCGCATTCGCGAAGACGGCTGGGGCGCTCGCACACACCCGCCCGGTCCGCCGCGACGACCGCGCCGGGCTGGATGGGCCGCGCGTGCTCGACAGCACCGGGCTGATCGCAGCGGTGCAACGCGAGGTGTTCCCGTACGACCGCAACCTGTTCCGCGACCCCGCCACGCTGCGCGACTCGCTCGTGCGCCTCGACGGCTACTGGGAACACCTGCGGGGCGCCGGTTCGGCCACGGACCGGCTGCGCGCCCGCGAGGCCGCGGCGATGGTGGCGACGGCCCGCTGGATGTACCGCAGCGCCCTCGCCCGCGACGAGAGCCGCGGCATGCACAAGCGGACCGACCGACCCGCGACCGACCCGTCGCAGCGCCACCACGTGCTGAGCGGTGGACTGGACGCGGTGTGGACCCGCCCCCACCGCTCGGCTGCACACGAACAGCCCTTCCTCGCGGAGGCCGCATGATCGAACTCGTGAGCGAAGACCGCTGCACCGGCTGCGACCTGTGCGTGCAGGTGTGCCCCACCCACGTCTTCGATGCCGTGCCCGGCGGCATCCCCGTGATCGCGCGCAAGCACGACTGCCAGACCTGTTTCATGTGCGAGGCCTGGTGCCCCGTCGACGCGCTGTACGTGGCGCCGTTCGCCGAGGAGGAGCAGGTGGTGGACGAGGCCGAGCTGGCCGGCAACGCGCTGCTGGGCAGCTACCGGCGCACGATCGGCTGGGCGCCCGGCACCCGCGGCACGGTCGTCGACCACAGCTTCCGCGTGTTGCGCGGCTGACCTCGAATGACCTCCACCACCGCCAGCCTCCCGCTCGCCACCGCCGCGGTGACCTCCGCGCGCGCCTCGCCCTGGCGCCGCCGCGGCGTCGGCCTGCTGCTCGCCTGGCCGTTCCCGCTGGCCGTCCTGCTGCTGTGGCAGCTGGGCGCGCAGTTCGAATGGATCCCGCCGCAGATCCTGCCCGCGCCGCTCGTGGTCGCGCAGACGTTCTCGGACCTGTGGGCCACGGGCGAGTTGCAGGACCACCTGCTGATCAGCCTCGCCCGCGTGCTGTACGGCTTTTCCCTGGGCACCGGCCTCGGGCTGCTGCTGGGGGTGTCGATGGGCCTGTCACCAGTGGTCAAGGACTACCTGTACCCCACGTTCCGCGTGTTCGCCCAGGTGCCGTCGCTCGGCTGGCTGCCGCTGCTGATGATGCTGGTGGGCATCGACGAGGCGCTCAAGATCATCCTGATCGCCAAGGCCGCCTTCGTGCCGGTGACGATGAACACGTACAACGGCCTGCGCAACGTGCCCACGAGCCTGATCGAGGTGTCGAAGGTGTTCCGATTCACGCGCTGGCAACTGCTGCGGCATGTCGTGTTCCCCGCCGCGTTCCCGACGCTGTGGACCGGCATCCGCTACGGCCTCACGCACGCCTGGCTCGCCCTCGTCGCCGTGGAATTGCTCGCGTCCAGCGAAGGGCTCGGCTTCCTGATCGTCTACGGCCGTCAGCTGTTCCAGCTCGACGTGGTGCTGACGGCCGTCGTCGTGGTGGGCGCGGTGGGCTTCGCACTCGACAAGGTGCTGGCCCTCGTCGAGGGCCGGCTGCTGCGGTGGCGCCGCGAGGCGTTCTGAATGGAGGACACGCGATGAATCCCACCGTGCGCACCGTCCTGCGCGGCGCCGCCCTCCCCGCCCTGCTCCTCGGCACCTGGTGGGCCGCCTTCCGCTTCGGCTGGACCGACACGAAACTCTTCGTGCCGCCCTCCGAGGTGTGGCACACCGCGGTGCGGCTCGCCGAAAACGGGTACCTGTGGACGTCGCTGCAGGCGAGCCTCGGGCGTTTCCTCGCAGGCTTCGTCATCGGGTCCATCGCCGGCACGGTGGTGGGCACGGCGCTCGGGCTGTCGCGCCGCTTCGAGCAGCTCATCGGCCCGTCCCTGCACACCGTGAAGCAGGTGTCGCTGCTGGCCTGGATCCCGCTGATCTCGGTGTGGTTCGGCCTTGGCGACCCCGCCAAGATCGCCTTCCTTTCGCTGGCCGCGTTCTTCCCCGTCACCCTGAACACGTTCGAGGGCATCCGCAGCGTGCCGCGCGACTTGACCGAGGTGGCCCGGGTGTTCGCGTTCTCCCGCGCCCAGCTGCTGCGCCACGTGGTGCTGCCCGCGGCGCTCCCGTCGATCTTCACGGGCATCTACCTCGGCCTGCTCTACGCGTGGCTCGCGACCCTCGGGGCCGAGTACCTGCTGACGTCCGGCAAGGGCATCGGCAACCTGCTGACCGACGGGCGCGAGCACTTCTGGATGGACCAGGTGCTGCTCGGTGTCGTGATCGTCGGGCTCGTCGGCTTCGCGATCAACCTCGTCGCCACCCGTTTGGAAGCCCGCACCCTCGCGTGGCGCGGCCGCTCCACCGCGCAGTTCTGAACCCAAGGAATTCCCATGGCCCACGCCGGCACCCTCGAGATCCGCAACCTCCACAAGCAGTACCAGGTCAAGGGCGAGCCCCTGCCGGTGCTGCAGGACATCTCGCTGACCATCCGCCCGGGCGAGTTCGTCAGCATCGTCGGCACGAGCGGCTGCGGCAAGTCGACGCTGCTGCGGCTCGTGATCGGCCTCGAGTCGGACTACAAGGGCGAGATCCTGCTGGATGGCCAGCGCATCGTGGGCACCAGCCTCGACCGCGGCATCGTGTTCCAGGAGCACCGGCTCTTCCCGTGGCTCGACGTGCGACACAACGTGGCGGTCGGCCTGCTCAACGCGCCGGGCAGCCCCGCCGCGAAGGCCAGGGCCGTGCAGGAGCACATCGACCTCGTCGGGCTCAAGGGGTTCGAGACCGCCTTCCCGCACCAGTTGTCGGGCGGGATGTCGCAGCGCGTGGCCATCGCCCGGGCGCTCGTGAACCGACCGGAGGTGCTGCTGCTCGACGAACCGTTCGGTGCGCTCGACGCCCTCACGCGCGGCCACCTGCAGGCCGAGCTGGAGCGCATCTGGCGCACCGAGGGCATCACCGCGATCCTGGTCACGCACGACGTCGAGGAGGCCGTGTACCTCGGCGACCGCGTGGTCGTGATGCAGCCGCGGCCCGGCCGCATCAAGCGCATCGTCGACGTGCCGCTGCCCCGCACGCGCGACCGGGGCACCGCCGCGTTCGCCGCGATCAAGGACGACGTGCTGGGCGAGTTCGGCGAAGCGGACCGCCCGGCGCTCGTCCCGCCGGCGTCCCCGGCCCGTGCGCCGGCCGACTGGCACTTCGCGTGGTGACCCACCCGGACGGAACGAATTCACGACTGTCGCGCTCCGACTGCGAATCGCTTTATCCTGTCCGGGTATCCCCACCTCGAAGAGGCCCGGGCGGTCGGCGATCTCACCGCACGACCCACCGGGCCCCAACGCACGAAGGAGTACCCGACGATGAATGCCAGACCGGACGTCACGCTCGCCCCGCCCTCCCTCCCCCCGAGGGAGCCGGCCGCGTCCCACCCGGCCGTGTTCCACCGTTTCGCCGCCGAGCTGAAGGCACTCGGCCGCCCGTTTCCCCGGGCCCTCGACCTCGGCTCCGGACGCGGTGACCTCGCCGCGCACGTGCTGCGCGAAGTGCCCGGCCTGCGGCTCGTCACCCTCGATTTCTCCGACACGCCGCAGGCGCCCGCCCGCACCCGCCTCGCCTCGAAGGAGGGCCGGCGCACCCACGTGGTCCGCCACCTCGCCAACCCCGGCTGGGCCGACGGCCTCGGCCGCTTCGACGCCGTGATCTCGCACGACGCGGTGCACACGCTGCTGCGTGCGCACCGCCCCACCGCGTTCTACGCCCAGGTGCGCGCGCTGCTGCTGCCCGGGGCCGTCTTCCTGCTGGCCGACCGCAGCACCGGCGACCACGACGGTGCGTCGCCCTACCTCACCCCCGACGAACAGCGCGAGGCCTTCGACGCGGCCGGCTGGACGTCGGCCGACATCCTGCGCAACGACCACCACTCCCTGTACCTGAAAGCCCATCCATGACCGCCGCGCCCCCGTTCACGTCCGCCGTTCCCACCGTCGAGTCCACCGTCATCCGCACGCCCGCCGACGGCCTGGTGCACGGCGCCACCACCGTGCGCACCCCCACCGGCGAACTGCCCATCTACCACGCGTCGCCGGAAGGTTCGGGGCCGTTCCCCATCGTGCTCGTGATCCAGGAGATCTTCGGCGTGCACGAACACATCCGGGACGTGGTGCGGCGCTTCGCGAAGGCAGGCTACCTCGCGGTGGCACCGGAGTTGTACTTCCGGCTGGGCGACCCGTCGAAGGCGGCGTCCATCGACGAGATCCGGGCGAACTTCGTCGCGAAGGCGCCCGACGCCCTCGTCCTGTCCGACCTCGACGACACGCTGGCCTGGGCCACGGCCAACGGCGGCGACAAGGCGCGGGTGGGCGTCACCGGCTTCTGCTGGGGCGGCCGCATCACGTGGCTCTACGCGGCCCACCAGCCGAAGGTCAAGGCCGGCGTCGCCTGGTACGGGCGCCTCGCGGGCCCCGGCACGCCCAACAGCCCGCGGCATCCGGTGGACGTGGCCGGCGAACTGAAGGCGCCGGTGCTGGGCCTGTATGGGGGCGAGGACACGGGCATCCCCCTCGCCGACGTGGACCGCCTGCGTGCCGCGCTCGAATCGGCCGGCAACGGGTCGACCGTGGTGGTGTATCCCACCGCCCCGCACGCCTTCTTCGCCGACTACCGGTCGAGCTACCGCGAGGCCGACGCGCGCGACGGTTGGTCGCGCACCCTCGACTGGTTCTCGCGGCACGGCGTCTAACCTAAGTCGGAATCGTTCGTTGGCCCCTCGCGGGCCGTTGTCTATCGTGCTTCCTGAGCACTTCGAGCCGGTTGCTCCCGACCCCACCGGCTCCCGCACCCAGGAAAACACAGACATGACGATCAGCGCCATCAACGTCCGCAACCAGTTCCGCGGCAAGGTCAAGGAAATCATCGAGGGTCCCGTGGTCTCGGAGGTGGACGTCGAGACCGCGTCCGGCCTCATCGTCACCTCGGTGATCACCACCCGCTCCGTCAAGGAACTCGACCTGCGCGTGGGCCGGGAGGTGGTGGCCCTGGTCAAGTCGACCGAGGTGTCGATCGCCACGCTGTGATCCGGCACCGGCGATCATGACCTTGCACGCCTTCAACCCCGCCGCCGCCGAGCCGGTGCTGACGCTGCCGCCCTCCGAGGGCGGCGTGCTGTCGATCCGGGCGAAGGCCCTGCTGTTCCACGACCCGCGCTCGGTGGCCCTGCTCGAACACGTCGAGCGCATCGCCCGCAGCGAGGCCTCGGTGCTCATCATCGGCGACACCGGCACGGGCAAGGAACTGATCGCCCGCCACCTGCACACGCGCAGCGGACGCCGCGGCCCCTTCGTGGCCGTCAACTGCGGCGCGTTCAGCGAGAACCTGATCGACGCCGAACTCTTCGGCCACGAGACGGGCGCCTTCACCGGCGCATCGCAATCGCGCGCCGGCTGGTTCGAAGCGGCCAACGGCGGCACGCTCTTCCTCGACGAGATCGGCGACCTGCCGCTCTCGCTGCAGGTCAAGCTGCTGCGCGTGCTGCAGGAGCGCCAGGTGGTGCGCCTCGGCTCGCGCAAGCCGATCCCGCTCGACGTGCGGCTCGTCGCGGCCACCAACGTGGACCTCCGCCAGGCCGTCGAGGCCCAGCGCTTCCGCGCCGACCTCTACTACCGGCTCAACGTCGCCCCCGTCACGCTGCCCCCGCTGCGCGAGCGCACGGGCGACATCCTGCCGCTCGCCCGCCACTTCATCGGCGTGTACGCGCCGCGGCTCGGGCTCTCGCACGTGACGCTCGCGCCCGAGACCGAGACCGCGCTCGTCGAGTACCTCTGGCCCGGCAACATCCGCGAGCTCGAGAACGTCGTGCACTTCGCGCTCGTGATCTGCCGGGACGGCGTCGTGCGGCCCGGCGACCTGCGGCTCGTCGCGCCCGTGCCGGGCACGCCCGTGCGTCCGGCCGTGGTGGCCGAACCCGAAGAGCCGCCTCCTGCGATCTCCCCCGAACGATCCCCCTACGCCGACCTCGAAGACAACGTGCTGCGGCTCATCGCCGGCGGCGACCGCAACCTGTTCCACGCCGTGACCGAAACCGTCGTGCGCACCGCGTTCCAGCAGTCGAACGAGAACCAGGTACGGGCGGCGCGGGTGCTCGGCATCACGCGGAACACGCTGCGCACGTTCCTCAAGCGGTACGGGATGCTGGCGGTGTCGCACCGCGGCGGCGACGACGCGGAGGCCGATGACCCGGCCGACGGCGACGCGGGCATCACCGCGCCGGGCGACCTGTACGAGGACCTCGAGCGCCTGCGCGCCTGACCCGCCGCCGCACGGTCAGGCGTCCGGCCCCTGGCCGGCGGCCTCGTCCTCCTCGGCGTACGCCTTCAGCCGGTTGTAGAGCGTCTTCAGGCTCACGCCGAGTGCCGCCGCCGCGCGCTCCTTGTGGTGGTCGAAGTGGACCATGGTCGCGAGGATCAGCTTGCGCTCCGCCTCGGCCATCGACGTGCCCAGCTTCACCGAGATCTCGGCCTCGGGCGGCGCCTCGCCCGCGGGAGGCGCGTCGCGCGGCAGCCATTCGTCGGTGATCGTGGGACCCGAGGTCATCACATAGACCCGCTGCACGACATTGCGCAGCTCGCGCACGTTGCCCGGCCACCGGTACACGGACAGCTGCCGCAGCGCCTCCGGCGAGAAGCGCTTGACCTCGCCCTCGCGCCGCGCCACGTCGTGCAGGAAGTGCTGCGCCAGCAGCGGCACGTCGGCGCCCCGGTCGCGCAGCGGCGGCAGCTCGATCGGGAAGACGTTGAGGCGGTACAGCAGGTCCTCCCGCAGCCGGCCCGTGGCCACCGCCTCCAGCGGCGCGCGGTTCGTGGCCGCGATGATCCGCACATCGGCCTGCAGCACCTCGGTGGAGCCCACGCGCGCGAAGCTGCCGCTCTCGAGCACCCGCAGCAGCTTGACCTGCAGCTCCTGGGGCATCTCGGTGATCTCGTCGAGGAACAGCGTGCCGCCGTGGGCGCGCTCGAAGAATCCCTGGTGCTGCCGCTCGGCGCCGGTGAAGCTGCCACGCTCGTGGCCGAAGATCTCGCTCTCCATCAGCTGCGGCGACACCGCCCCGCAATTCACCGCGAGGAACGGGCACTTGCGGCGGCGGCTCAGATCGTGCACCGTCTGGGCCACCACCTCCTTGCCGGTGCCGCTCTCGCCCGTGACGAACACGGTGGCCGCGGTGCCGGACACCCGCGCCACCTGGTCGTAGATGCGGCGCATCGCGTCCGATCGCCCCCACAGGCCTCCGAAGTGGCCCTCGCGCTCCAGTGCGTCGGTCATGGCCGCCAGTTCGGCCTGCAGCTCGTCGGGCTTCATCAGCCGCGACAGGATGCCCTCCACCTGCGCCGCGCTGACCGGCTTGATGAGGTAGTCGGCGGCGCCCAGCCGCAGCGCCTGGATGGACGTGTCGAGGCTCGCGTGGCCCGTGATGAGCACCACCTGGGCCTTCGCGGTGAGGTCGGTGTTCTCGAAGAGGTCCATGCCGCTGCCGTCGGGCAGGCGCAGGTCGAGCAGCACGAGGTCGGGCCGCTGCAGTTCGATCTGGCGGCGCGCGTCGCGCAGGGTGCCGGCGGTGGCCACGGTGTAGGGCCCCATCGTGCCGATGAGCGCGGCCATCATGCGGGCCGAATCGGTGTCATCCTCGACGATCAGGACGTGGTTCATGGTGTGGGAGAAGGGTTGGAAGGAAAACATTCAAGGGGCCAGCAGCAGCTGCTTGAGCTGCGCCGGCACGACGGGCTTGACGAGGTGGGCATCGAAGCCGGCGACGAGCGCGCGCCGCACGTCGCCGCCCTGCCCGTACCCGGACAGCGCGATCAGCCGGCCCGGGTAGCCCGCCGCGCGGGCGCGCGTGGCCACGCCGTAGCCGTCGAGCAGCGGCAGGCCGATGTCGACCACGGCGGCGTCGGGCCGCTGCGCCAGCAGCGCCGCGAGGCCCGACTCGCCGTCGACCGCACCCGACACGCGGTGGCCGTCGAGTTCGAGCATCGACTGCAGCAGCGTGAGCGCGTCGGTGTTGTCGTCGACCACCAGCACGCGCAGCGGCCGGAAGGCCGCGGGCCGTTCGGGCTCGGGCCCCACGGCCGGCGCGTCGATGCGTGGCAGCCGCACCTCGAACGTGGACCCGGACGACGAGCTGCGTGCCCCCACCGTGCCGCCGTGCAGTTCGACGATGCGCCGCACGAGCGTGAGGCCGATGCCGAGGCCACCGGCGCGGCGGTCGAGGGTGCGTTCGCCCTGCACGAACAGCTCGAAGATGCGCGGCAGCAGCGACGGCGGGATACCCAGGCCGTTGTCGGCCACGCGAAGCACGGCCTCGCCGTCCGTCGCCTCGGCCTCCACGCGGATGGTGCCGCCGGGCGGCGTGTACTTGATCGCATTGGTCAGCAGGTTGTTCACCACCTGCTCCAGGCGCGTGGGGTCGGCGTCGACCCACACGTCGACCGGCGAAAACGTGACCGTGTGCCGCTGGCCGTCGCCGGTGACCTGCAGCGTGTCGGACACCCGCCGAAGCAACGGCCCGAGGTTCACGCTGTGGCGCGACAGCAGCACCTTGCCCGAGATGACCCGGGCCACGTCGAGCAGGTCGTCCATCATGCGCGCGAGGTGCGCCGTCTGCCGCGAGATGACGGTGCGGGCCGTGGCCGCGAGTTCGGCGTCGGGCGCCACCCGCTCCAGCACGTCCACGGCGGAGGCCATCGCGCTCAGCGGGTTGCGCAGTTCGTGGCCCAGCATCGCGAGGAACTCGTCCTTCGCGCGGTTGGCGGCCTCGGCCTCGAGGCGGGCCGACTGCTCCAGCGTCATGAGCGCCGCGCGTGACTGCTCGGCCTGCTTGCGCGCGCTGATGTCCACCATCGCGCCGATGGCGCCGCGGGGCGCGCCCGACGGCGTGCGCAGCGGCGCGGCGTTCGCGATCACGAACACCGAGGCCTGCCCCTCGGCGTGCAGCTCCAGCTCGATGGGCCCCACGGCCTGGCCCGAGGCCGCGGCCCGCTGCAGCGGCTGACGCTCCGGTGGCAGCGGCTGGCCGCGGTGGCACACCGTGCGTTCCACGGCCCCCGCCCCGCCCCCCAGCCCCAGCAGCTCGAGCATCGCGGGGTTCTGCACGACCTGCGCGCCGTCGCGGTCCTGCGCGAACGCGAGGCCGATGGGGCTGTTGTTGAAGAGGGTCTCGAACTCGTCGGCCTTGCGCTGCAGGCCCTCCCGCGCGGTCTGGTCCTGCGCGCGAGCCGTGAGCAGCGCGTCGCGCAGGCCGGAGATCTCGCGCACGTGGATGCGCGACGTGGGCGGCTCCACCCCCGGCGTGGCCAGCGCGTGCAGCGGGCCCGTGACCCGCCGCGCGATCGACATCGCGAGCACCATGCCCAGCAGCAGGCAGCCCACCGCGGTCGCGAGCGCGGCGGCCATCGCCTCGCGCTGCGCGACCCGCACAGGTTCGGCCGGAATGCCCACGGCCACGCCCCAGTCGATGCTGGGGATGTGCTGCCACGCGGTGAGCGTGGAGCCGCCGCCCAGCAGGTCGGTGAGCTGCGACCCCTCGGCCGTCTTCCGCGTGAGGGCCACGGCCTGCGGCGCGAGCGGCTCGCCCACGAAACGCTCGGGCAGCAGCGTGCGTGCGATCACGACGTTGCGGCTGTCGAACACCGTGTTGAAGCCGTCGAGCGGCGGACCCGCCTGCTGGATGAGCTCCTGCCACACCGACACCGGGATCCACACGCCCAGCACGTAGCGGAACTCCGAGCCCACGAAGACGGGCACGGACACCACGGTGGCGTAGCGCGAATGCTGGCCGTCGACCACGAGGTTCGACACGAAGGGCCGCTGCATGGCGAGCATCTGCCGCACCTCCTCGGGCCCCGGTCCCCGCGCGGTGGACACACGCAGGCGGGACGTGTTGAACACCACGCGCCCGCGGTCGCCCACGTCGAGCAGGAACGCGCTGCTCCAGCTCGTGCGCAGCACGGGGCTGCGGTTGAGGAAGACCTCGAACTGGACCACGTCGCCGCGCTGCAGCGAATCGCTCTGCGCGAGGATGGCCAGCGCGTCCATCGACGACGCGATCTCGCGCTCGACCGTCTGCGCGAGCGAGTTCGCGTTGCGGCGCAGTTCCTCCTTCATGCGCGACTCCTGCGCCGCCACGTTGGCCACGATCTGGTAGCACATCAGCACCGCGCTGGGCACGGTGGCGATGAGCAGCAGCAGCACGAGGTACGTGCGCAGCGAAGCCGTGGGCCATGAAGGCCGGAAGCGGCGAAGCAGGTGTCGTCGAGCCGCGTACATGGGCATTCCTCGGGGTGGGACCGGGATCGGTAAATCGAACGCTTTTGCTGCAAGAAGTCGCGTCCGATCCGGCATCAACTGCCGCTTTTGGCGCGACGCGCGGGCCGCGTCCCGGGAAAGCAGCATCCGGGCCCGATCGGCACGCGCATTGCAATCGGACGGCCCGCCCGACACCATCCCCACCTCACGCACACCATGACCGCCCTGTCCCAACGGATCGAGATGCACCAGGCCCAGAAGCTGTCGCCGCGACTGCAGCACGCGGTGCGGCTGCTGCAGATGTCGTCGCTCGACTTCATGCAGGAAGTCCACGCGATGATCGATTCGAACCCGTTCCTCGAAGGCGCAGAGACCGACCCGCCGCACGAGTCCCACGATGCCGAGCGGGAGCCCTGGCTCGCCGACGGCCGCGGCGCGAGCGCGCCCCGCGTGGCCACCGACGGCGGCGACCTCGAGTCGCTCGGCAGCGTCGCGGTGTCCGTCACGCTGGTCGAGCACCTGCACCGCCAGCTCAACATGATCACGCTGCCGCTGCGCGACGCCGTGCTCGCGAAGGCGCTCATGGGATCGCTCGACGACGACGGCTACCTGCGCACGCCGCTCGACGAGATCGCCGCGATGGCCGACCTGTCGCCCCCCGCGTCGCTCGAGGAGATGCGCATCGCGTTGCGGCGCGTGCAGTCGCTGGAACCCACCGGCGTGGCCGCGCGCGACGTCGAGGAGTGCCTGCTGCTGCAGGCCGCCGAATTCGACGAACCCGCGCTGAGGTCGCTGGCCATGCGCATCGTGGCGGACCACCTCGACGCACTCGCCGCGTCACGCGACCCGGCGCCGCTCGCGCGGCAGCTGCGGGAGCCGGTGGAGGCCGTGCGGCGCGCCTGCGACCAGATCCGCCGGCTCGACCCGCACCCCGGCTGGCGCTTCGGCGCGCCGCACGTCCAGTACATCACGCCCGACGTGGGCGTGAAGAAGGTGCGCGGCCGGTGGACCGCGTCCCTCAACCCCGCGGTGTTCCCCCGCGTGCGGCTGAACCAGCACTACGCCGACCTGTTCCACCGCCACCGCGGCGCGGGCAGCGGCGAGCTCGCGGGCCACCTGCGCGAGGCGCGCTGGGCCGTGACCAACGTGCAGCAGCGCTTCAGCACCATCCTCGAGGTCGCCCAGGCCATCGTGGACCGCCAGGCACCGTTCCTCGAGTACGGCGCGATGGCGATGAAGCCGCTGGCGCTGCGAGAGATCGCGCAGGAGGTGGGCGTGCACGAGTCCACCGTCTCGCGCGTGACGAGCAACAAGTACATCGCGACGCGCCACGGCGTGTTCGAGCTGAAGTTCTTCTTCTCGCGGGCGATGACGGCGCGCAGCGGCGCGGCGTTCTCCGGCACCGCCGTGCGTGGCCTCGTGGGCGAGATCATCGCCGCCGAGGCCCCGGGCGAGCCGCTGTCGGACGCGGACATCGCCCGGCTGCTCGCGCAGCAGGGCCTCACCGTGGCGCGGCGCACGGTGACGAAGTACCGCCAGCAGCTGAAGCTCGAACCGGTGGAGAAGCGGCGGCACGCCGCCGCGTGACCGTCAGGTGCGCCGGGCCAGCCGGTGCGCCAGCAGCCCGATCACGAGTCCCGCCGCCACGGCCACCGCCGTGGTGGGCACGGCGGTGCGCGCGACCTTGTGCCGGTAGCCCCCGTCGATGCCCGCCCCCACCGACGGCGCGAACAGGTTGCCGTCGGAGCGTGGGGCGGAGTCGGCCGAGCTCAGCCCGCGTTCGACGGCCTGCGCGCCCAGCCAGGCCGACAGCGCGGGCGACACCCAGTGCGCGAGGCGCATCGCCGTGGCCGCGCCACCGACGGAGACCGACGAACGCGGCTCGCGGGCGAGCGACACCACGGCCGCCGCCGCCAGGCGCGGATCGTAGAGCGGTGGCGCCGGGCGCAGCTTACGGCCCGTGTAGTTGGCCGCATGGGACACGCCGGGCGTGTCCATGAAGGCCGGGTACACGTCGCAGACGTGGATGTCGCGCCACTCGTGCAGTTCGCCACGCAGGGCCTCGCTGAAGCCGCGCAGCCCGAACTTGCTCGCCGAGTAGGCGGAAGCGTACGGCGCGGCGGCCCAGGCGCCCACCGAGATCATGTTGATGAGCACCCCCGACTTGCGCGCGATGAAGTGCGGCAGCACCGCATGCGCGCCGTTGATGTGGCCGAGCAGGTTCGCCTCGATCACGCGGTGGTGGGACTTGAGCGGTGTCTGCACGAAGCTGCCGACCGCACCGACGCCGACGTTGTTGACCCAAACGTCGATGCCGCCGAAGCGGGCCACCGCGGCGCTCGCGAGCGCGCGCACGGCCCGTTCGTCGGTGACGTCGGTGGGCACGACGAGCACCTGCGCGCCGAGCGCCTGGCACTGCGCCGCGACTTCGTCGAGCACGTTCTGCCGGCGGGCCGCCAGCACCAGGTCGACGCCGGCGCGGGCGAACTGCACGGCGGTGGCGCGGCCGATGCCGCTCGTCGCGCCGGTCAGCACGACACATTGACCCGCGAGGTTGCGTGCCTTCATCGTGCGCGCGCTCAGCTCGGGCTTCCCGAGGCCGGGGCGCTGGCGGGATCGACCGGCGGCACGGTGGCCGGTGCCGACGGCATCGAGGCCTCGGGCAGCGGCGGCGGGGGCACCGGCGTCGGTGCGGGCGCCGGGGCTTCGGCCGGCGCCGGGGCGGGGGTGACGGGCGCTTCTTCGCGCTTGCTGCAGGCAGCGCTCAGCACGGTGGCCGAGAACAGCACTGCGAGGGACAGAACCTTGGTCGTTTGCATGGGACGGGTCTCCTCGGAAGGTGAAGACGGCACATGCCGCCCTGCCCTCCCGTGGGCAAACCACGTGCCCGGGTGTCAGCTTTTCGCCTCGGCGGGCTCGCGCGTGACGAGCCAGATGCCCCCGCACACGAGCACCAGTGCGAGGAGGTTCTTCCATTCGAAGATGCTCTCGTGCAGGAACACCGCCGAGAGGCCCGCGCCGAAGATCGGCACGAGGAAGTTGAAGGCCGCGACCGTGCTGACGCGGTTGGCGCGCAGCAGCAGGCTCCACAGCGTGAAGGCGGCCGAGGACAGCAGCGCCATGTAGCCCAGCAGCACGACCGATCCGATGGTGAAGCCCGTCAGCGTGCCGCCGAACGCGAACCCGGCCAGCAGCAGCGCGGCCCCGCCGATGGCGAGCTGGTAGCCGGTCATCACGACCGAGTCGAGGCGCTGCGACACCCGCTTGCCGTAGATCGACGCGGCCGACAGCACGAGCGCCGCGATCACGATGAAACCTTCGCCCAGGAGCGTGAAGTGGAAGTCGAGCAGGTCCGGCGTGAAGTTCACGACCATCACGCCCGCGAAGCCGATCAGGCAGCCCCACACCTTGTTGTGGCTCAGGCGGTCGTTGTGGTAGATGAAGTGGGCCAGCAGCACGCTGAAGAACGTGCCGGTGGCGTTCATGATCGAGCCCTTCACGCCCGTGGTGTACGCGAGGCCCACGTAGAAGAAGATGTACTGCAGCAGGGTCTGCGTGAGGCCCAGCACCGTGACCTGGCCCAGGGTGCGTGCGTCGAGCCGCATGGCCGACGAGCGGCCGGTGAACGCGGCGAACACGAGCAGCACGAGGCCGGCGACCAGGAAGCGGTAACCCGCGAAGACGAGTTTGCCGGGCACGTCGTTCGGGACGATGTGGAACATCTCGTACCCGATCTTGATCGCCGGATACGAGCTCCCCCACAGCAGGCAGCAGAACGTGGCGACGAGGAAGAGGACCTTGCGGTCCGCGAAGAAGGAGCGGTTCACGGCGGGTTCCAGGGCGGCGCCAGCGGCGCGCAAAAGCCCGCGATTATGTCGGGGTTAACGATATCGCACCGTTGTGGGGCTTTCCGTTTCAGGAACTTCCGCGCACGACCAACTCGTACCCCACGTCCACGTTGTGCGGCACGTCCGCCTCGCCGCGCATCAGCCCCAGCAGCATCGTGGCCGCCTGGGCGCCGATCTGCGCGCGGGGCGTGCGCACGGTGGTGAGCGGCGGCAGCATCTGGTCGCTGCCCTCGAGGTCGTTGAAACCGGTCACCGCGATGCGCTCGGGCACCGGAATCCCCAGCCGCAGCGCCGCCAGCAGGCCGCCCTGGCCCAGGTCGTCGTTGCAGAAGAAGATGGCATCGACGTCCGGGTGCCGGGCCAGCAACGCCTCGAACATCTCCGCGCCGAGCGCGATCGACGAACGCCGCGGGTCGAGCCATTCGAGCGCCGCATCGTGCCGCCCCGCATCGCGCAGGCAGCGGCGGTAGCCTTCGAGGCGCTGCATCACGCGCGCGTCGAGCTGGGCGCCCACGAAGGCGATGCGGCGGCGGCCCCGTTCGACGAGGTGCCGCGTGACGGCGTGTCCGGCGTCCTCCTGCGAGAACCCCACGCAGAAGACGTCCGGCTGGGCGCTCGTCTCCATCACGTGCACGCACGGCAGCCGGCTCGACGCCACGAGGCGGCTCCCCGCCTCGCTGCGGTCGAATCCGGTCACGATCAGGCCCGCGGGACGGTGGGCCATGTAGCTGCGCAGCAGCAGTTCCTCCTCGTGCGCGTCGTAGTGCGTCACGCCGATCAGGCTCTGGTAGCCGGCCGGGAGCAGCACGCTCTGCACGGCCTCCAGCAGGTCGACGAACAGGCGGTTCGTCAGCAGCGGCACGAGCACAGCCACGTGCGTGCTGCGGCTCGACGCAAGCGCCCGGGCCGCGGGGTCCGGCACGTAGCCGAGCGCGTCGGCGGCCGCCTGCACCTTGGCCACCAGCGCCTCGGCCACTCCCCGGTCCCGGCGCAACGCACGGGACGCGGTGATGGGGCTCACGCCCGCGGCCTTGGCCACGTCGGCGAGGGTCACCCGGCCGGAGGAACGCCGGCGTTTTTCCACGGGTGGAGCGGCGGGCGGTGGCGCGGAGGACTCGGAAGGCACGGGTTATCCCTAGGGTGTTTTGTTCTGATGCGAGGACTAGGATAGCGCTATCCAACCGGGAAGTGCAAGCCAGAAGCGAGCGACGGCCCGGGACCGGAAACTGGGCGCGTGTCACCACGCGCCTTTTTTGGCCCCGCTGGGACAGCGCTGTCCTGTTCCAGCCCACCTCCTGCTCCACACGATGAACTCGCTGGTTTTCATGGGCGTCGCCGGTTGCGGCAAATCCTCCCTCGGAGCGGCCGTCGCGTCCGCCGTCGGGCTGCCGCTGATCGAGGGCGACGACTTCCATTCCGACAAGAGCAAGCAGCTGATGCGCAGCGGCGTGCCCCTGACCGACGAGCTCCGGGCCGGCTGGCTGGAGACCCTCGGCACCGAGCTGGCCGCCCGCCCGGACGGTGCCGTGCTCACCTGCTCGTCGCTCAAGCGCGCCTACCGCGAGGTGCTCCGCCGCCACTCGCCGGGCCTGCGCTTCGTCTTCCTCGACATCACCCGTGACGAGGCGATGCGCCGCGTGGCCTCGCGCGCCGGCGCCCACCTCTTCCCCACCACCCTGGTCGACAGCCAGTTCGCCACCCTCGAGTCGCCGGTCGGCGAAGCGGGTGTGCTGCGCGTCGACGCCACCGCTCCGCTGCCCGACCTCGTCGCGCAGGTGTCGGCCTGGTTCCCGAAGGACCGTCCATGACTCCCGTCCCCTCCCTTCCCCCCCGCCCGCTGTGGCAGCGCGCGGCCGAGACCGCGATGGGCCTGTGCCTCGCGGTGATGGCCGTCGCCGTGTTCGTCAACGTCGTGCTGCGCTACGGCTTCGGCGACGGCGTGCCCGCGAGCGAGGAACTCTCGCGCCTGTTGTTCGTGTGGATGGTGTTCATCGGCGCCACCGCCGCCTACCCGCTCGGCGAACACATGGCCTTCACCGCGCTGCTGCGACCGTTCCAGCACCGCAGCCCCGGGTTCCTCGCGCTGATGACCCGGCTGATCCACGCACTGGTGGTCTTCACCTGCGTGCTGATCGCCTGGGGCTCCTGGCAGCAGGTGGTCGTCGGCATGGACAGCACGAGCGTCGTGATGGGCTATCGCATGGCCCTGCTGCCGCTGCCGGCCTTCCTCTGCTCGGTGGCCATCGGCGTGATGGCCACCGTCGACCTCGTCCGCAACAAACCCATCGACTTCGGACACGAGTCCGAGGTCGAGTGACCGGCCCCCAAGGAACCTCGTCATGAACCAAGGTCTCGTGGCCGTCATCTTCCTCGTCGGCATGCTGTTCTTCATGGGCATCGGCGTGCCGCTCGCGTTCGCGCTGGTGCTCACCGGCGCCTCGATGGCGTATGCCCTCGGGTTCTGGGACACCCAGCTCTTCGCGCAGAACCTCGTCGCGGGCGTCGACAGCTTCCCGCTGCTCGCCGTCCCGTTCTTCATCCTCGCCGGCGAACTGATGAACGCCGGCGGCATCTCGAGCCGCATCATCGGCATGGCGCAGGCCTGGGTGGGCCACATCAAGGGCGGGCTGGGCTTCGTCGTGATCGGCGCGGCCATCCTGATGGCCAGCATGAGCGGTTCGGCGCTGGCCGACACCGCGTCGCTCGCCACCATCCTGCTGCCGATGATGCGCCAGGCCGGCTACCCGCTCGACAAGTCCGCGGGGCTGATCGCCTCCGGCGGCATCATCGCGCCGATCATCCCGCCGTCGATGCCGTTCGTGGTGTACGGCGTGACCACCAACACCTCGATCTCCGCGCTGTTCCTGTCCGGCATCGTGCCGGGGCTCATCATGGGCGCCGGCCTCATCATCGCGTGGAAGCTCGTGGTCCGGAAGACCGACCTCGCGCCGGGCGTGCCGCTGCCGATGGTCGACCGCCTCAAGGCCACCGCGAAGGCGTTCTGGGCGATCCTGATGCCGGTGATCATCATCGGCGGCATGAAGACCGGCGTCTTCACGCCGACCGAGGCGGCCGTGGTGGCCTCGGCGTACGCGCTCGTCGTCGCGCTGTTCGTGCACCGTGAGATGAGCTTCGCGCAATTGCACGGCGTGCTGATCCGCGCGGCCAAGACCACCGCCATCGTGATGTTCCTGGTGGCCGGCGCCCAGGTGGCGAGCTACATGGTCACGCTGGCCGACCTGCCCGCCACGCTGACCGAATGGCTCGGCCCGCTCGTCGACCACCCGCGCCTGCTGATGGCGCTGATGATGTTCGCGCTGGTCGTGATCGGCACCGCGCTCGACCTCACCCCGACCATCCTGATCATGGCCCCGGTGATGCTGCCCATCGCCACGAAGGCCGGCATCGACCCGGTGTACTTCGGCCTGATGTTCGTGCTGAACGGCGCCATCGGCCTGATCACGCCGCCCGTGGGCACCGTGCTCAACGTGGTGGCCGGCGTGGGCCGCATGCGGCTCGAGCAGGTGGTGCGCGGCGTGAACCCGTACCTGTTCACCTACCTGCTGATCCTCGCCCTGTTCGTCGTGTTTCCCCAGATCGTGACCGCGCCCGTGGCGTGGATGCGCTGACCCCCGCTTTACCCAGAAGGAGTTCCCCATGAAGTTCATTCGTCGCACGCTGATCGCCGGCCTCGTGCTGGCCGCCGTGGCCCCCGCCTTCGCGCAGGACATCAAGCCCCGCCTGATCCGGTTCGGGTACGGTCTGAACGAGCAGTCGAACCAGGGCCGCGCGGTGAAAGTCTTCCAGCAGGAAGTCGAGAAGCTGTCGGGCGGCAAGATGAAGGTGCGCGCCTTCGGCGCCGCGAGCCTCGGCCCGGACGTCCAGATGCAGCAGGCCCTGATCGGCGGCGCGCAGGAGATGATGGTGGGCTCCACCGCCACCCTCGTGGGCATCACGAAGGAGATGGCGCTGTGGGACACGCCGTTCCTCTTCAACAACGTGAAGGAAGCCGACACGGTGCTCGACGGCCCGGTGGGCGAGAAGGTCAAGGGCAAGCTCGCCGAAAAGGGCCTCGTGGGCCTCGTCTACTGGGAGAACGGCTTCCGCAACCTGACCAACAGCAAGCGGTCGGTGACCAAGCTGGAAGACCTGAACGGCGTGAAGCTGCGCGTGATGCAGAACGCGGTGTTCCTCGACAGCTTCAAGGCCCTCGGCGCGAACGTGGTGCCGCTGCCCTTCCCCGAGCTGTTCCCGGCGCTGGAGACCGGCGCGGTCGACGGCCAGGAGAACCCGTACAACACGATCCTCTCCAGCAAGTTCTACGAGGTGCAGAAATACCTGAGCGTCACGAACCACGTCTACAGCCCGTGGATCGTCACGGTCAGCAAGAAGTTCTGGGACGGCCTGAGCAAGGACGAGCAGAAGGTGCTGATGGACGCCGCGAAGAAGAGCCGCGACTTCGAGCGCAAGGACACGCGTGACGAGGCCGCGAAGGCGCTGGCCGAGCTGAAGCAGAAGGGCATGGTCGTCAACGAGCTGAGCCCGGCCGAGACGGCCCGCATGCGCGACAAGCTGACGCGCGTGAACGCCACGGTGGCCAGCAGCGTCGGCATGGACCTGTGGAAGGAAACGCAGGACGAGCTGGCGAAGATCCGCAAATGAGCACCGGCGCCTCCCGCATCGCGTGGGTGACGGGCGGTGGCACGGGCATCGGCCTGGCCGGTGCCCAGGCGCTCGCGGCCGAGGGCTGGACGGTGGTGCTGTCCGGCCGCCGCGAGGACACCCTCGCCGAGGCCTGCGCATCGATCACGGCCCGAGGCGGGCGGGCCGAGGCGCTCGTGGTGGACGTGGCGCACGCCGCGGCCACCGCCGGCGCGGCGGCGTCCATCGCCGCGAGACACGGGCGCATCGACCTGCTCGTGAACGCCGCCGGCATCAACGTGCCGAAACGCAGCTGGTCCGACTGCACCGCGGCCGACTGGGACCGCGTCATCGACATCAACCTCAAGGGCGTGGTGAACGCGATGCGTGGCGTGCTGCCCGCGATGCGCGCGGCCCATGGCGGCACGATCATCAACGTGGCCTCCTGGGCCGGCCGCTTCGTCTCGACGATGCCGGGCGCCGCGTACACCGCCAGCAAGACGGCCGTGGCCGCGCTGACGCACGAATTCAACATCGAGGAGTTCCGCCACGGCCTGCGGGCGTGCTGCCTGCTGCCCGCGGAGGTCGCCACGCCGATCATGGCGCAACGGCCGGTGCCGCCGTCGCCGGAGGACCTCGCGCGCATGCTGCAGCCGGAGGACCTCGGGCGGACGATCGCGTTCGTGGCGGGCATGCCGCCGCACGTGTGCGTCAACGAGATCCTGATCAGCCCCACCTGGAACCGGACGTTCCTCTGAGCCTTCATGGAGTGTGAATTCCGTCACGGCGTCGTCATCGCCGGTCGGTAGCGTGCGCGGGTTCGTCGTCGAGAACCCATCCCACAGGACCCCGCATGACCCCCCTCCTCCGCCCGCTGCCGCTCGTCGCGGCCCTCGCCTTCGCGTGCGCCTCGGCCCACGCCGCGCCCACGCTCGTCGGTTTCGCCAGGCTCGACGCGAACACCTTCTCCGACGGTCCCACGTCCGGCCAGTTCGTCGCCCCGGCCAACGGCATCACGCCGCCGTTCGTGCGCAAGCAGCCGGTGCAGGGCTTCTCGGCCGTGCTCGACGGACCGCGCCACGGCACGTACTACGTGATGCCCGACAACGGCTTCGGCACCAAGCCGAACTCGCCCGACGCGCTGCTGCGCATGTACGCGGTGGAGCCGCAGTTCCGCACCCGCCGCGGCGGCCGCGGCACGGTGGAACCGGTGTCCTTCGACAAGGGCCACGACACCCGCTCGTTCCACGCCGCCTCGCGCATCACGCTGCGCGACCCGGACCGCAAGCTCGGCTTCCCCCTCGTCGCCGACGGCACGTACTACCCGTACGGCGGCACCGGCCCGGGCAGCGCCACGATCCCCGTGGACCCGGCCATCCGCGCGGGCCGCCTGCTGACCGGCGCCGACTTCGACATCGAATCGGTGCGCGAGGACCGCTACGGCAACCTGTGGTTCGGTGAGGAGTTCGGTCCGTTCCTGATCAAGACCGACCGCACCGGCAAAGTCCTCGCCCGCGAGTTCCCGCTGGCCGGCGTGCAGTCGCCGCAGAACCCGTACCTCGGCACCGCGACGCCCACGCTGCGCGGTTCCAACGGTTTCGAGGGCATGGGCATGAACTCGGCCGGCACGAAGCTGTACCCGCTGCTCGAAGGCCCCCTCGTCGCCGACACGAACCAGAAGCGCCTGATCATCAGCGAGTTCGACATCAAGACCGAGGCCTACACCGGCCGCAAGTGGGCCTACCGCCTCGACGCCCTCGGCACGAACATCGGCGACATGACGGCCGTGAACGACAACGAGTTCCTCGTCATCGAGCGCAACGTCACGGCGGGCGACCCGAACCGTCCGGAGACGTTCCCGACGCCCGCCAACTTCAAGAAGATCTACAAGATCGACCTGAGCAAGGTGGACGCCGACGGTTTCGTCGAGAAGAAGGAGATCGTCGACCTGCTGAACGTCGCCGACCCCGACGACCTCGACCGCGACGGCTTCAAGCGCTTCACGTTCCCGTTCGTCACGATCGAGGACGTGCTGATCGTCGACGACCGCACGCTGCTGGTCATCAACGACAACAACTACCCGGGCAACGGCGGCCGCACGCTGACCGCGCCAGACGGCACCGAGTTCATCCTCATCCGCCTGGACGATGCGCTCGACACGCCGATCGAGGCCGACAACGGCGACGGCCGCGAGGACCATCGCCGCCACCGTCCCTTCCGGGACTGAGCCCCGCGCCCGGTCGCTCGGTCTCAGTGTCTCAGTGATAGTGCAACGGCGACTCGGGCACGATCGGCTGCGCCTGCACCGACTCGGACTCGACGTCGTCGGGCGCCTGCGCCGGCGTCACCACCGGTGACACCGGCGTGGCGCGCATGCGGTCCCAGGCCTGCTTCGCCAGCACGGCAGTGATCGCGACGGTGATGAGCTTGCGCAACATGATGGGCTCCTCGTGATGGACGGGCAGCCTCCAGCGTAGGACCAGGAGCGCGCGGTGCGCATCGGGCGCCGTCGCGGCCGCCCGTAGGCAGCGCCCTACGGCTGTCGGGCCGTGGCCCGCGGCGTACCGGCCTGCGACAGGCGCGGCGTGAGGTACTCGGCGAGCCGCACGTTCTGGCACGTGACCGCGTTGAAGCGGATGTGCGGGTCGTCCTTGGCCCCGCCCGCGAGGAAGTTCGACCCCGGCGCGAGCACGATCTGCTGCCCGTACGCCTCCTTCACGAGCGCCTGCACGTCCACGCCCTCGGGCACGCGGCCCCAGAGGAAGATGCCGGCGTCGCCGATCGAGTCGAGCTGGATGCCCGCGCCGCGCAGCGCCTTCACCGCCGCCACGCGGGCCGCGCCCAGGCGCTGCTGCATGCGCTCGGCGTGCTTGCGGAAGCGCCCGGTCGACAGCAACTCGAGCAGCACCAGTTCGTTGAGCGTGGGCGTGGTCAGCACCGACGAGATCTTCTGGCGCAGCAGCGGTTTGAGCAGCGCCGGCGACGCCGCGATGTGCCCCATGCGCAGCGCGGGGCTCAGCACCTTGCAGAAGCTCGAGAAGTAGATCACCCCCTCCAGGCCCGACAGCTGCGCGAGGCGCGTTGGCTGGCCCGGCTGGAAGTGCCCGTGCACGTCGTCCTCGGCGATCAGCACGCCGTGGTGCTCGGCGATGCGCAGCACCCGGTGCAGGTTGGCCGGCGTGCTGCTCCAGCCCGTGGGGTTGTGCAGCACCGGCTGGAGGAACGCGAGGCGCGGCTGGTGCGCGACGCACGCGGCTTCCAGCTCCACCAGGTCGACCCCGTCGGCGCGGCGCGTGACCGGCACGGCGCGCACGCCCGCCTGGCGCAGCCGCTCGAACAGCAGGAAGTACCCGGGATCCTCGACGATCACGGCATCGCCCGGTTTCAGGAACGTGCGCACGATCAGGTCGATCGCGTGGGTGCTGCCGTACGTCGTCATGATGCGGCTGGCATCGACCCCGATGCCCTGGGCGCGCATCGACATCGCGAGCCGCTCGCGCAGCGGGCTCATGCCCTGCGGCGGGCAGCGCGAGGCCATGCCGAGGCCGCTGTGGCTCAGCGCGCGCTGCACGAGGGCCGTCGGGATGGCGTCCTCGAGCCAGGCCATGGGCAGCGCGCCGCCACTCGCCTGCAGCACGCCCGGGCGCAGGTCGTTCGCCTGCTGAGCGAGCCAGACGGGCTCGTGGGCCTCGCCCGCTTCGAGCGGCGCCGCGTCGATCACCGCACCGGCGGACTCGGCCACGAAGTAGCCGGTGGTGCCGCGCGAGAAGACCAGGCCGTCGGCCACCAGGCGGTCGTAGGCCAGCACGACGGTGTTCGGGCTGACCTGCAGCTGAGTGGCGAGCTGGCGGATCGACGTCAGCTTGACGCCGGGCAGCAGCTGCCGCTCCGAGATCATGGCCCGCAGGCGGATGTCGATCTGCTCGGAGAGCGGGACGGTGGAGTCGCGGTCGAGCGGGAACATGGGCCCGATTGTGACGGATCAGCGCATCGGCCAGCGGGGGTCGTGCAACCCGTCCCGCTCGAGCGCGTGCAGACGGCGTTCGAGGTCCGCGAGGTCGTCCGCCTCGGCGAGGAAGCGGGCTTCGGCGGTCAGTCCGAGGGTGGCGAAGAGCCCCGCGAGCCGGTGCAGCGCAGGACGCCACGGGATCGACGGCAACAGGGCGGCGGGAGCGAGGGGGGTCTTGAGCGTGTCCATGGTCGTGACGATAGGCCTGGGACCCTGCCCGAGGAAGGCACAAGCCGACCCGGTACAGCCATGACCTGTATCAGTGCGGGGACCCACACAGCGCGCTATGCTCGTTGACACACCGTCCACCGAGGGCCGAACGATGAACCTGCGAGGCATCCTGGTGCTGCTGGGCGACGACGCCCCGTCGGCCGCGCGCGAACACCTGGCGTCGCGGCTCGCGGTGGCCCACCAGGCCCACCTGACCGGCATCGCGCCCACCGGCCGCCCCGACATCGAGGGCACCGCATCGGCCGCCCACGCCATCGAGGTGGCCGACCATGCGCGCGACGACGCGTGGCAACACGCCGGCCACCTGGCCCGGCGCTTCCGCGAGGCCGCGCGGGCCGAGGGCGTGGTCTCGGTCGACGCCGAGGCCGCCGAAGGTGCGGCGCTGCCGCTGCTGATGCACCACGCCGCCTGCCACGACCTCGTCGTCGTGAGCCCGCCGCCGGCCGCCAGTCCCGGCTGGCGCAGCGGCGTGCACTTCGTCGAACAGGTGCTGGCCCACAACCCGCGGCCCACGCTCGTGGTGCCCGGCGCCGGCCGTTTCGAGCAGGCCGGGCGCAACGTCGTGGTCGCCTGGGACGACAGCCCCGCCGCGGTTCGCGCCACCACCGACGCGCTGCCGGTGCTGCGCCAGGCCGAACGGGTGCTGCTGTGCGTGTGGCGGCGCGCCAGCGAAGCCGCCGACAACGGCATCGCGATGCGCCTGGCCGAGGTGTGCCGCTGGCTCGAACGGCACGGCGTGACGGCCGACACCCGCGTGACACGCGCGGCCGGCGCCATCGGCGACACCATGCTGTCCGATGCGGCGAAGCTGGGCGCCGACCTGATCGTGATGGGCACCTACGGCCATTCGCGCTGGATCGAGCGCGTGACCGGGGGCGTCACGCGCACGGCGCTGCTGCACGCGCCGATGCCGCTGTGGATGTCGCGCTGATCAGGCGTGCTTCAGAGGGTCTCGCACGAGCAGCACCGGCACCGGGCTCTCGCGCAGCACCAGTTCGGCGTCGCTGCCGAGCGTCAGGCGACGCAGGCCCTGTCGGCCGTGCGTCCCCATGACGATCAGGTCCACGCGGCGGTCGGCCGCTTCCTTGACGATCACGTCGCACACACGCAGGCCAGGCTCGCAACGCACCGCCACCTCCACGGCCACGCCCTTCGCGCGCGCCGCCTCGGAGGCCTTCGCGACCAGCCGTTCGCCCTGCAGCTGCCAGCTGTCGAGCACGTCCTTCGGCGGCACGGCCATCTCGGCCTCGGCGATCAGCAGGCGGGCGTCGACGACGTTGACGACGTACAGCGACGACCCGAGCTTCTCGGCGAGAGCGAGGGCCTCCTCGAGGCCGCGTTGTGCGGTGGAACTGCCATCGATCGGGACCAGGATGCGGGCGTACATGGAAGGGCTCCGGAGGTGGATGTCGGCCCCAGCGTACGCGCGGACGGGAGGCCCCATGTTGCGCCCGGTCAAACCGGTGGCCGTGCAAGCGGTGCGGCAATCCTTGCCGCTCCCGCGCCGTCCACCGTCCGGTTCCCAAGGAACACCGGCATCGGCATGAAGCCTGCTAACGGCGGTCGCATCAGCAGTACGCGGCCCCGCGCCGGAACGCCATGCACACGTCGACCGCTCCCTCGTCCGCCCCCCTGCCCCTCGGCGCCTCGCGGTACAAGGTGCTCGTCGTCGACGACCAGGCCGATGCCGCGGACTCCCTCGGCCTGCTGCTCGCCCAGATGGGATACGACACCTCGATCGCGTACGGCGCCCTCGAGGGTGTGCGCCAGGCCACCACCTTCTTGCCCGACGTCGTGATGCTCGACGTGCACATGCCCAGCATCGACGGGCTCGACGCCGCGCGGGCCATCCGGTCGTGCCGGCTGTCGTCCCATCCCGTGCTGGTGGCACTCACCGCCGACACCCGGCCCGGGGCGAAGGAGGCGACGCTGGCCGCCGGCTTCGACTTCCACCTGACCAAGCCGCTGCCCGCGGGGGACCTCGCCGCCCTCATGCGGGACGTGTTGCCCGCCCCTTGATCCCGGGGTCGCCCCGGCGCCGCGGCATCGAACGGGCGTGCGAAGATGCGCGCCCATGTTGAAGCGCATTTTTCGCCATCTCGCCAGCGACCGGTCCGCGCCCGCGTCCGGCCCCGACGTCCTGGTCAATGCGTACGCCACCGTCGCCACGCTCCCGCCCTTCGACTTCCCGCACACGCCCCGCGCCGCCCGCAGCGCGCCCGACGCCGGCCTGACCGATCACCTCCAGGGCTTCTCCGAGTTCGTGATGCGCGACGGCAGCACGATGACCCAGGCGCGCTACCACCTGCTCAGCCACCTGAAGCGGGTGCGCCACCACACGAGCGTGATGGTCCCCGAGTCGGCACTCGACGCGTTCGGCACCTGGGCCGCGCGGGCGAACGCGATCATGTTCTTTCCCGATGCCAGCATCCGCGACCCCGCCGGCAACGTCCTGCTGGGCGGAGACGGCTCGTCCTGCGACTTCGAGGCGCGGGTGCCCCATCCCGCGGATGCCTGGGCGCGCAAGGCCCGGTCGGAAGCGAAGCTCGCCGAACACGGACTGCGGAGCACCGCGTCGCTTCCGCCGCGCGACGGCGAGTCGGAAGCGCGCCTGCGGCCGGTCGACGAGGTCTGGGCCCGCACCGGCGCGCTGACCATCGTGGGCGTGCGGGCCGAGTCGATCCGGCGCGGCAACCCCGTGCCCGTCGAGTCCCTGAAGGAGCGGCTGCCCGACGGCTTCGCGCACCTGAGCCCCGCCGAGGAGGTGTTCCTGCAGACGGCGTCCCCCGACGCGGCCCGGCTCGACCGCTTCGGCGGGCGGCTCGAGGCGGCGCGCACGCTCGCCTGGGCGTTGTCCCTCGACGGCGACCTCCCGTTCCCCGCCGCGGCGAGCGACGGCTCCGCGGTCGCCCGGCAGGTGATCGGCGCCAGCCCCCGTGGCCTGCGCCCCACCGCCGTGCTGCTGGACGCCCTCGACTTCCATCACCGCGTGCACTGGGTGGTGAGGCAGGCCCACATCAACGGCCGCAACACCGTGGCCGGCGTCGACGGCGGCGTGGTCGCGGAACGCACCCGCGCCTTCAACTGGCTGGTGCAGTTCAAGGACGCGGCCTGGGACGACGTGGACACACCGACCTGACACCGCGAGCACGGCGCCCCGGCGGTCAGGACATCGTCACGACGACCTTGCCGAAGGCGCCTTCGCGCACCGTCTCCAGCGCCTGCGGCACCTGCTCGAACGGGAACGTCGCGTCCACCACCGGCTCGAACGGCCGGGCCTCGACCGCCCGCACCAGTTCCTCGAGGCTGCGACGGTGGCCCACGCCGACGCCCTGCACCGTCGCCCGGTTGATGATCGTCGGGTAGAACGGCAGGCGCAGGTCGGTGCCGGCCAGCATGCCGATGGCGGCCACGCGGCCGCCGGGGGCCAGCAGTTCCACCGAAGCACCGAAGCTGTCGCCGCCAGCGGTGTCCAGCACGTGGTCGACGCCGCGGCCTTCCGTCCAGCCACGCACCCGGGCCGGCCAGTCGGCCTCGCTGCGCAGCACCGCGTGCGATGCGCCGAGGGCGAGCACGCGGTCGCGCTTGGCGGCCGACGACGTGACGACCACGGCGCGGGCGCCATGCATGGCCGCGAGCTGCAGCCCGAACAGCGCAACCCCGCCCGTCCCTTGGATCAGCACCGTCTGCCCGGCGCGCAACGCGCCGTTCTCGACGAGGGCGGTCCATGCGGTGAGCCCCGCACACGGCAGCAGGCTGGCCTGCGCCGCGGTCCAGGTTCGGGGTGCGGAGACGAGGTCGTGTTCGCCGAGGACGGCGTGGGTCGCGAGCACCCCGGGCCCGGGTGCGCCGGCCGGCACCGAATGCGCGGGCCGCGCACCGTCCCACCAGTCGCTCCAGAAGGTGTTGATCACGACGTCGCCCGGACGCCAGCGCGTGACCCCGGCGCCGGCCGCCACGACCTCGCCGCAACCGTCGGAGCCGGGCGTGAACGGCAGGCCCAGCGGCATGCCCATGCCGTCGCCCACGATCAGCAGGTCGCGGTAGTTGAGGGAGGCGGCGCGGAGCTTCACGAGCACCTGGCCGGGGCCGGGTTCGGGCACGGTCCCTCGTGTCCGTTCGAGACCGTCGAGCCCGTAGCGGGTCACCTGCCAGCGTTGCATGTCCATGTCCTGCGTCCTCGGTTCGTTGGAAGAGGCCGCAGGTTATTGCTTCCCATCAGGATGCAGTGCTGTAATCCCGGCACCGCCGTGTAGAAGGAAGTTCGCCAATGAGTTCGTTGCCCTTTGCCCTGCTGGAGGTGTTCGTGGCCGCTGTCGAGACCGGCAGCTTCGCGGCCGCCGCGCGCCGGTTGCACCGCACGCGCTCGGCCGTCGGCAAGGGCATCGCGCGGCTCGAGGCGCAGCTGGGCGTGCGGCTGTTCGTGCGGGACACGCGCCACTCCACGCTCACCGAACCGGGTCGCGTGTTCTACGACCATGCGCTGCGCGCATCGGCCGAGCTGCTGTCGGCCATGGCCGCGGTGGAGAGCAGCCGCGACGAGCCCCGCGGCCGCGTGCGCGTGACGATGCCGGTGGCCGTGGGCCGGCACTGCGTGGCGCCGCTGCTGATGGCGCTCGGGCGCCAGCATCCGGCCCTCGAACTCGACCTCTCCTTCACCGACCGCGTGGTCGACGTGATCCACGAAGGCGTGGACCTCGCGCTGCGCGTGGGCCCGCTGCGCGATTCGCACGACCTCGTGGCCCGCCGGCTCGGGCTGCACCGCATGGTGGTGTGCGCGTCCCCTGGCTACCTGCAGTCGGCCGGCACGCCGTCGGGGCCGGACGACCTGCCGTCCCACCGCTGCCTCGTCTACGCCCGCAACGGCCGCTTCAAGCACTGGCAGTTCCATGACGCGGAGGGGCGGCTGGTCGACATGGACGTGACGCACCGGTGGCGCTTCGACGACCTCGAGGCCTTGCGCGACGCGGCGCTCGCCGGCGACGGCCTCGCGCGCCTGCCCACGTGGCTCGTGGCCCACGACGTGAGCCGCGGCGCGCTGGTGGTGCCCTTCGACGAACCGCGTCCCCTCACCTACGAGATGCACGCCGTGTGGCCGCGCATGCAGGCCCTGCCCCTCAAGATCCGTGTCGTGGTGGATGCGCTGGTGACGCAGTTGCCGCCGCTGCTGGAGCCCGCCTGAAGTCGAGCGCCACCGCGGCCGCCAGCGCCACGGCGCTGATCGCGAACAGCGCCTGGTGGTGACCCCCGGTCAGCGCGTAGACCGTTGAATAGGCATAGCCGCTCACGGCCTGGGTCAGCGCGAAGAACACGGTCGCGCGGGACCACATCGCCTGGCGCGTGTGGGTGTCGTGCACCAGTTCGTCGAGGCGGCCCAGCGCCAGGGCCGGGATGCCTGGCGGGAACGAACCGATCAGCACCGCCAGCGCGAGCAGTGCGCCGGGCATGCTGACCGCCGAGAACGCGAGCACGGCGAGCGCCTGCAGGCCCAGCGTGTACCGCACGGCACGTCGCGCGCCGAAGCGGTCCGCGGCCAGGCCGTACAGCAGCGGCCCCACCATCGCCCCCGCGCCGTACGCGACCCAGCCGGCGGCGCCCCATGCGTAGCCGAGCGACAGGCCCCGGCTCAGGTAGTCGACGAGGAACATCATCTCGGGCACGAGCCCTGCCGCCATCAGCGCGTACTGCCACAGCAGGATGCGAAGCGCTGCCGGCGTGCGGGTGCGCTTCAGCGTGGCGAGCGCCTGCGGCCGGTCGTGGGGATCGGCGGGCGGCCACGCGAACCAGGCGAGCAGCGTCAACACGAGCGACACGGCACCCAGCGTCAGCCAGGTCGTTCGCAGGCTCTGCGCGAGCATCAACGGCACCAGCGTGCCCGACAGCACCACGCCCAGGCCCACGCCGACGAACACGGCGCCGCTCGCGAACCCGCGCCGTTCTGCCGGCACGTGGTTCAGCACCACCCCCGTCACCAGCACCATGATCGCGCCGCCGGCCACGCCCGAACCCAGCCGCCACACGAAGAACCACACTTCCGACAGCGGGAACGCGCAGGCGAAGAAGGCCACCGAGGTCAGCGCCATCATCTGCCGCAGCACCGTGACCGGCGACGTGAAGCGGGCCATCGCCCGCCCCGACAGCGCACCGACGAGGTAGCCCGCGAGGTTCGCGGCGCCGAGCAGCGCGACCCGCCCGGCGGGGAACCAGTGTTCCTGCACCATGGGTGGAATCAGCGGCGTGTAGGCGAAGCGGGCGAGGCCGATGCCCACGACGCTCGCGGCGAGGCCCGCGAAGATCGCGAGGAAGGCGGTGCGCTGGTTCGGCGCGAGCGCCGTGAACGAGGCCGTGTTCATGTCGATTCCTTGAGGGATCGGCGGACCCGTTGCCGCCATCGGCAATCCTAGGGTTAACCCGTTGATTTTTTTGATGCATCATCTCTGCAAAGCCATGCAGATTTGCATCAACCTCCAATGAACTGGGACGACGCCCGACTGTTCCTCGCGCTCGGCCGCGAGACCACGCTGCGCGGGGCCGCGCGTGTGCTGGGCGTGGACCAGGCGACGGTCGGCCGCCGCATCGCGGCGATGGAGAAGGCGCTGGGCACGAAGCTGTTCCTGCGCGCGTCCGACGGCTACGTGCTCACCGCCGCCGGCGAGGTCGCCTTCGGCGCCGCCTCGCGCATGGAGACCGCGGCGCTCGAACTGCAAAGCAAGCTCGAAGGCCAGGACGACGCCCTGTCCGGCGTCGTGAAAGTCACGAGCACCGACTCCATCGCCATCGACGTGCTGATCCCCGCGATGGCCACGCTGCGCGAGCGGCATCCGACCATCCGGGTGGACCTCGAGGTCACGACACAGGTGCTGAACCTGTCGCGACGCCAGGCGGACCTCGCCATCCGCAACCAGAAGCCCGAGAACCCCGACCTCTTCGTGCGGCGCCTGGCCTCGTGGCCTGTCGGGCTGTTCGCCAGCGAGGACTACCTCGCGCGGCGCGGGGAGCCGGTGCCCGGCACCGAGTTCGCGGGGCACGACGTGGTGGGCTTCCGCCCGCACATCGAAAAAGGCGGCTGGTTCACACTGGTGGACGAACCCTCGCGCCAGGGCACCGTCGCCGCGGCCCTCAATGCGGGGCTGCTGATCCGCCACGCCGTCGCCGCCGGCCTCGGGCTCGCCGAGATGCCGCTCGTGCACGGCATTCGCGACGGGCTCGTGCGCGTGTGGCCCGAGCGCGTGCGCAAGGCCAGGTACGACGTGTGGCTGGTGATGCACCCGGACCTGCGCAACACGGCGCGGGTGCGGGCGGTGGCGGACTTCTTCGCGCGGGCGCTGAAGGACGAGGGCTGAGCCGCTACGCCTTGCGCCGCCGTGCCGGTGCCTGCTGCCGCACCCGTTCGGCCTCCTCGGATCGGGCTCGGGCTGACCACCACACCCGCGACGAGCATGACCACCGCCCCGGTTCCCGCGAACCGGGCCGGCATGGCCTCGGGCATGGACGTCGGCGCGCGGCTGACTCACGGCCGCGTTCAGCCTCGCGGTGCTCACGTCCCGTCCCGCACCGACACCCGGCCTGCCGCTCGTGCCCCGAGACCCGCAGCCACCGCCGCGATGAGTCCGAGCGCCGCCAGCGAGGCCCACGGCATCGCCGCCGCGGCCATCGGCGGCGTGAACCTCGGCTGCGCCGCGAAGTCGGCTTCGCCGAACCGCACCTCTTCGAACAGGTACGGATAGAAGAAGCGGCGCAGCTCGGAGTGGTACGCCGTGACCGCGTCCTGGTAGGCCAGCTGCGCGGTGAGGTCGGTGCCCGCCTGCCGGTGCAGCACGGCCTGCACGCCGACACCGGGCAGCAGCCAGCCCAGGCGTTCGGTCCAGCGCTGGCGCGTTGCCATGCCGGCGCGGTACGCGGCCACGCGGTCGGCCACGTGTTCGTCACCGAGCTGCTGGAACGCGAAGTACCACTTCCAGTGGAAGCCCTCGGGCAACGGCGCCGTGCCGCGCCACTCGGGGTGGGTGCGGAAGAACCGGTCCATCGTGTCGCCGGGCGGCAGGTCCCACGCCCCGTGCACGGCCTGCCGCTGCGCGAGCATCAGCGCCACGCCCTGATGCACCGGCACGCCACGGGACAGCGCGGCGTTCGCGAGGGTCGGCAGCAGCAGCGTCAGCACGGCCCACGTGCCCATCAGCGCCGTGGCGTGGACCGCGGCGCTGCCGCGCGCCGAGCCGATCGCGAGCGACAGCCCGCCCCAGAACACCACGCTGGCCGCCGTGGCCAGCAGCACCGTCGCGACCGCGGCCATGGGCATGCCGCTGACCACCGCGCCCGCGAGCACCGGCAGCACGAGCGCCAGGAACACCAGCGCGGCCCGCAGGCCGGCACGCCGCATCCACAGGCGCCGGCCACCGCCGGGCAGCGACATCAGCGTGGCGAGGCGGCCGGCACGCCGCTCGCCCGAGACGACGTCGTGCAGCAGCGCGATGAGGAACAGCGGCGCGAGGTACACCAGCACGAAGGCGTAGTCGAACCGTCCCGCGAGCACGAGCTCGGGGTTGAAGGTCTCGCCCTCGTGCAGCTGGGCCTGCAGCGCGAGGGCCCGCACGCGCAGCACGCCGGGCGCGGCGTCGCGCAGGCCGAGGGCGGTGAACGCCGCGGTGGATGGCGGGTCCCAGGTCCCGTGGAAGGTGTAGTACGCCACCGTGCCCGCGTCCTGGCGCGCGAGCCGGGTGCGGGCCTGTGCCTGCAGGTCCTGCGCCTGCAGCACCGCCAGCCGCGAGAGGGTCGCGTGCTGGGCCGCCACCTCGCGCAGCCCCAGCACCACGGCCAGCGAGGACAGCAGGAACAGCGCGACCAATGCGGCCACGGACACCGGCGAACGCCAGAGCAGCCGGGCCTCGTGGAGGATCGTGTTCATCGGGTCTCCTTTCCGAGCCGGTTGGAGGCGACGATCAGCACGGCCGACAGCGCCACCAGCCACAGCAGCAGCGTCCCCGCCGCCGAGGCCGCCCCGCGCATCGACGGGTCGGGCTCGAAGTGGAAGTCCGCCGCGCCGTGCCAGTGGGTGCTGGCGATGCGACTGTCCCGGCTCGACTTGTCGTCGCGGAAGGTCAGCTGCTCGGCCTGCAGCCGGTTCAGGTGCTGCACCAGCGCATAGCGATGCCGTTCGGCCTGTTCGACGAACCGGCGGTATTGCCACAGGTCGGTGCCGGCCACGGCCATCGACAGGCGCCGCAGCGCCACCATCGGGCTGAGCCAGGCGAACTGGTCGACCTGGGCGAGCTGGCGCTCCTGCCGCTCGAACGCTTCCGTCGCGTACCGTGCGAACAGCTCGCTGGTCAGCCGTTCGCCTTCCATGCCCACCAGGCCCTTGTAGTTGACGGGCAGGTCCTCGATGCGCGCCACGCCGTACCGGGCCAGCACCTGCCGGCGGAAGCCCGCGAAGTACGGGTCGTCGGGGTTGTGGCTGTCGCCGATGGCCGCGAGGTCACGGGCGATCGCGATGTCGGTCTCGAAACGCGTGGGCAGCGCGGTGCGGGCCAGGGCCAGCTCCGGCCCGAGCCGGGGCACCACCACGACCCATGCGGTCCAGGCGGCCAGCAGCACGAGCAGCACGTCGCGCCCCCGCGGCAGCCAGGTCGATGCGGCCGTGATGCCGACCACCCAGATCGCGAGCCACGCGGCATGGGCGAGCGCCAGCACGGCGGCCGGGCCGCCCTGCTCCGGCGTCGTCCACGCGATCGCCGCGAGCGCGATCACCGCGGGCGCCAGCACGAGGACTGCGACGCCGCCGAGGGCCAGCGCCTTGCCGGCCACGAGCTGCGCGGGCCGCACGCCCTGGGCCAGCAGCACCCGCAAGGTGCCGGACTCGCGCTCGCGCGCCACCGCGGCGTGCCCGACGAAGATCAACAGCAGCGGTGCGAGCACCTGCAGCACGAAGGCCGGCGTCAGCTGCCCGAAACGCAGCAGCAGCGACGACTGCCGCACGTCGCCGAAGTTCGCGCTGTTCTGCCGGTGCCCCTCGAGGAACAGCGTGTGGCCCGTGAAGGCGTCCACGCCAGGATCGAACGCCGCGAGCGCCCCGGGCGCGCGGAACACGAAGTGGCCGTAGTGCACCATGCGGTGCGGGTGACGGTCGGGCTGGGTGTCGAACTCCTGGTCCACCTGCGACTGGTGCAGCGCACGCGCGGCGGCCGCGGCCTGCCGCTGGTCCCATGCCGTGAACGCGGCGGCCACCGTCAGCAGCACGAGCAGCACGAGGCCGCCCATGGCCACGCGGTCGCGCCGCATCAGGCGCCATTCCTCGAAGGCGATGCGTCGGACCGGGCTCATCGGATGGCCTCGGCGTCGGCGTACCGCCGGTGCAGCGCACGCACGTCGAACCGTTCGGCGCCGTCGGCCGCCACCGACTCCACGAGGCGGCCTCCGGCGATGAAGCCGATGCGGTCGGCCACGTCGGCCGCACCGAGCAGGTCGTGCGTGACCATCAGCACGGCGATGCCCTTCCCGCGGAGGCGGCCCAGCAGCTGGTTGAACTCCGCCGTCGCCTGCGGATCGAGGCCCGACGTGGGTTCGTCGAGCAGCAACGCCGGCACGTGGCGCGCGAGCGCCAGCGCGATCGACACCTTCTGCCGCATGCCCTTCGAGAAGCCCGAGACCCGCCGGCCGTGGGCGTCCGCCGCGAGCCCGGCAGCCGACAGCGCGGAATCGATGTCGGACACCAAGGCCGGTTGCCCGGCCAGGTCCAGCAGGTAGGCCACGTTCTCGCGGGCGCTCAGGTGCTCGTACAGCGCGACGTTCTCGGGGATGTAGGCGAGGCGCCGCCGGGCCTCCGCCGGCGCGGCGACCGGGTCGACGCCCTGCACGCGCACGCGGCCCTGCGTGGGCGACACGAACCCGAGGAACAGGCTCAGCGTGGTCGTCTTGCCGGCGCCGTTGGCACCGAGCAGCGCGCAGATCTCGCCGGCCTGCACGGCCAGGTCGAGCCCGTGGAGGATGGTGCGGCCGCCGTAGCCGGCGACGACGTCGGCGGCTTCCAGCACGGGGGAGTGGGTGGAGGACTGGGTCATGGTCAGAAGCGGGTGTGGAGTCCGAGGGAGATCGTTCGCGGCGTGCCGGGCATGACCCACAGACGGCTGTACGAACTGGCGTAGTAGGTGGTGTCGAAGAGGTTGTCGACGTCGGCGACGAGGCGTGTGGACGGCGTGACCGACCAGCGCGCCGACAGCCGCGCCGTCGTGTAGGCGGGCAGCTGGAACGGCGCACGGCCCGCGTCGGCCTCGGCCTGCGTGTAGACCTCGCCCAGGCGTTGGCCCACGTGGGTGACGCCGGCGCCGAGGCTCCAGTCCTGCCCGTTCGGCAAGGTGTCCTCGTAGACCGCCATCGCGCTGCCGGTGATCCGCGGCACGTTGCGCAGCGGGCTGCCCACGGCCAGCCGCTCGTCCTCGGTGACCGCGACGTCGGTGTAGGCGAGGTTCGCGCTCAGGCGCCAGTGCGCCGTCAGCTGCCCGGCCAGGTCGAACTCGATGCCACGGCTGCGCACCTTGCCCGCCGCGATCGACCGCGTCGGATCGGCCGGGTCCGGCGTCAGCACGTTGCGCTTGCGGATCTCGAAGACGGCGAGGCTCGCCGCGACGGAGCGCGCGGCGTTCTCCCACTTCGTCCCCGCCTCGGTAGCGACGCCCTCCTCGGGGTCGAAGGTGTTGCCCGCCGAGTCCGCCGTGTTCGGCCGGAAGCTGCGGCCCGCGTTCGCGTACACGGTCCACCGGTCGTCCGGCACCCAGCTGAAGCCGATGCGCGGCGACGTGGCCGTGGGCTGCTGCGCCACCGTGCGCCCGGTGCGGCGGTTGTCGAGGCTCTGGTCGAAGCGGTCGAACCGGAGGCCGGCGACCAGGCGCCAGTCCGGGGCGAGCTTCACCGCGTCCTGCACGTAGAAGGCGGTGTTGCGCTGGCGTTCGAGGGTGCTGGTGTTCAGACCGAGCGCGGGCCGCGGCTGGCCGTAGACCGGGTCGAAGACGTCGATGGGGATCGGGCTGCCGCTGAGCGCGATCGAGTCCATGCGGTAGCGGAACGTCTCCACGCCGAAGAGCAGCTCGTGCTCGACCGGGCCCGTGGCGACCGAACCTTGCAGCTCGGCCTGCAGCGCGGTGTCTTCCGAGTTGTAGTCGCGGAAGTAGTACTGGCGGGTCTGGACGCCGGTGGTCGTCGGCGACCCCGTCGCCTGCGTCGTGTAGCCATGGAGCGAGGTGTCGAGGTACGAGAGCCCGAAGCGGCTGCGCCAGGCCGGGCTCCATTCGTGCGACAGCATCAGCTGGTGGCGTTCGTTCACGAGCGTGATGTCGCCGTCACCCGGTTCACCCAGGAATCGCTCGCGCGGCAGCGCATCCGGCCGGTCGCCCACCGCGACGACACCGCGGTCGAGCGGAACGGACTGGCGGATGAACTCGCCGCGGTAGTCGAGCACGGTGTCGGGGCCGAGCTTCCAGGTGATCGCCGGCGCCGCGATTTCACGCCGGGACTCGACGAAATCGCGGAAGCCGTCGCGCTCCTCGTAGGCCACGTTCAGCCGGTAGGAAAGCTGCTCGTCCACCGGCCCCGTGCTGTCGAAGGCCCCGCGGCGGAAGCCGAAGCTGCCCGCCTTCAGCTCGAGGTCGTTCGCCGCGGTGCGGCGCGGCCGCTTCGAGACGATGTTCAGCGTGCCGCCGGGTTCGCTGCTGCCGTACAGCGCGGCCGCCGTGCCCTTCAGGAACTCGATCGACTCGACGGCGGCGAGGTCGCGTGGCGCGTTGTAGCCGCGGTTGGCCGACAAGCCGTTGAACAGCGTCGCCATGCCGGTGTTGTCGTGGCCGGGCATGCCACGGATCGCGATGTTGTCCCACAGGCCGCCGAAGTTGTTCTGGCGGGAGACGCCGCTGACCTGGTCCAGCACGTCGTCGAGGCGCGTGGCGCCGAGGTCCTCGATGGCCTGCGGGGTCACGACCCGCACCGATTGCGGCAGTTCGCGCAGGGGCAGGTCGGTCTTGGTGCCGGCGGCTTCGTCCGCGACGAGCCCTTTCGAGGACGCGCGGTCCGTCACGAGGACGGGGCTGAGTTGCGGGGTGTCGGCCGCAGGGGCCTGCGCGCTCGCGAACGGCGGCAACAGCAAGGCGGAACACACGAGGGCGTGCGAGAGCGGCGTGCGGCGAAGCACGAAGGTACGTTGTTTCATGGACGGACGAGGAACGGCGCCGCGCGCGGTCCTTCCGCGCGCAGCGAATGCACAGGGCGGCCCGGTTCAGGCCGAACCGGGCCGCGGCGAGGGAGTGGGGAAAGCGCGCCGCGAACGCGGCGGCGGGGTCAGGCGCGTGGGGGGTCGCGCGAGGCGAAGGTCCACGGCCGGGCAGACCGGACGAGGGTGTCCGATGCCGGCGGGGCGAAGCGGTCCGCGGCAGGCGCCGGCGGCAACGTGACGGGGCCGGCCGCGACGGGCGCGAAGGCCTGCGCGTACGCATGGCACCACTCGCAGAGCTCGTGCAGCCCGTCGTCGTCCGGGGACTCGCTGTCCCCGTCCGCCTGCCAGCCCGCCACCGCCTCGCCGAGGTTTGGCAGGTGCTTCGCCTCGTGCGCGGGCAGGCCGATGGCCGTGTTGAAGAACACGGCGAGCAGCAGGAAACGAAGCAGGAGGCGGGTCATGGGGGACGGGGGAAGGCCGGGATCATAGCGGATCGACATCGGGCGTCACGATGCGCGAGCCTCTACATCGCCCATGACGGCATGCCATCCCCAACCTGGATGATGGGCCACGAAGCGGCATCGATAGACTGCGACACATCCCCCTGCCCCACCACTCCGGGAGCGCCCGCATGGCCGTCTCGTCGAACCCCTTTTCGCCCTGGACCGAGAACCCCTGGCAGCACTGGCTGCCATCGCCGTCCTTCGGCGGCAGCACGTTCGTGCAGCCCATCAACCCCTGGAACTTCACGATCAACCACATCAACTCCCGCGCACCGGCCACCGAGGCCGCGGTGGTGGCCAAGCACAGCTACGGCCGGCAGATCGGGCGCATCTCCGACCTGCTGCACACGCTCCTCACGAAGCACCACGCCGACTTGCTCGACGAGTCGTCCGCGGCGGAGTTCATGGCGATGTGGCGAGAGGTCGAGGCGATCAAGGCCACCGGCGCCGCCGAACGGGTCCGGCAGCTGGCGAAGGACCTGGCCGCGCTGAAGGTCGACGACCCGCTGGAACACGCTCGCCTGCGCAAGCTGGTCCAGGGCAGCCTGTAGCACGGATCAGGTCCGCCGAGCCCCCGAGTCCTCGACCACCTCGCCGTCCTCCTTGGTGAACGGCGCCAGCCTGCCGACCGGCAGCAGCTCCAGCACTGCCTCCGACGGGCGGCACAGCTTGGTGCCCAGCGGCGTGACCACCAGAGGCCGGTTCAGCAGCACCGGGTGTTGCCCGATGAAGTCGAGCAGTTCGTCGTCGGACCACTTCGGGTTGGCGAGGTCCAGTTCGGCGTAGGGCGTGCCCTTCTCGCGCAGCAGCTCGCGGACGGACAGGCCCGCGTCGGCCAGGAGCTGCTTCAGCTGGGCCTGGGTCGGTGGCGTCTTCAGGTACTCGACCACCGTGGGTTCGAGGCCGGCGTGACGGAGGAGGCCCAGCACGTTGCGGGAGGTGCCGCAGGCCGGGTTGTGGAAGATGGTGATGTCGGTCATGTCAGTTTCCCTTGAGTCCGCGTTCGTACCAGCCCTGCGATCGGTTCACCACGCCGACGACGGCCAGCATGATGGGCACCTCGATCAGCACCCCCACCACCGTCGCCAGCGCCGCGCCGGACTTGAAACCGAACAGGCTGATGGCCGCCGCGACGGCCAGTTCGAAGAAGTTGCTGGCGCCGATCAGGGCCGACGGGCCGGCCACGCAGTGCTGTACGCCCATCTTGCGGTTCAGCCAGTATGCGAGCCCCGAATTGAAGACCACCTGGATCAGGATGGGCACGGCCAGCAGCGCGATGACCAGAGGCTGTTCGATGATGGCTTCGCCCTGGAATGCGAAAAGCAGTACCAGCGTGGCCAGCAGCGCGCCGATGGACAGCGGGCCCAGCTTGGCAGCGACGCGCTGGAAATGCGCCGAACCTTTGCGCAGCAGGTGCTTTCGCCAGAGCTGCGCGAGGATGACCGGCACCACGATGTAGAGCACGACCGAGGTAAGCAGCGTGTCCCACGGTACGGTGATCGACGACAGCCCGAGCAGCAGCGCCACGATGGGCGCGAAGGCGACGACCATGATGGCGTCGTTCAGGGCCACCTGCGTGAGCGTGAAGTACGGGTCGCCCTTGCACAGCTGGCTCCACACGAAGACCATCGCGGTGCACGGTGCGGCGGCCAGCAGGATGAGACCCGCGACGTAGCTGTCGAGCTGATCCGGCGGCAGGAGCGGGGCGAAGACGTGCCGGATGAAGAGCCACCCGAGCAGCGCCATCGAGAACGGCTTCACGGCCCAGTTGATGAACAGCGTCACCCCGATGCCGCGCACGTGGCCCTTCACCCGCCCGAGCGCCGCGAAGTCGATCTTCAGCAGCATCGGGATGATCATCACCCAGATGAGCACCCCGACGGGCAGGTTCACCCGGGCCACCTCGAGCGCGCCCACGGCCTGGAAGAAGCCGGGCGCCAGCTGCCCGAGCACGACGCCCGCGGCGATGCACAGGCCGACCCACACCGTCAGGTAGCGCTCGAAGAATCCGATGGCGGGCCTGGCCTCGGCTGCGGCGAGACTGGGAGCGATGGGTGAGGTCGTCATCGTTCAGCAGCAGGAGCGGGTGCCGGTGCCGCACACGGCGGCAGGCACACGCGGCTCGTTGAACACGGGAATGGCCCCCAAGGTGTGGAACTGCTCCCACGGGATCCCCTGGGGGTCGGTCACCCAGTACTTCTCGCTGCGCGCGTAGCAGCACGTCGTTTCGCCCTCGCCGTGCAGCGCCACGTCGGCCGAAACCGCCCGGGCCTTCATCTCCGCGAGTTCCGCCTCGGTGTCCGCCTGGATGCCCAGGTGGTCGATGCCCGGTGTGCTGCCACGGGTCGAGATCGCGAAGTTGATGCGGGGGTCCTCCAGCATCCACTTCGCATAGTCGCCCTCGACACGCGTGGGCGGCGCGCCGAACAGCTTCGAATAGAAGGCGATGTTCGCCTGCAGGTCGTCGACATGGGCGTGCACGTGAAAGCGCTTCATGGTGGGTCTCCGGTCATGGGGTCAGCAGTCGCAGGCCTGTTCGCCCGGCGCCAAGGCACACGCCTCGCCGGCGCAGCAGTTTTCCGTGAGGTAGCCGAGCAGGCCGTTCATCTGTTCGAAAGAAGCCCGGTAGACGAGGTTTCGGCTGGCCCGTTCCTGCTTGACCAGGCCGGCAGCCACCAGTTCCTTGAGGTGGAACGACAGCGTGGTGGGCGGGATGCCCAGCCCCTCCTGCATGACACCCGGGGTCAGCCCCTGCGCCCCCGAGACGACCAGTGCCCGGAACACGCGGAGCCGCACCGGATGAGCCAGCGCCGCGAGGGCACGAACGACGAGTTCTTCTTCCATGGTGCGACTATACCAATATTCTGGAACTAACGTACTAAACGGAGGTGCGCAGAAGCAGGCGCACCACTGTTTGAACGAACTTCACTTTCATGACGAATCACCCTTTTCCAGCGCATTGATCGAGCAGTCATAGCCGCACCGAGAAGGCTGGTCGATGCCGCACGCTATGGCGGCCGGCGCGGCCACTCCAGCTCGCCGCGCGCCGGAGGCTACGGCGCGGTCGGCCTGTGGGCCAACGTCGACACCAGCGATGCGGCGGTGGTGCTGATCGCCATGCGTCGAAGACGCACAAGGCGTGGACAACATCCACGAGGCTTGCTGCGCACCGCCGCCCGGCGGGCCGTGGGCGCGTTCGACGGCTGGCGCCCTGGCAGCGGCCTGTTGCCTGCGAGGTCTTTTCTTGCAGGCGGGAAGGAGTCGGCAAAAATGCTGCAGTGCATCATCGTGCACACCCTGGACTTCGCCGCCGCATCACGAGTGCGACCCGTGCCCTCTCTGCGAGACCTGCCCCATGAACTTCCGGACCTCTCTGGCGGCCGTGAAGCTTCTCTTTCGAAGCATGGATGCGGTGCGCGACATTCCCGAGCGTGCCAGCGACCTTCGGCAGCGAGCGCTGGCCCTTCGAGATCCCGCGGTCCCCATGGACCGTTCGCGTGAGCCCACGCTCCTCCCCTCCGCCGAAGACGACCAGGCCGACTACGTCGCCCTGCTGGGCCTCACGAACGACGATCCGCCGGCGGTCTTCTCCAACGGCATGGCCCTCCTCTCGAACCGCGCGGCCAGGCTCGCCGCTCGCACGGGACTGAGTCCGCGCAGGGCTTTCGTGAGGCTGCTGGACGATCTCAAGGACGCCGGCCACCTCGACTTCGAGGCCTATGCCTTGCTGCGCGACCTCGCCAGCCTCGCGTCGGATGCGCTTCGGGCGCCGCCCGAGCACATCACGCGGACGGCTGCGCTCGACGTCGCACTGGCGGTACGCGGTGCCCATCGTCTTCTCGCGCGGCTGATCGCCGCGGAGCCGGACAAGGCCCGCCGCGGTTGAAGTCCCCACGCCCGCCCGAGGGCACCGGATGGAAGCGCCCGCAGCGTCAGTCCACGGCCACGAAGTCCGGCAGCTTGAACGTCCTGTCGTTGAACTCCGCCGTCGGCCCGTACAGGCGCATCGCCGGCAGCGGACGCGCCCCCGCGGTCGGGATCCAGTTGGACTCCAGCCCCGCCGGCGCTTTCGGCCCCACGTAGATCGTCACGCCGCCATCGCTGTTCTTCGTCATCTTGTCCAGGTCGTAGGAAGACAGCGTGGTGCGGTTCGTGTCGCTGTAGATGAACGACATGGTCGCGCGGTTGTAGACGGTCAGGGCCCAGAACTGCTTGACGGGCATCCGGGCGGGCACGTCGAGCTTGTACAGCTTGCCGGCCTCCAGCAGCTTGCCGTCCCGGTCGGCCATCGCCATCATGTACTGCGTGGCCGGCGTGTCGCTCAACTCCTTCGGCATGAAGGTGCACCAGAAGTACTCGGCCGCGCGGTCGATCAGGTCGATGCGCTCGTCGTCGGTGAACGTGAAGCGCCGGTTCCGATCGGTCATGAGCAGCGAGGCGTAGTGCCGGTCGGGCCAGTAGAGCCGGTCCTTCGGGATGTGGTCGAACCATTGCTGGAGATAGAACCACGCGTCGATGGCCGCCTGGCGCATCGCCCGCTTCGTGGTGTCGTCGGGCGCGAACGGTTTGCCCTTCTCGATGCCCAGCGACGCCAGCATTCCCATCATCACCTTGTCCTGCGGGTAGACGGGTTCCACGCTCATGACGGCGTGCAGATCATCGAAGTGTCGTTCGTCGTAGTACGGCAGCGTGGGGTACCGCTTGCCCAGCGACAACGGGTCGATGAAACGCTGCGCAGGGGGCTTCGCGGCTTCGGACAAGTAGTACATCCGCAGCTTCTTCGCATACTGGTAGGCGTCCGCCACGGTCTTGCCGGGCGCCGGCACCGACCGCAGCGCCAACCCGATGCGATAGTTCGGCGATGCGACGTGGAGGTAGCCCTTCGGAACCTTGCCCCGGTACCCCGGCGGGGTGAAGAGGACCTTGCCGCCCTTGCCCTTGTCGATGCCGGACGGCCCCACGTCCGCGATCGTGAACTGCCACGCGTCGACGACCTGCCCGTAGACGCTGCCCTGCGCGCCCGCGGCCGGCACCTCGAGCACCACCGGTCCCTTGCGAAGATCGGTGAACGAGGCGATGTACGGCGTGGTGCTGTTCGCGGTGATGGCTTCGAGCGTCGGCGTGGCGGTGCCCGAGTAGGAAATGATGTCGTTGTCCTTCAAGCCCAGCTCCTGGACCGCGCCACGCCGGAAGCTGTAGATCGCGATGGCCGGCATGTTCCACAGCACGGCCTCGAAGGCGCGCTGGTACTTGATCTGGTAGTCGAAGTCCTTGACGGAGGGGGTCGACCCCGGTGGCGGCTGCCCGCCGTTGGGCAGCTTGCCGTCCTGGGCGAGGCAGCCGGTCGCTGAAAGAAAGGCCACCACGAATCCCACGACCATGGTGAATCGATGTGTCGAGCGCATCTTCCAACTCCGGTTGACGGGGACCTGCCTCTTCGCGGTGACCCATTGCTACTTCGGGAACAGGAACGTGACGAGCAGGCGCGCGCCCCAGCCGTGCGGCCCGGACTCCGGACCGTCGGCCCAGTAGCGCGCGCCCACGCCGAGGCTGACCGGTTGGCCACCGAACTTCACGAGCTTGGAGACGACCAGGTTGACGGGCACCGCCCACTGCTCGTTCTTCCAGTCGTAGGTCGATTCGGTGTTGAGCAGGAAGGTCCATGCATGGGGCGTCGTGTAGGACACGAAGGGCTGCAGGAACGTGCTGCTCACGTCCTGCCGGGAGTCCACGCCGCCGAACCCCCAGATGTGGTTCGCCAGCGCGCCCAGGGTCCACGGGCCGTCCTGCTTCAGGAGCACGCCGGTCGGTCCGAGCCCCCACTTGCGTGCACTCAGCAGCGGGTCGGTGCCCGTGGGCAGCAGCAACACCGGGCCGACACCCCAGATCAATCCGCCGGCCGTCGGCGCCTTGGGAGAGAAGAAGAAGCTCTGCGTGGTATCACCCAGGCCCGACTGGCTCGTCCCCGGAGTGACGTCCTTCTGGTCGACGAGGGGCAGGATGGTCCGGGAGATGACGTTCCATTCGGCGTTGAGCGAGATCGGCACCACCGGCTGGACGTTGAGGTAGGTCTTGTGCCCCTGTCGGCCGGGTCCGAAGTCCTGGTCGTGGTTCAACTGGAACGGCACGCTGATCAGCGCCGCCACGGGGTTGCTCAGTTTCTTGGCGAGGTCCTGGGCGTCCTGGGCAGAGGCGGACGAAACACAGGCGACGCCGAGGGCCGCAAGAAGCGAGGAGAGCTTGTGCATCTGGCCCCTCCGTTCAAGGCACCGCATCGACTTGCGGCAGCGGCCACTGCCCATCGAGCAGCCCGCGCTGCGGCTGGTACAGGCGCAGGATCATGTAGAAGCCGCCCGCAGGCGTCGGCACCCAGTTGGACGTGTCGACCGGCCTGTCGTGCTGGAGCGCCAGTGTGAACGAACCATTCGGCCCGCGCACGAGCCCTGGCGTGCCGGACCCGAACTTGTAGCGCTGGATCGGGTTCTCGACCAGCATCTTGTCGTCGGCGTTGTAGATCGTGAGCGACCAGAACGCATCGACGGGCGGGTCCGAAGAGAAGCTCACCGTGTACTTCTTCGCGCCGGTCAGCGGCTGGCCCTTGCTGTCGGTGTACCGGATGGGGTACATGGCTTCCCGCTCACCCTGGCCGCCGAGGTACGGGCCAGCCACCGCCGCGCGAAGCGGGTAGTTGTAGCCGAAGCTGTCCAGGCCCTTCACCCAGTTCCAGCCGTTGCGCACCTCGGACGTGCCGATCACCGATGCCACCGCCACCGTTGGCGCGTCCTGCATGGCACGACGCATGCCGCGCAGGGTGGGCTCGCTGAGCTTGCCCGGGTCGAAACCCTTGTCGGTCAGGCCGATGCGGGCGAACTGCCCAAACAAGGCCATGTCCTGCGGGCGGACCGGGTTGTCCTTCAGCACCGCGGCCAGCTGGGTGAAGAGCCCGAACTCGTTGCCCTGGATGTCGGGCAGCGGTGCCAGGGTCTTCAGCGGGCTCGGCTTGCCATCGAGCCGCTTGACCGAGAACCCGTGGGTGAGCGTGACGACCGGTTTCGGATCCTCGCTGGCCTTCACCTCCAGGCGCCCCCAGAGCCAGACCTTGCTGGTCGAGACGTCGAGACGGCGGGCATCCTTCGGCAGCCGGCCTTTCCAGCCCGGCGGGACCAGCACGAACTTGCCCGCCCGGGTCCCGGTCACTCGCCGCCCGACGTAGTGTTCGAGTTCCTGCCACATGCTGAACACATCGACGACGTAGTAGCGGCCGTGGGTGTCGGGCACGGTCAGCACGTAGGGCTGATCGAGCACGAGCACGGTGCTGGTGTAGAGGGTGTCGTTGTTGGCGGTGGGCATGTCCCGGGCCGCTGGTGTGGCGAGCTGGGTCGCCCAGCCCATCTGGTTGAGCGGCGCCCTGTAGCTCGTCGGCGGCCGCGGTGACTGCACCTCGATGTACTCGCGCATCACGCGTTCCATCCGGACCAGCGGGTATCCCCAGTTGTAGGCCAGCACGGCCAGCGAGTACGCATCTGCCTCGCTGCCCTTCTCGACCACGTCGGGTGTCGATCCGAGTGTCAGGATGGGATCTTCGTACGCGGGCCCCGCCCATGCGACCGCCGACGACAGCGCAAGCAAAAGAAGCGCGCACCGGGAACGGAAGAGACAGACACCTTCGAGCCACTTGAGCATTTCGCCGTTCCTTTGGTCGAACGCCACATGCCCATGACCATCTGGTCCCTTCGGCCCGGATGAAAACCTTCGCCATGCGTCGTTTCGACGGATCATGCCGACGACGAAACGCGACCGCCATTGCACCTTGGTGCAGATCGAATGTGCCGAAGTTGCCGGCTGGTTGCAGGAGGCTCAACAGGCCTTGGCGAAGGACCGCGCCGCCTCGGGCGCCAGGCAACGAAAAAAGGCACTCAGCTTTTTGAGCTGAGTGCCTTTTCTTCCTACCGTCTGTGGTAGGCGCGATTGGACTCGAACCAACGACCCCCACCATGTCAAGGTGGTGCTCTAACCAGCTGAGCTACGCGCCTGCAAGACCACGACTATAGCACCCTTTTTGGGTCACCGTCTACGGGCAGATCGAACTCCTTCGATTTTTCCAACGAGACCCAGCACGTGGTTCAGTCTCGCGGAGTCCGCGACCTCGACCGTGAAGCTCATGCGTGCCGTGCTGCCGCGCAGGTCGCGGGCCGATTGGGTGTTCACGTTGGTGACGTTCATGCGCTCCTTCGTGAACACCTCGGAGATGTCGCGCAGCAGGCCCTGGCGGTCGGCCGCCTCGACCTGCACGTCCACGGGATACACCACCGCCTTGTCGCTGCGCGGGATGCCCCACTCCACCGCGATCACGCGTTCGGGCACGCGCTGGCCCATCTCGCGGAAGTTGGTGCAGTCGGCGCGGTGGATGGCCACGCCGCGGCCGCGCGTGACGTAGCCGCCGATGGCGTCGGGCGGCGCGGGACGGCAGCAGCGCGCGAGGTTGGTCAGCAGCGATTCGAGGCCCACCACGAGCACGCCACCCTTCGGCGCCTCGCCGTCGGGGCGCGAGCGGCGCTGAGCGATGACCTCGTCGGGATCGGGTGCGGCCTCGGGCGGGCGCAGCAGCGTCTCGATGTTGCGCAGCGAGTACTCGTCCTTGCCGATCACCTCGAACAGCGCGTCGGCCTGGCGGAAGCCCAGCTGCGTGGCGATGTCGTCGAGCTTCACCGCGGTCTTGCCTTCGCGCTGCAGCAGTTTCTCCACGGCCTCGCGGCCGCGGGCGATGGTGTGCTGCTGGGCCAGCGCGTTGAACCACGCCCGCACCTTTGCCCGCGAGCGGTGGCTCTGCAGGTAGTTCAGCTCGGGGTTCAGCCAGTCCATCGACGGGCCGCCCTCCTTCACCGAGATGATCTCGACGGTCTGGCCGCTCTGCAGCGGTGTGTTGAGCGGCACCATCGTGCCGTCCACCTTCGCGCCGCGGCAGCGGTGGCCGAGGTCGGTGTGCACCGAGTAGGCGAAGTCGATGGGCGTGGCATCCACCGGCAGCTCGACCACCGAAGCCTGCGGCGTGAAGACGTAGATGCGGTCGTCGAAGACGGCGTCGGCGCTCGGGGCGTCGCCGCCGCCCGCGAAGTCTCTCTCCCATGCGAGCAGCTGGCGCAGCACGGTCTTGCGCGCCTCGGCGATCTGGGCGTCGAAATCGCCCGCGGCGCTGACGCCGGCGTAGCCCTTGGTGCCCGCCTCCTTGTAGGCCCAGTGCGCGGCCACGCCGTGTTCGGCGTGGTCGTGCATGGCCTGCGTGCGGATCTGCACCTCGACCGCGCGGTGCTGGTCGTCGTACACGACGGTGTGCAGCGACTGGTAGCCGTTGGGCTTGGGGCGCGCGATGTAGTCGTCGTACTCGCCCGGCACCGGCGTCCACAGCGCATGCACGTGGCTCAGCACCGCGTAGCAGTCGGGGATGTCGGGCACGATCACCCGCATCGCGCGCACGTCGAACACGCGCTCGAAGTCGAGGCCCTTGCCGCGCATCTTCTTCCAGATGCTGTAGATGTGCTTCGGGCGACCCTGCACCTCGGCGTGGATCTGGTGCTGGGCCAGCACCTCCTCGAGCCGCGTGCGGAAGCGCTCGATGCCCTGCTCGCGCTCCAGGCGCTTCTCGTCGAGCAGGCGCGCGACGGTCTTGTACTGCGCGGGCTCGGTGAAACGGAACGCGAGGTCCTCCAGCTCCCACTTGATCTGCCAGATGCCCAGGCGGTTGGCGAGCGGTGCGAACACCTGCATCGACTCCCGCGCGAGCGCCACCGGGCACTCGGTCTTGGTGCTGGCGAAGTGGCGCAGCGTCTGCAGCCGCGAGGCCAGGCGCAGCAGCACCACGCGCAGATCGCGCGAGAACGCGAGCAGCATCTTGCGCACGCGTTCGGTCTGCTCCGCGCGCTTCTCCTCGTGCACCTGGGCCTCGCGCGCGGCGCGCTGGATCTGCACCAGCTTGCGCGTGTGCATCACGAGGCCGGCGTACGACGGGCCGAAGGCCTTGCTGACGACCTCCTCGGGCTTGTTCAGGAAGTCGCCCGCGTAGACGAGGTAGGCCGCGGCGCGCATCGACGGCGCGGCACCGATGCCTTCGAGGATGGCCGCGACACCGTCGGCGTGGACGAGCGCGTCCTCGCCGGTGTCGAGCAGCTGGCCGCCGAGCAGCGGCTCGGCGAAGGCCCGGGCCCGCGCGAGCTGCGACTGTTCGGCGGACGTGGCTTCGCCATGCCTCTCGTCGGTCAGCTGGACGATGGGCGCGGCGGTCTGGGTGCGGTCCAGCAGTCCGGTCTTCATGCCGACAGGAGGAAGGTGCGCACGGCCCCGATCTGTTCGTCGTTGGTCAGCATGGGCGCGTGGCCGACGCCCGCGAATTCACGCAGTTCGGCGCGGGGACCGCGCTCGCCCATGGCGCGCGCGGACGCGGGCGACAGCAGGTCGGAATCGGCGCCGCGCAATACGAGTGTGGGCGCGGTGATCTGGTCGTACATCGCCCACATCACCGCCTCGCCCGCCTTCGCGTTGGCCGGGGTCAGGTTCTTGAAGGCGACGGCGATGCTCGGGTCGTAGTGCAGCTTGAAGCCGGTGCCATCCGGGCGCAGCATGGGGCGCGTCAACGCGAGCCACTGCTCGGGCGTGTGCGGGCCGAACCCCTTCGAGATGGCCCACAGCGCCTCGGCGGCCTCCTGCTCGGTCTCCCAGTGCGCCGGCTGGCCCAGGTACGTGCCGATGCGCGTGACGGCGTCGGCCTCGATGGCCGGGCCCACGTCGTTCAGCACCAGGCGGGTGATGGGTGAATGGCCCAGCGCGGCCACCACCATGCCGATGATGCCGCCCATGGACGTGCCCACCCAGTGCACCTCGGGCACGTTCAGCCGGGCGATGAGCGCGACCATGTCGGCCGCGTACAGCGGCACCTGGTAGCCGTTGGGATCGGGCAGCCAGTCGGAGTGGCCGCGGCCGAACACGTCGGGGGCCACCACGCGGTACTGGTCCTTCATGGCCTGGGCGAAGGCGTCGAAGTCGCGCCCCTGGCGGGAGAGGCCGTGCACGCAGACGAGCACGCGGGGGTTGGCCGGGTCGCCCCACTCCCAGTAGGCCATGCGCTGGACCGCACGCCCGCGGAGGACGGGGACGTGGTGAAGGCGCGGTTCGTGCATGCTGATTCCTGTCTTGTTCCGAAGCCCGCCGTGCACACGAAGTTCACGAGGGGCCGACATAATGTCCCGCACTGTATCAACCCCCAGGAGAATCTTCATGCTGAAAGGGAAAACCGCCCTCGTCACGGGCTCCACCAGCGGCATCGGCCTCGGCATCGCGCTGACGCTCGCGAAACAGGGCGCCAACGTGGTGCTGAACGGTTTCGGGGCGTTCGAGGCGGCGCGCGACGAGGTGGCGGCCGCCGGCGTGAAGGTGGGCTACCACGGGGCGGACATGAGCAAGCCCGGCGAGATCGCCGAGATGATCGAGTATGCGAAGAAGGACTTCGACGGCGTCGACATCCTCGTCAACAACGCCGGCATCCAGCACGTGGCCAACGTCGAGGACTTCCCCGTCGAGAAGTGGGACGCGATCATCGCGATCAACCTCACATCGGCCTTCCACACCACCCGCCTGGCACTGCCCGGCATGAAGGCGCGCAACTGGGGGCGCGTGATCAACGTGGCGTCGGCGCACGGGCTCGTGGCCTCGGCGCAGAAGTCGGCCTACGTGGCATCGAAACACGGCATCGTGGGCTTCACGAAGGCCGTGGCGCTCGAGACGGCCACCACCGGCATCACGGTCAACGCCATCTGCCCGGGCTGGGTGCTGACCCCGCTCGTGCAGAAGCAGATCGATGACCGCGCCGCGCGCGAGAGCATCCCGGTCGAGCAGGCGAACCGCGAGCTGCTCCAGGAGAAGCAGCCCTCGCTGCAGTTCGTGACGCCGCAGCAGCTGGGCGAACTGGCGGTGTTCCTGAGCTCGCCGGCCGCCGACCAGATCCGCGGCGTGGCCTGGAACGTGGACGGCGGCTGGGTGGCTCAGTAACTCACTTGGTCATCTGCACGGTGCCGTTGACGTTGACGACCACCGTGCCCTTGCCCAGCTCCACGGGCAGGCCTTCATCGGCCTGGCCCGCCATCGCGCTCTTGGCACGCACCATCGGCGCGGCATACGCCACCTGATCGTTCGAGCCCACGTTCACCTCACGGATCACGTAGCCGGTGTAGCCGAAGTGCTTCGCGTACTCGGCGGCCTTCGCGCGGTAGGCCGAGATGGCCTGCGCGGTGAGGTCGCTCTCCACCTTCTCGCGCTGCTCGCGCGACAGGTTCGTGCCCACGCGGCCGATGGTCAGCGTGGTGATGCGCCCGGTCAGCTTGGCGATGCCCGGGATGTCGCGGCCTTCGACCAGCAGCTCGGCGGTGCCCTGCCAACCATTGATCACGCCCTTGTTGGTGTAGCGGGGGAACAGCGAGAAGTTGCCGGTCTGCACGTCGATCTGGCCCGGCTTGGCGGCCTTCTTCGCCTCGGCGAGCGCGGCGTCCAGCGCCTGCTTGAGCTGGGCCTGCACCTGGGCGGCCTCGGTGCCTTCGCGGGTGGTGGTGAGGGCCACGCTCAGCAGGTCCTTCGTGACCTCGGCGGTGGCGCTGGCCGACAGGCCCACCACGCCGACGGGCTGGGAGGAAGCGGGGTCGGCGGCCCACGCCGCCGAGGCGGACAGGGCGACGGCCAGCGTTGCGGCGCGGGTGGCCAGCTTCTTCATCGTTTTCGTTGTTTTCATTCGGATCTCCGGCAAGGGTCGAGCGGGAAACACGTGCGGGTCACGCACGCAGGAACGGCAGCGGGTCGAAGCGGCCCCGGATCACCTTCTCGGGAGGCACGCCCCACCACTGCCGGGCAATCGTCGCATACACCTGACGGAAGTCAGACGTGTGCACCAGGTTCTGTGTCGCGTCGAGGCGTTCGAGTTCCGGCATCGTGCCGATCAGCCCGCCCTTGACCGCACCGCCGAGGGCGAAGTGGGACGAGGCCGTGCCGTGGTCGGTGCCGCGGCTCTGGTTCTCGCGGGCGCGGCGGCCGAACTCGGAATAGGTCAGCACGAGGGTGCGGTCCCAGGCGCCGGCCTCGACCAGTCCCGCGCGCAGCGCGACCAGGCCCTCCGCCAGTTGCTTGAGCAGGCCCGCATGGGTGCCGGCCTGCTGCTGGTGGGTGTCGAAGCTGCCGAGGCTCAGGTGGAACACCGGCACGCCACCCTGCCCTGCCTGGCCGGCGACGATGCGGCACGTGGCACGCACCGCCTGGCCGAAGGCTCCGGCCGGGAACTCGGTGGCGAGCGGTGTGGCCGGCGGTGTGCGAAGGCCGTCGGCGGCCTTCATCACGTCGGACTCGACGCGCAGCACGTGGGCGAGCGCGGGCGAGCCGCCCCCGTCCACCGATCGCACCAGGCGCGACTGCGCGACGAAAGCGTCCACGTTGCCGATGGCCACCGCCCGCGCGCCCCGCAGCGCGCCGGGCCCGGCGCTGCCCAGCGCGACACCTTCCGTGGTGAAGTGCGCGCGGTCGCGCAGGCCGGCGGCCATCGCGCGGGCCACCCAGCCGTCGTCGAGGTACTCGTCGGAGGCGGATGCGCTGTCCCAGATCTCGATGGAGCGGAAGTGCGAAAGGTTCGGCGACGGGTAGCCCAGGCCCTGCAGCACCGCGAGTTCGCCCTGAGCCCACAACGGCATCAGCGGTGCGAGCGCGGGATGCAGGCCGACCTTTTCATCGAGGGGCAGCACGACGTCGGGCTTCAGCGCGAGCGTGGGCCGCAGCGCGGCGTAGGCCGGGTCGGCGTACGGCACGACGGTGTTGAGGCCGTCATTGCCGCCCTTCAACTCCACGAGCACGAGCACGCGGTCGACCACCGAGGCGGCACGGGCCCAGCCCGGCAGCCCGGCGCAGGCGGCGAGGGACAGCAGGTGTCGGCGATGCAGCTTCATGGCGGATTCACTTCAACTGGTAGGCCGGGTCGAGCGTCATCGCCCGCAGGTACGGCAGGCCCACGGTGCCGGCCGGCACGGGGTTGACCGGAGGCACCGGCAGCACGGCGGCCTGCAGGCGGGACGCGGTGGCCGCGTCCGGCTCGCGATCGGGCCAGGCGCCCAGCGGCCGCAACCAGCCGCCCGCATCGAACGCCACGCGGGCCGGGCCGAGGCGTCCGCGGCGCGCGCCGTCGGCCATCATGCCGGCGCCGTTCTCGAGGGCGAGGAACACCCGTTCGGTGAACCGCTTGCGCTCGAGCAGCGTGGCGCCGTCGATCCACGCGGTGTAGCCGGTCCAGCCCTTCACGTTGGGCGGTTGGAACAGGTCCTGGCCGAGCCGCCCGGTCAGCGCCTCGACGGGTCCGAAGTCATCGAGCGCGAGGTCGAACTGCCGCAGCGTGCCCACGGCCAGTTCCACCGGCGATTTGACCAGCACGCCGCGCGTGGCCGGGGCCCAGAAGGGGTCGCTCAGCAGCAGCACGCGCAGCGCGGCCGACGTGCGCCAGCCGTTGGCCCGCAGTTCGGCGGCGGCGCGCCCCGCGACGCGCAGGTCGGGCGTGGGCGACACGAACTCGCGCCACAGCTTGTCGACGATGAAGCGCGCCGACGCGGGCTGAGCCAGGATGTGGTCGAGCGCGGAGCCCATGTCGTAGCGCGCCGTCACCCCGAAGAGCGTCTTCGGGCCGGTGTCGAACTGCCTCGGCTGGAACGTCGCCTGCCAGTCGGTGCGGCGCACGCCCCAGCCCGAGAACGCGCGGGCGGCCTCGCGCACGTCGGCCTCGGTGTAGTGGCCTTCACCCAGCGCGAACAGCTCCATCACCTCGCGCGCGAAGTTCTCGTTCGGTGCCTTGGCGCGGTTGCTGCCGCCGTCGAGCCACACCAGCATCGCCGGGTCGCGTGCGACGGCCTGCAGCAGGTCGCGGAACGAGCCCAGCGCGTACCGGCGGAACAGCAGGTGCTGGACGTACATGCCCTGGGGCTGCCGCACCTTCTGCTCGGAGGTGGCGAAGTGGTTGTGCCAGAACAGGGTCATGCGCTCGGTGAGCGGCGTGGGCGACTCGCGCATCTCGACGAGCCACCAGGTCGACAGCGCCCGCGTGTCCGCGCGGTCGCGCACCCTCGCCTGGCGGCGCGCCGCCTCGTCGGGCAACTGGCCGTACGGCACGTGCACCGGCTCGGCCGTGAACGCCGGGGCCGGATGCCGCGGCGTGGCCACCTCCGCTTGCGCGAGCAACCGGTCGACCGCCGCGGCCGGGGTCATGCCCACCCACGGCGCGACCTCGGCCGGCGACGGGGCGAAGCCGGTGCGCCCCAGCAGGTGACGGACATCGGCTTCCGACAAGCGTTCGGGCACCTGCGCACCCGCCACCCCCAGCAGCATCGCCAGCCACCACCCCACGAGGAACCGGACTGAAATCATGGATGCCTAACGCCGCAATCGGCGGACCCGACGACACCCGGGCCCCGAAATTCGAGGCGTCCACGGGGTCAAACCAGTTTGTAACAAGTGGTCAGGGGTGCTAAAACTGAGTGTGAACATGCGCACAATCGGCGCTGTTACAAATGACCAGGGAGTACCCGATGACCACCACGACCAACCAGCGCCCCGACCGCATCGTCGTCGTGGATGATGACGCCCGCATCCGCGACCTGCTCCGCCGCTACCTCACCCAGGAAGGGTTCGAGGTGCTGCTGGCCGAAGACTCCAAGGCGCTGAACCGCGTGCTGACGCGCGAGACGGTCGACATGATCGTCCTCGACCTGATGCTGCCCGGCGAGGATGGTCTTTCGATCTGCCGCCGCCTGCGCGCCGCGAACGACCTCACCCCCATCATCATGCTGACCGCCAAGGTGGAGGACGTCGACCGCATCGTCGGCCTCGAGGTCGGCGCCGACGACTACCTGCCGAAGCCGTTCAACCCGCGCGAACTGCTGGCCCGCATCCACGCGGTGCTGCGCCGCCGCCCTGCCCTCGAGGCCCCGGGCGCGCCGGCCAAGGACGCGCTCACGGTGACCTTCGGTCCGTTCGAGTTCGACCTGGCGCTGCGCCGCCTGTCGAAGGACGGCGAGCAGATCGCGCTGACCACCGGCGAGTTCTCGATGCTCAAGGCGCTGGTGCGCCACCCGCGCCAGCCGCTGTCGCGCGACAAGCTGGCCCAGTTGGCCCGCGGCCGCGAGTTCGAGCCGTTCGACCGCAGCCTCGACGTGCAGATCTCGCGCCTGCGCAAGATGATCGAACCCGATCCGGCCCAGCCGCGCTACATCCAGACGGTGTGGGGTGTCGGCTACGTCTTCGTCCCCGATGGCGCTGCTTAAACGCAAGTCCCGCCGCAAGGGGCCCCAGAAGGGCCCTTTTTTTGCACCCACGGTGCAGATGAACGGCAACGCGATGCTCGAGGCGCCCGCCGCCCGGGGGACGGTGGCGCTGAGCCTGTTCTGGCGCACCTTCTTCCTGCTGGCGGTGCTGCTGATGGGCGGCGTGTTCGCGTGGGTGCAGACCTTCCGCGCGCTCGAGTTCGAACCGCGCGCGGTGCAGTCGGCGCAACAGATCGCGAGCCTCGTGAACCTGAGCCGCGCGGCGCTGAAGAACGTCGACGGCATCGACCGCGTCACCCTCGTCAAGACCATCTCGGCCGGCGAGGCCGTGAAGGTGCTGCCGCGCGAGCCGGGCGACAAGTGGGAGCCCTTCGAGCAGGACCGCTTCTCACGCGCCATCGGCGCCGAGCTGCGCTCGAAGCTCGGCCCCGACACGCTCGTGGCCAGCAGCGTCAACGGCGTGGGCGGCCTGTGGGTGGGTTTCCTGATCGACCGCGATCCCTACTGGCTGCAGGCCGATCCCACCCGCGTGCAGCCCATGGCCGGCAGCAGCGTGGTGCTGTGGGTCACCATCGCGCTGCTCGCCACCGTGCTGGGTTCGGCCGGCATCGCCCGCCTGATCAACCAGCCGCTGCGCGACCTGTCGTTCGCGGCCAGCCGCATCCGGGACGGCGAGTACGAATCGCAGCTCGACGAGAACACGCTGACCAGCGAGATCCGCCAGGTCAACATGGGCTTCAACCGCATGGCGCGTGAACTCGCGAAGGTGGAGGAAGACCGTGCCGTGATGCTCGCGGGCATCTCGCACGACCTGCGCACCCCGTTGGCCCGGTTGCGCCTGGAAGCCGAGATGAGCGTGTACGACGAGGAGGCCAAGCGCAACATGGCTCTCGACATCGACCAGCTCGACGCCATCATCGACAAGTTCATGGACTACGCCCGCCCGGGCGAGGTCAAGCTCGTGCCGGTGCACGTGAGCAGCCTCGTCGAACGCGAGATGGCGGGCTTCCGCGACCCGACGCAGATCCGCATCAGCTCGCGCGTGGCCATCGACACCAAGGTCATGGCCGACGAGACCGAACTGGGGCGTGTCTTCCAGAACCTGTTCGAGAACGCCCGGCGATACGGCCGCACCACGGAAACCGGCGTTGCCCGCGTGCAGGTGACGTACGCACGCACCGGCCCGTGGGTGATCCTGAGCGTGCGCGACTTCGGCCCGGGTGTGGCGCCCGAGAAACTCAAGCAGCTGACCACGCCGTTCTTCCGCGGCGATGCGGCGCGCACCGCGGCCACCGGCGCGGGGCTGGGCCTGGCCATCGTGGAGAAGGCGGTGCAGCGCATGGGGGGGCACTTCGAGCTGGCCAATGCGCTCGATGGCGGGCTGGTGGCCCACGTGAGGTTGAAGAAGGCCCCCTGAAACAATGTCATCCCGGCGCATGCCGGGGCCCTGGGCTTCGTTCACCGCACAGTGTCCCGGCATGCGCCGGGATGAGATGGCGGGTCAGGGCTTCAGCAACGTGCAGATCGCCCGCGTCTCGATCGACTCGAGCCTTCCGACCGGCCCCATCTTCTCCGCCGTCTTCGCCTTCACGTTGACCTGATCCAGCGAGATCAGCATCGCCGTGCACAGCCGCTGACGCATCGCCGGAATGTGGGGCGCCATCTTCGGCGCCTGCGCGACGATGGTGCTGTCGACGTTGCCGATCTGCCAGCCGGCGGCGCGCACGCGGCGCGCCGCCTCGGTCAGCAGCGCGATGGAGTCGGCGCCCTGGAACTGCGGGTCGGTGTCGGGGAAGTGGCGGCCGATGTCGCCGAGCGCGGCGGCGCCCAGCAGTGCGTCGGTGATGGCGTGGCACAGCGCATCGGCGTCGGAGTGGCCGAGCAGCCCGTGGGTGTGCGGGATCTCGATGCCGCCGAGGATGAGCTTGCGGCCCTCCACCAGCGCATGGGTGTCCCAGCCTTCGCCCACGCGGAACTTCGGAACGGGGCCTTTGATCATGGTCGGGTCCTCAGCAGGCGTTCGGCCAGCGCGAAGTCGGCCGGCCAGGTGATCTTGAAATTCTCGAGCGAGCCCGGCACGAGCAGCGGACGCTGGCCCGTCGCCTCGATGGCGCTCGCCTCGTCGGTGACGTTGCCGGTGGCCGAGGCCAGCGCGGCCATCAGCGGACCCAGCCGGAACATCTGCGGTGTCTGGGCCTGCCACATGCCGCCGCGGTCCACGGTCTCGCCCACGCGGCCGTCCGACTCGCGCTTGAGCGTGTCGGGCACCGGCAGGGCCAGCAGGCCGCCCACCGGGTCGGGCAGGCACGCGTCGATCAGCGTGTCGATCCACTCGGGCCGCACGAGGCAACGCGCCGCGTCGTGCACCAGCACCCAGTCGTGCAGCCGCGCCCCGCGGGCGAGCAGTTCGCGCAGGCCCTGGGCCACGGTGTCGGCGCGGGTGGCCCCGCCGCCGTGGCACACCCAGCCCGCGAAATCCGGCGCATGGACCGGGAACGCGGTGTCGCCCGGGCTCAGCACCACGAGCACGGCCTTCAGGCGGGTCACCGCGGCGAGCGCCTCGAGCGTGTGGGCCACGAGGCTGCGCCCCGCCACGTCGGCGTACTGCTTGGGGCCGCCGGCGCCGGCGCGCTGCCCCACGCCCGCGCAGGGCACCACGGCATACAGGTCAGGAGGGATGTGTTCGGTCATCGGGTCGTCGGAAGCATGCGAATTCTATAATCCGTCATTCACCGCCCCGGGGCCGTCACAGGCCTTCCGGGGCGTTCTGGTTTGGTTCGTCGACTCCGCATGCAACTGCCCACCCTCGCCCCCGGAAAACGGTTCACGCTGCCCCGCCCGGTCGGTTCGTCCGACGCCCTGCTGCTCGCGCGGTTCGCGCAGGCCCAGAAAGAGAGCGGCCGCCTCACGGCCGTCTTCACCGCCGAGCCCGCCGACACGCAGCGGCTCGAAGACGAACTCGCCTTCTTCGCGCCCGAGCTGCGCATCGCCGTGTTCCCCGACTGGGAGACGCTGCCCTACGACACGTTCTCGCCGCACCAGGACCTGATCTCCGAGCGCCTGGCCACGCTGTGGCGCATCCAGCAGCGCGAGGTCGACGTGGTGCTGATGCCCGCGTCCACCGCGCTCGTGCGCCTCGCACCACCCAGTTTCCTCGCCGCGTACACGTTCCACTTCAAACAGAAGGAAAAGCTCGACGAGGCCGCGCTGAAGTCCCAGCTCACGCTGGCCGGCTACACGCACGTGAGCCAGGTGGTGTCCCCCGGCGAGTACGCCGTGCGCGGCGGCCTGATCGACCTGTTCCCGATGGGCTCGCTGGTGCCGTACCGCGTGGACCTGTTCGGCGACGAGGTCGACAGCATCCGCACCTTCGACCCCGACAGCCAGCGCAGCCTGTACCCCGTGCCCGAGGTGCGCCTGCTGCCCGGCCGCGAGTTCCCGATGGACGACGACGCCCGCACCGCGTTCCGCGCCCGCTGGCGCGAGCGCATGGAGGGCGACCCGACCAAGGTGCGGCTCTACAAGGACATCGGCACCGGCATCGCCACCGCCGGCATCGAGTACTACCTGCCGCTGTTCTTCGACCAGACCGCCACCATCTTCGAGTTCCTCGGCGAGGACGCGGCCGTGGTGCTGCACGGCGAGGTCGACGAATCGCTCAAGCGCTTCTGGACCGACACCCGCGAGCGCCACCGCTTCCTGCAGCACGACAAGGAGCGCCCCATCCTGCCGCCGGAGGACCTGTTCCTGCGCGCGGAGGACTTCTTCACGCTCGCCAACGCCCATCCCGCGCTGGCGGTGCGCGGCAAGGAGCCCGTGGACTGGGCCCGCCCGCTCACCGACCTCAGCATCGACCGCGGCGCACCCGAGCCGCTCAAGCGCCTGCAGCAGCACCTTGCCAGCACCGCCCACCGAGTGCTGATCGTCGCGGAGAGCGCCGGCCGCCGCGAGAGCCTGCTGGAGCTGCTGCGCGACAGCAAGATCGACCCGCCGAGCGTCGAGGGGCTGATCTCGTTCGAAAGCGGTGACGAGAAGTTCGCGATCGCCGTGGCGCCGCTCGCCGAGGGGTTCTTCTGGACCGAGCCCGGCATCCAGTTCGTCACCGAGACGGAGCTGTTCGCCACCACGCCGACCACCCGCCGCCGCCGCAAGCAGGAACAGGTCAGCGACGTCAACGCGCTGATCAAGGACCTGTCCGAGCTGAAGGTGGGCGACCCGGTCGTGCACTCGAACCACGGCATCGGCCGCTACGTGGGCCTGATGAACATCGACCTGGGCGACGGCCCGAGCGAGTTCCTGCACCTCGAATACGCGGACAAGGCCACGCTGTACGTGCCCGTCGCGCAGCTGCACCTGATCAGCCGCTACACCGGCGTCAGCGCGGAAGAGGCGCCGCTGCACAAGCTGGGCTCGGGCCAGTGGGACAAGGCCCGCCGCAAGGCCGCCGAACAGGTGCGCGACACCGCGGCCGAGCTGCTGAACCTGTACGCCCGCCGCGCCGCGCGCGAGGGTTACGCGTTCCGTTTCACGCCGCACGACTACGAGGCCTTCGCGTCCAGCTTCGGCTTCGAGGAGACGCCCGACCAGAAGGCGGCCATCCACGCGGTGATCCAGGACATGATCTCGCCGAAGCCGATGGACCGGCTGGTGTGCGGCGACGTGGGCTTCGGCAAGACCGAAGTGGCGCTGCGCGCCGCGTTCGTGGCGGTGAACGCCGGCAAGCAGGTGGCCATCCTCGCGCCCACCACGCTGCTGGCCGAGCAGCACTACCAGAACATCTCCGACCGCTTCGGCAAGTGGCCGGTGAAGGTGGCCGAACTCTCGCGCTTCCGCTCCGCCAAGGAAATCAAGGTCGCGATGGAAGGCATCGCCGACGGCACGATCGACATCGTCGTCGGCACCCACAAGCTCATCAGCCAGAGCGTGAAGTTCAAGCGCCTGGGCCTGCTGATCATCGACGAGGAACACCGCTTCGGGGTGCGCCACAAGGAGGCCGTGAAGGCGATGCGCGCCGAGGTCGACGTGCTGACGCTGACGGCCACGCCGATCCCGCGCACGCTGGGCATGGCCCTCGAAGGCCTGCGCGACCTGAGCGTGATCGCCACCGCGCCGCAGCGGCGCCTGGCCATCAAGACCTTCGTGCGCAGCGAAAGCAGCGGCACCATCCGCGAGGCCGTGCTGCGCGAACTCAAGCGCGGGGGTCAGGTCTACTTCCTGCACAACGAGGTCGAGACCATCGGCAACCGCCTGCAGAAGCTGCAGGAGCTGCTGCCCGAGGCCCGCATCGCCATCGCCCACGGCCAGATGCCGGAGCGCGAGCTGGAACACGTGATGCGCGACTTCGTGGCCCAGCGCCACAACGTGCTGCTGTGCTCCACCATCATCGAGACCGGCATCGACGTGCCGAGCGCCAACACCATCGTGATCAGCCGCGCCGACAAGTTCGGCCTCGCGCAGCTGCACCAGCTGCGAGGCCGCGTCGGCCGCTCCCACCACCAGGCCTACGCCTACCTGCTCGTGCCGGACGTCGAAGGCCTCACGAAGCAGGCCTCGCAGCGCCTGGAAGCCATCCAGAACATGGAGGAGCTGGGCTCGGGCTTCTACCTCGCGATGCACGACCTGGAGATCCGCGGCGCCGGCGAGGTGCTCGGCGACAACCAGAGCGGCAACATGATGGAGGTGGGCTTCCAGCTCTACAACGAGATGCTGTCGGAAGCCGTGCGCTCGCTGAAGGCCGGGCGCGAGCCCGACCTGCTCTCGCCGCTGTCGGTCACCACCGAGATCAACCTGCACGCCCCCGCGCTGCTGCCCAACGACTACTGCGGCGACGTGCACACGCGCCTGAGCCTCTACAAGCGGCTGGCCTCGGCCGAGAAGGCCGACCAGATCGACGCGATGCTCGAGGAGATCACCGACCGCTTCGGCAAGCTGCCGCCGCAGGGCCAGACCCTGTTCGACGTGCACCGCCTGCGCGTGCTCGCCAAGCCCTACGGCGTGGTGAAGATCGACGCCGCGCCGGCGCTGATGGTGCTCAACTTCAAACCGAACCCGCCCATCGACGCCATCCGCATCATCGAGCTCGTGCAGAAGAACCGCCACATCAAGCTCGCCGGCAACGACAAGCTGCGCATCGAGCGCGAGACCAAGGACCCGAAGGACCGGGCCCAGCTCATCCGCGACGTGCTGCGCCAGCTCGGCCAGCCGAAGGCCGAGGCCTGACCCCTACCCATCCCACGCCACCATGACCACCGAATTCCAACCCGGCCTCGTGATCCAGGGCTTCACCGCCCCCCTGCCCCTGTCCCGCTTCAAGGTGATCGCGTTCGACATGGACTCGACGCTGATCAACATCGAGTGCATCGACGAGATCGCCGACGCCGCCGGCAAGAAGGCCGAAGTGTCGGCCATCACCGAGGCCGCGATGCGCGGCGAGATCACCGACTTCAAGGACAGCCTGCGCCGCCGCGTCGCGCTGCTGAAAGGGGTGCCCGCCACGTTCCTCGAACAGGTCTGGACCGAACGACTGCGCCTGAACCCGGGTGCCGAGACGCTGCTGGCCGCGGTGCACGCCGCGGGCCTGAAGAGCCTGCTGGTGTCCGGCGGCTTCACGTTCTTCGCGGACCGCGTGCGCGACCGCCTGAAGATCCATCGGGCGCAGTCGAACGTGCTCGGCATCAACGCGGCGGGGCTGCTCACAGGTGAGGTCATCGGCGACATCGTCGACGGCGCCGAGAAGAAAAAACAGCTGCTGCTCGCCTGCGAGCAGGCCGGCTGCACGCCGGCCGAGTCCATCGCCGTGGGCGACGGGGCCAACGACCTCCCGATGATGGGGGCGGCCGGCCTGTCCGTGGCCTTCCACGCGAAGCCGAAGGTGCGCGAGCAGGCGATGGTCGCCATCAACGAGGGTGGCCTGGACCGGCTGCTCGACGTGCTGCGCTGACGCGCACGAACACGACCGGGCCCCGGGAGGGGCCCGGCAAGGCCTGCCGGACGGCAGGCCGTCGACCCATCACTTGAGCGGGTCGGTCGCCTTCAGCTTGTCGAGCTTCGCCTGGGCAGCGTTCAGCTTGTCCTGCGCCTTCTTGGTCTTGCTGGCGTTGCCGCCGGCCGTGGCCTTGTCCAGCTCGGCCTGGCGCTTGGCCACCGTGGCCTCCTGCTTCTTCACCGCCGAATCGTGCATCGACGTGAGCTTGGCGTCGGTGCACTGCGAATCGATCGCGGCGAGAGACTTCTGCAGGCTGGACTGTTCTTCCGAGTTGCCGGTTTCCTTGGCCTTCGCGATCTTCGCTGCGACGGCGTCGTGCTTGGCCTGGCAGGCCGGGCTGAGCGTCGCGGCGAAGCCCGAGACGCTGGTGACGAGCAGAATGGCGGCGAGGGCCGCGGGACGGACAAGATTGGTCATTTTCAAGAAGTCCTCGAGTGTTTTTGGAGGCTGACTGTGCGGCGCCGTCTGAAACTCCCACGTCGCCACAACAGTATGTTGGAACCGCATCCATTCCACAACAATGCGGGTAATCTCGCGTCAGCCCTCAGTACCTCGAAGGAGTCCCTCGAATGGAGTACCGCCGCCTCGGAGGCTCAGGCCTCAAGATTCCCGCCCTCGTGCTCGGCACCGCCACCTTCGGCGGCGGCACGGAGTTCTTCCGGAAGTGGGGGGACACCGACTCGAACGAAGCCACGTCGCTCGTGAGCGTGGCCCTCGAACACGGCTGCAACATGTTCGACACGGCGGATGCCTATTCGCTCGGCCAGTCCGAGGAGATCCTCGGCGCGGCCATCCGCGGCCGCCGCGACAAAGTCCTGATTGCGACAAAAACCGGCATGGCGATGGGTGATGGTCCCAACGACATCGGCACGTCACGCGAGAAGATCATCCGCTCGTGCGAGGCCAGCCTGAGGCGCCTGGGCACGGACGTCATCGACCTGTACCAGCTGCACGCGTTCGACGCGCAGACGCCCGTCGAGGAGATGCTGCACGCGCTCGACGTCCTGGTTCGGTCGGGCAAGGTGCGCTACGTGGGCGTGTCGAACTACTCGGGATGGCACCTGATGAAGATGCTGGCCCTCGCCGACCGGCACGGCCTGCCCCGCCCGGTCGTGCACCAGGCGTACTACTCGCTGGTGGGTCGCGACTTCGAATGGGAGCTGATGCCCCTCGGCCTCGACCAGGACGTGGGCACGCTCGTGTGGAGCCCGCTCGCCGGCGCGAAGCTGAGCGGCAAGATCGGCCGCAACCGCCCGGCGCCGGCCGGCAGCCGGCTGGCCACCGACGCCACGTGGGACGTGCCGGAGGATCGCCTGTACAAGGTGACCGACGTGCTGGAGACGGTGTCAGCCGAGACGGGCCGCTCGGTCCCGCAGGTGGCGCTGGCCTGGCTGCTGTCGCGCCCCACCGTGTCGGGCATCGTGATCGGCGCGCGCAACGCGGCCCAGCTCGTCGACAACCTGGGCGCGTCGGACTTCCAGCTCGACCCCGCCCAGGTCGCGCGGCTCGACGAGGCGAGCGCGGTGACCCCGGCCTACCCCTACTGGCACCAGCGGCGCACGTTCACGAAACGGAACCCGCCGCCCGTGGGCTGACCGTCAGGCACGGGCAAACCCGTAGGCCGTGTGGAAGGCCGAGAAGGCGGGGGCGAGGTCCAGCGGCACCCGGGCCAGGCCCCGCACCTCGTCGAGGTCCGGTGTGCCGTCGCCCAACGCCCCGCACTGCGCGTGGCCGAAGCTCCACACGGCGCCGCTCGACTCCACCGCGAACCCGCACTGGCGGCCGAGCACGAAGTGCGCGAAGCGGTCGAGGTCCAGGCGTCGCACGAGGCCTCGCGGCACCGGGTCGGCCGGGTACAGCCGGTCGGTGCCGATGCCGGCGGTGAAGGTGTCGCCCGTGGCCGTGCGGTAGATCGCCAGCACGCCGCCGCCGAGCCAGAGGTGTTCGACGGCGTCGATGCCTTCGACACGCACCGGCGCCATCACGCGCAGCGTCTTCGCGGTGGGCGGGAGGAAACCGATCTCCGACTCGCTGTGCCCCCAGCCGTGGACACGGCCGTCGACCAGCAGTGCGAGGCAGGCGCTGGGCGCCGCGGCGATCGTGCGAACCGGGGCGGGCAACTCGACGCGGCCTGGCACGAGGTCGGCCCGGCGTTTGCCGCGGCCCAGTTCGCCCTCCCAGCCGCCGCCCCAGGACCAGAGGCCACCGTCGGCGTCCCGCGCATACACCGTGCCGGACTGGGGGTCGGTGGCCAGCTGCACCACCGGTGGCAGGCCATCCACGGGCTGCGGACCGGCGTCGCTCGGGCGTGCCTGGTGGTGTGGACTGCCCCAGCACCACACGCGCCCGGCGCGGTCGCGCACCCAGGCGTTGTCGGCGTGCATCGTGACGTCGACGATGTCGGCCAGCCCCTCGATGCGGGCCGGCGGACACACGGCCAGTTCGGGTTCGGTGACCAGGCCGCCATCGAGCCCGCAGCCCTCGGCCGCGCCGATCCGCCGGCCGGGCAGGCCGTGCATGCCGAGGCCCCATCCCCACACCTGCCCGTCAGCATCCAGCGCGAGTGCCGCGGTCCCGTTGCCGGTGACCGCGACCACGGGCGGCAGTCCGGGCACCGGCTCGGGCCGGAGCACGTCGGGCCCGGGACGGCCGGTGACCTGCCCCGTCCTGTTGGCGCCCCAGGCGAGCAGCGTGGCGGGGGTCGAACGAAACGATGTCACCATGGCAGGCGCCCTCCCCGGCGCCATCGGCATGCGATGGCCCCGGACTCTGCCACAACCCCCGTCGTCAGCGGCGGTTGCCCGACAGGCGTTTCACCACGGCCACGAGGCGGTCCACCTCCTCGCACGTGTTGTAGAAGGCGAGCGACGGCCGCACCGTGGTCTCCAGGCCGAAGCGGCGCAGGATCGGCTGCGCGCAGTGGTGGCCCGTGCGCACCGCGATGCCCTCCTCGTTCAGCGCCTGCCCCACCTGCTCGGTGGTGTAGCCGTCGAGCACGAAGGACAGCACACTCGCCTTGTCGGCCGCCGTGCCCACGAGGCGCACCCCGGGGATCGGCTTGACATGGTGCGTCGCGTACCCGAGCAGCTGGTGCTCGTACCGGCCGATGTTCTCGATGCCGATGCGCTCCACGTACTCCAGCGCCGCGCCCAGGCCCACCGCGTCGGCGATGTTGCCTGTGCCCGCCTCGAACCGCGTGGGCGGTGCGTGGTACACGGTGCGCTCGAAGGTGACGTCGGCGATCATGTTGCCGCCGCCCTGCCACGGGGGCATGTCCTCCAGCACGTCCCGCTTGCCGTAGACCACCCCGATGCCGGTCGGGCCGAAGATCTTGTGGCCCGAGAACACGAAGAAGTCGGCGCCGAGGGACTGCACGTCCACCTTCATGTGCGAGACCGACTGCGCGCCGTCCACCAGCGCACGGGCGCCGGCGCGGTGTGCCAGGTCCACGATCTCCTTGACCGGCACCACGGTGCCGAGCGCGTTCGAGACCTGCGTCACCGAGACGATCTTCGTGCGGTCGTTCAGGAGCTTCCGGTACTCATCCAGGAGGACTTGCCCCGAGTCGTCCACCGGGATCACGCGGATCTTCGCGCCCTTCTCGGCCGCGAGCTGCTGCCACGGCACGATGTTGGCGTGATGTTCCAGGTGGGACACGATGATCTCGTCGCCCGGCCCGACGTTCCTGGCGCCCCAGCTCTTGGCCACGAGGTTGATGGCCTCGGTGGTGCCGCGCACGAAGATGATCTCCTCCGTGGAGGACGCGCCGATGAACCGGCGCACCGTCTCGCGCGCCTTCTCGTACGCGTCGGTGGCCCGGGCCGCCAGCGCGTGGGCCGCGCGGTGGATGTTCGAGTTCTCGTGCGCGTAGAAATGCGCGATGCGGTCGATGACCGACTGCGGCTTGTGCGTGGTGGCTGCGTTGTCGAACCACACCAGCGGACGGCCGTTCACGCGCTCCCGCAGGATCGGGAAGTCGCGGCGCACGGCGTTCACGTCGAACGGCGGATGGGCCGACGCGGGCCCCTGCGGGATCTCGCGGCCCGTGTGGGTGCGGGCCGACGTGGTGTCCACGAAGTAGAAGCCGCCCGGCGCGGCGGGCAGCGGCGCTTCCGGAATGCCCGTGTCCTGCAGGAAGTAGAACGGGCCCGAGGTCTCGCGTGCACCCGGCAGGTCCAGCGGCGGCAGTCCGGTGGCATGGCTGCCCACGCGGCCGTCGTAGGCCGGCGCCGCGCCGAGCACGTCGTCGGGCACGTGGTTCGGTGCCTGCGCGTGCGGCACCAGAGACGGCGCCTGCGCGGCGACGTTCGCGGGCGGCTGCGGCGACGTCGGCACGAGGTTCGCGCCCGGGGCCAGTGCGCCGAACGGCACCACGGACGGCGTGGCCGGCCCGGCGGCGCCCGGCGGCAGCGACAGGCCCGGGGGTTGCGGGTTGGAGGGCACCGGCACACCACCGGCGGCGCTGCGGCCCGGCAGCGCGGCGAACAGTTCACCGGCCAGCCGCGCGATGGCGGCCGGGTCCGGCGCGCCCGGCGGCAAGCCCGGGCTCAGCACGTCGGCGTTCGACACAGGGCCTCCGGTCACTTGTAGGTGTCCGGGTACTCGTGGTACTTGCCGATCTCGACGTCCTCGAGCACGGCCAGCGCGTCCGGCGTCTGCACGGCCAGCGAGCAGTACAGCGAGATCAGGTACGACGAGATCGCGTTGCGGTTGATGCCCATGAACCGCACCGACAGGCCCGGGCTCTGCTCGCCCGCGAGGCCCGGCTGGTACAGGCCCACCACACCCTGGCGCTTGTCACCCACGCGCAGCAGCAGCACCTTGGTCTTGCCGTCGGCGACGGGCACCTTGTCGGACGGGATCAGCGGGATACCGCGCCACGTCAGGAACTGCGACCCGAACAGGCTCACGGTGGGCGGCGGCACGCCACGGCGCGTGCACTCGCGGCCGAACGCGGCGATGGCCAGCGGGTGGGTCAGGAAGAAGGCTGGCTCCTTCCACACCTTGGTCAGCAGTTCGTCGAAGTCGTCGGGCGTCGGAGCGCCGGTCAGCGGGTAGACGATCTGGTCGGGGTGGACGCTGGCCAGCAGGCCGTAGTCGGCATTGTTGATCAGCTCGCTTTCCTGGCGTTCCTTGATCGTCTCGATCGTCAGGCGCAGCTGTTCCTTGATCTGGTCGTGCGGGCTGCTGTAGAGGTCCGACACGCGGGTGTGCACGTCGAGCACGGTGCTCACCGAGTTCAGGAAGTACTCGCGCGGCTGCTCCTCGTAGTCGACGAAGGTGCTCGGCAGTTCGGCCTCGTCACGCTTGGCGCACAGCACCTGCACGTCCTGCGGGTTGCGCACGGTGTTCAAGCGGTAGATGCCCGCCTCGACCGGCAGCCACTGCAGCAGGTGCGTGAGCCAGCGCGGGCTGATGGTCGACAGGACCGGGGCGGTCTTGGTCGCGTTGGCCAGCTGGCGGGCGGCGTTGTCGCCGAGGGCGCGCTGGCCGCTCGCGGTCTGAAGGTCCGACATGGAAGCTCCTATGGAAGAAAAACGAGGATCGATCTCTGGAAAACGACTGAGACCAGTGTCGAGGGGCGCCGTCGCGTCCTCAACCGGCTATCGCCACCACACGCGGAAAATCGTTCGTCAGGCCGCGGCCGGGTCTTCGCAATGCGCGATGAGGTGCGACAGCGGCACCTGCAGCGCCTGCGCGAGCTTCGCGGCCGTGGCGAGCGACGGCATCGCCGTGGCGCGCTCGATCTCGCCCATGTACGAGCGGTTCAGCTCGGCTTCACCCGCCAGGTGTTCCTGCGACCACCCCCTCGCCTCGCGCAGCCGGCGCACCGCCGCCCCGAAGCGTTCCCCCATGTTCTTGTCGCTCGACATGCCATCCCCTACAGCAGCGTGCGCCCGGTGTCCGGGTCGCCTTCCCTCGACTGCGCCTGCGTGATGCGGCTGCCCGGCGGCACGCTGCGCGTGAGCCACACGTTGCCGCCGATGGCCGAGCCCCGGCCGATGGTGACGCGCCCGAGGATCGTGGCCCCCGCGTAGATCACCACCTCGTCCTCGACGATCGGGTGGCGTGCGCCGCCCTTCTGCAGCTGGCCGTCCTCGTCGGTGACGAAGCGCTTGGCGCCCAGCGTGACGGCCTGGTACAGCCGCACGTCGCGGCCGATCTCGGCGGTCTCGCCGATCACGACCCCGGTGCCGTGGTCGATGAAGAAGCCAGGCCCGATGCGGGCGCCGGGGTGGATGTCGATGCCCGTTTCGCCGTGCGACAGCTCGGCGACGATGCGGGCGAGCAGCGGCACGCCCAGCCCATGCAGCTGGTGGGCGATGCGGTGGTGGATCATCGCGTGGATACCCGGGTAGCACAGCAGCACCTCGTCGACGCTGTGGGCCGCCGGGTCGCCGCGGTACGCGGCGAGCACGTCGCTGTCGAGCAGTTCGCGGATGGCCGGCAGCGCGGCGCCGAACTCACGCACCACCTCCAGCGCCCGCGCCTCGGTGGCCGCGGCCTCCTCCGTGCCGCTGCGCGCCTGGTGGCGCAGCTCCAGCTGGACCTGGCCGTGCAGCGCACCGAGCGCGGTGTCGAGCGTGTGGCCGACGTAGAAATCCTCGTGGTCCTGGCGCAGGTCGGGTGGGCCGAGGCGCATCGGGAACAGCGCGCCACGCAGGCCGGCGACGATGGCCGACAGCGCTTCACGCGACGGCAGCTCGCGGCCACCCACCTCGCGCACGCGGTGCTGCCCATCGCGCCAGCGTTCTCGGGCGCGGCGCAGCTGGGCGACGATGTCGGCCAGCCCCGGAGTCACACCGCCGCTCACTCCTGCACCCACGGCAGGCCGCGGAAACGCCAGCCGTCGGCGCTGCCGCGGTGGTTGGCGCCGTCGAGTTCGCCCTCGAAACCCTCGAGCACGTTGAAGGCGGCGGCGAACCCGGCCTTGGTCGCGGCCTCGGCCGCCAGCGCGGAGCGCCTGCCGCTGCGGCACAGCAGCAGCACCACCTGTTCATGCTTCACCTTGGCCTCGAGCTCGCGCACGAAGCGCGGGTTGCGCGTCAGGGCCGTGCCGCTCGCCCAGGCGACGTGCACGGCACCGGGCACCTGGCCCACGAACTTGCGCTCCTCGGCCGAGCGCACGTCGACGAGCACGGCGTCCCCGGACTGCGCCAGGGACCAGGCCTCACCGGGGGCGATGCCACCCGCGTAGGGCAGGCCGATGCCTCGCGCGGCCTCGCGGGCCCGCTCGAGCACGGGGTGGAGGGCGATGTCGTCTGCGGTGATCGTCATGGTGCGCCGGGCCTTCTCTCGGTACTGAACACCAGCGAGAGCGTAGGCATTCGGGCGCGAGCGAGGAACGAACCGATGCGCCGGACGATATGAGGAAAGCGAGGGTTCAGGTCACCGCTTCGGCCAGCACGTCGAGCAAGCCGCTGAACCGCTGCGTCCGCTCCGCCAGCGCCTCCGCGAACGCCCGCTCCCGCCCGCTCACCAGCGTGAAGCGCTTGCGCGCCCGCGTGATGCCCGTGTAGACCAGCTCCCGCGTCAGCACCCGGCTGGGTGCCTCGGGCAGCACGAGCACGGTGTGCTCGAACTCGGAGCCCTGGGACTTGTGCACCGTCATCGCGAACGCGGTCTCGACGTCGGCGAGGCGGCTCACGCCCACCGACCGCACGGTGTCGCCCTCCAGGAAGTGCACGCGCAGCGCCCCCCCGGGAACGCGCAGCGCGATGCCGATGTCGCCGTTGAACACGCCGCTGCCGGCGATGTTGCGGGTCACCATCACCGGCCGGCCCTCGTACCACTCGCCCGACGGGCGCAGCAGCCCGGCATCGGCCAGCGCACGCTGCACCGCCGCGTTGAGGTCCACCACGCCCCACGCGCCGTCGCGCACCGCGCACAGCAGGCGGAAGCGATCGAACGCGGTCAGCACGGTGATGGGGTCGGCGCCGTCGCGCACGGCCTCGAAACAGCCGCGGTAGCCGTCGACGGCCAGCCGCACGGCCACGGTGGCCGAGGGATCCGCGGGCCAGCCGAGTTCGGCCGCGTGGGCGCGGTCGCGCAGCAGCGCCGACGCGCGGGCCGCGTCGCCGTCGTTGACCGCGAGCGCGAGCTGGCCGATGGCGCCGTCGAAGCGGCGGCTGCGGCGCAGCATCACCGTCTGCTGCGCGAGCGGCGGGCCGCCCGTGGCGAACGCCGGCGGCAGGACCTGGCCCGTCACGGCCTCGGCGTACCGCAACGTCTCGGCGTCGTAGCGCCCCTGCTCCGCGCCGCGGCAGAGGTCACCCAGCACGGCGCCGGCCTCCACCGAGGCCAACTGGTCCTTGTCGCCCAGCAGCACGATGCGCGCGTGCGGCGGCAGCGCGTCGAGCAGCGACGCCATCATCTCGAGGTGCACCATCGACGCCTCGTCGACCAGCAGCACGTCCACGTCGAGCGGATGGGCCGCGTCGTGCTGCAGCCGGCGCGTGCCCGGGCGTGCGCCCAGCAGCGAGTGCAGCGTGCGGGCCGACTCGAGGTGCCCCACCCACTCGGACAGCGCGAGCGAGTCCCCCACCCGCCCCTGCAGTTCGATGAGCGCACTGGAGATCGACTGCTTCAGCCGCGCCGCCGCCTTGCCCGTGGGCGCCGCGAGTGCGATGCGCAGCCGCGCGGGCGCCGGGTCCACGGCCCACAGCAGCGCGAGCAGGCGGGCCGCGGTGTACGTCTTGCCCGTGCCCGGGCCGCCGGTGATGACCGACAGGCGCGAGCGCAGCGCCACGGCACACGCGAACTTCTGCCAGTCGAAGGTGTCGTCGGGCGGGAACAGCGCGTCGAGCCAGCGGCGGGCCACGGCCTCGTCGACCGGCGCATGGTGGGACACCCGGCGCGACACCTGCGTGGCCACGCGCTGTTCGTCGACCCAGTAGCGGCGCAGGTAGAGCCGCCCCGCGGACAGCACCAGCGGTTCGCTGCCACCGGACCCCTCGCCCACCACGGGGCTGTGGCGCAGCGCGTCGAGCCAGTCCGCAGCCGTTCGCGGCAGGCGTGCGGCGACCGCTTCCCAGGCTTCGGCCTGCGTGCCGGTCCAGCCCAGCAGGTCGGCCACCTTCGCGATGCCGTCGTCGATCACGAGGCACGTGTGCCCGCGCCCTTCCATGTGCACGAGCAGCGCCGCCGCCATCAGCACCGGCGCGGGATCGTGCGGCGAGAGCTCGGCGACGAAGCGCGCGAACATGTGGTCGAGGTGGCGGATCCAGCCCGCGTCGGCCCAGCGGTGCAGTTCCTCGAGCGCCTCCGCGCCCGACAGCGGCGGCCGACGCTCCGGCGGCAACAGGTCGTCGAACGCGTCCATCTGGATGCCGGGGGTCATCGTGCACTCCCGAAAGCGGCGTCGAGCGCGTCGAGGAACACGCGGTCTGCCGGCACGTGGCAGCAGCCGCCGGCCGGGCCGTGCACGCCGCGCAGGTACAGGTAGACGGCGCCGCCGAGGTGCAACCCGGGGTCGTAAGTCTCGCCGAGGCGCACCGCGAGCAGCCGGTGCAGCGCGAGCATGTACAGCGCCGCCTGCACGTCGTAGCGGTGCTCGGCCATCGAGGCCTGCAGCGCGGCCGCGGTGTAGTCACCGTCGCGCGGGCCCAGCGCGTTCGACTTGTAGTCGAGCACCCAGTACTTGCCGCCGTGGAAGAACACGAGGTCGGCGAACCCCATCAGCAGGCCGCGCAGCTCGCGCTCGGGCAGCGGCGGGCGCGGCGCGCCGTTCAGCAGGTGCAGCTGGCACAGCCGGTCGACCTCGGCCGTGGGCAGCGCCTCGCTCGGGAACCAGAATTCCATCTCGGGCAGGCGCTGTTCGATGCCGTCGAGCGCCACGCCCAGCGGCGGCAGCGGCTGCGACACCACGTCGCCCAGCCACTCCAGCACGTCGTCGGCACGGTGGCCCCACCCCTGGCGGTCGCAGCGCTTGCGCAGGCGCTCGCGCAGCACCTCCGACCGCGCGAGGCCGAACTGCTCGTCGGCCAGCCATTCGAGCTGGTCGTGCAGGAAGTTGCCGGGCATCGCGCCGCGCGGGAAGGTGTGCCATGGCCGCGTGGCCGCGGCCGGCAGCGGCGCGGCGTCGTCCTCCGACAGGGCCAGCACCTCGTCTTCCCGCACGACACCGGCCAGCGCGGGCAGCGGCGCCGCGCCGATGTGGCGCACGAGCCCCGAGAAGCTCGACACCGACCAGCGCCGCTCGAACTTCCCGGCATACGCCGGTGCATCGCGCAGCGGCGGCGGCTCGTCGTGTCGGCGCAGCCGCGTGCGTTCGGCCGCGGGGTCGAGGCGCTCGGCGACGATCTCGCCGTGGCCCGACACCACGTGCTCGACGGCCATCGCGACCCCGTCCTCGGTGACCGCCGTGGCCCCCACCAGCACGTGCCCGAGCGCGCTGCGGTGCACGACACACGCCTTGCCCGACTTCGGCGCGGCCACGCCCACCCACAGCGCATGCCGCGCCCGCGTGAGCGCGACGTACAGCAGGCGCAGGTCCTCCTGCAGCCGCTCGCGGTCGGCGAGGTCCATCACCTCGGCCGACGGATCGAGGTGCAGCTCGCGGCCCTCCACGCCCATCACCGACACCACCGCATGCCCGCGCGACGACGGCAGGCGCGCGAGCGTCGCGAACGGCAGCAGCACCACCGGGTACTCGAGGCCCTTGGACTTGTGCACGGTGACGACCTTGACCAGGTCGGCATCGCTTTCGAGCCGCACGATCTGGTCCTCCGCCCCTTCGGCGTCGTCGGCGATGCGGTCGGCGAGCCAGCGCACCAGCGCGTGTTCGTTGTCGAGGTGGCTGCTGGCCGACTGCAGCAGCTCGGCGAGGTGCAGGTAGTTCGTGAGACGGCGTTCGCCTTCCGGCGCCGCGAGCCAGCGCGCCGGCAGCGACAGCACGTGCAACGTCTGCCGCAGCATCGTCAGCACGCCCTGGCTCAGCCAGGTGCGGTGCAGTGCCCGCAGCGCCTCGGTCTGGGCGTCGAACACGGCGTCGTCGTCGGCCAGCTCGGCGAGTTCGGCGAGCGAGCGGGCGAAGGTGTCGCTGGCGAACGCGGCCCGCACGAGGCGGGCGTCGAGCGGCGACATCACCGCATGCAGCCACCGCAGCAGGTCGCGCGCTTCGGGGCTCGCGAACACCGAGTCACGGTCGGACAGGAACACCGACGCCACGTGGCGCCGCCGCAGCTCGCGCCGCACGGCGTCGGCCTCGTCGCCCTTGCGCACCAGCACCGCGATGTCGGCCGGGCGCAGGCGCTGGAAGCCCAGCTCGCCCCCTTCGAAACCGGTCTCGGGGTCGTTCAGCCAACCGACGATGCGTTCGGCACAGGCGGCGGCGAAGCGGCGCTGGATCGATTGGGCGTCGAGCAGCTCGCCGTCCACGCACAGCGTGACCGCCGGCACCTCGCCGCCGGCCGTGCGCAGGTGCTCGGCGCGGCCCTTCGCCTTCACGGACAGGAACGGCAGCGGGTCGTCGCCGCCCGCACGCAGCAGGAACGCGCCCGCGCCGGGCCGCTGCTCGGCGATGTCGAACAGGTGGTTCACGGCCGACACCAGCGCGCCCGTGGAACGGTGGTTGGTGTCGAGCACGTAGTGCCGCCCCTCGGTCGCCCGCCGGGCCGCGAGGTAGCTGTGGATGTCGGCGCCGCGGAAGCCATAGATGGACTGCTTCGGGTCGCCGATCAGCAGCAGCGCCGTGGCCGGGTCGTTGGCCGCGGTGCGGTACAGGCGGTCGAAGATGCGGTACTGCACCGGCGACGTGTCCTGGAACTCGTCGATCAGCGCGACCGGGTACTGCGCGACGATGCGCTCGCGCAGGCGCTCGCCGTTCGGGCCGGCCAGCGCGGTGTCGAGCCGGTCCAGCATGTCCTGGAAGCCGAAGCGGCCGGACTGGCGCTTGAGGTCCTGCAGGCGCGCCGCGACGTGTGACGCCGCGTGCAGTCGCAGCGGGGCGGCCCAGTCCGGCAGTGCCATCAATTCGGCGAAGGCTTCGAAACCCGGAGGAAGGTCGAGCGGTGCAGGTCCGGTCCACACCTCGGCGAGGAACGTGGGCGTGAGCCGTTCGCAGCCCTTGTCGCCCAGGTCCTTGCGCAGCGCCGCGGGGCTGCCTGCACCGGCGGCCAGCGTGTCGAGGTTGGGGTTGAACCAGCGCGGCTGGAACTTGCTTTTCACGAAGTGCCCGGCCGCGTAGTGCGCCTCGAGCCATTCGCGCATCTCCGTCACCCGGCCCTGCACGCCGGCAAGCACCTCACGGAAGCGGCCCGCCTCGCGGTCCACCACCACCGCCAGCGGCTCGCCGGTCTCCGCGCGCGCCACCTGCGGCAGCAGCGCCCGCATGTCGGCGCGCAGCGCGTCCACGTCCTTCCACACCGACAGCGCCACGTCGAGCTGATCGGGCGAGAGCCGATAGAAGTGCTGCCGCCAGTAGTCACGCACGGCCTCGTCGCGCAACACGCCGTCGTCGGGCACCAGTTCCTCGTCGAACAGGCTGCCGCTGTCGAACGCGTGTTCGCGCAGCATGCGCTGGCACCAGGCGTCGATGGTGAACACGGCCGCGTCGTCCATGCTCTCCGCCGCGGCAGCCAGGCGCCACGCGGCGGCCGGGCGGGCCGCGCCGTCGTGGGCGGCCAGCAGTTGGGTGAGGAGACCGTCCGACGCCTCGGCGTCGCCGCGGAACACCCGCGCCGCCTCCAGCAGCCGGGCGCGGATGCGGTCGGACAGCTCGCGCGTGGCCGCGCGGGTGAAGGTCAGCACGAGGATCTCGGACGGCACGAGGGCCCTCGCATGGGCCTCGCCCTCCTCCCCATGGCCCAGCACCAGGCGCAGGTACAGCGCCGCGATGGTCCACGTCTTGCCGGTGCCGGCGCTGGCCTCGATCAGGCGGCTGCCCCACAGCGGCAGCGAGAGGGCGTCGAGCGGCTCACTCATCGCCGTCCTCCTCCGCGTCGCCACTGCCGTGCGGCATGACCTTCACGGCGCCTTCGATCCAACGCGCCACCGGGCCGTAGAGCTGCTCCGCCAGCGCGGCGAAGCGGCCGTCCGCCACCAGCGACTCGAACTCGGGCCACAGGCGCGACAGGCAGGCGTCCGCGGACTCGCCGGGCAGCCGCCCGCCGTCGTAGACGGCCGCTGCGCGGGTGGCGTCGGCCACGAACGCCAGCGCCGTCTTCGCGGCCACCGGCAGCGGCTGGGCCATGCCCTCGCGCCAGACATCGATCAGTTCGTCGAGCAGCGCCCGGGCCTCGTCGGGCGCGACGGGCTCGACCACCACGGTGGCGTCGCGCGCGACGAGCACACCGCCCACCGGCGCGCGGATGGAGCCGGCCACCAGCGCACGCACCCAGGCCGACAGCAGCCGCTCCTGGCGCACGCCCTTCTTGCTCGACACCCGGCCCGGGGTCAGCTCCAGCCACACGGTGCGGTCGCCGTCGGTGACGAGGCCGTCGAGCCAGTCCTCCAGCACGACGCCGCGGTGCGCGTGGTGCACCGGCACCTTCGGCGCCGGGCGCGGGTACGCCGCGCGCACCTCGGCCCAGCGTTCGAGCATGGGCGCCACGCCGGCCACCAGCTCGCCCTGCCGGCGCGCACCTAAAGCGCCGATGGGCAGGCGACCCGCGCGCCGCAGCGCCTCGGCGCGCGTGGCCAGCGTGGCGGCCACGTCGCCGGTGTCCGGGTCCGCGATGAGTTCGTCGACGAGCTGGTACTCCTGCAGCGCGTTCAGCGAGAAGGTTTCTTCGTCCTCGGGCACCGCGTCGCCGTCGCTGAACACCACCTGCAGCCGCCGGCGGAAGAACTCGCGCACCGGCTGGCGCAGGAACGCGACGAGGTTGGCGACGGACAACGGCGTGTCGGTGTCGACGTCGACCGGCGCGAAGGCCTCGGCGGCCTCGCGGCCGTCGTGTGCGGCCCGCCACTCGCGGGCGTGCGTGAACAGCGCCCCGCCCTCGAAGTAGCGGCGGCTGAACGGCTGCAGGGGGTGTTCGGTGGTGCGGGCGTGCAGCACGTCGCCGGTCCAGCCCGCCGCGAGGTAGTCGCGGAACTGCGAGACCAGCACCGACGGCGGCCGTTCGCTGTTGTCGCGCACGTTGCGGCCGGTCCAGCTGATGTAGAGCAGCCGCCGCGCGCTGAGCACGGCCTCGAGCATCAGCTGGCGGTCGTCGTCGCGCCGCGAGCGGTCGCCGGGGCGCGTCTGGCCTGGCAGGCCCATCAGGTCGAAGTCGCTGCGGGACGTGGAGCGCGGGTAGTCGCCGTCGTTCATGCCGAGCAGGCACACCACCTCGAACGGGATGGAGCGCATGGGCATCAGCGTGCAGAACGTGACCCCGCCGCCGAGGAAGCGACGGCCGAGGCCCGGTTCGTCGACGCCGGACAGCCAGGCCTCGCGCATGGCGGCCAGCGGCACGCGCTCCTCGAACGCGGCCGTGTCGCAGGCCTCCAGCCAGCGGCGCAGCGCATCGTCCAGCGTGGCGAGCGTGACCCGGTCGCGTTCGTCGGCGGGCTTGACCAGGGCCACCAGCAGAGCGCGCACGCGCTCGGCCCACTCGGCCGGCGGCACGGGCACCACGGCCTGCTGCCACCAGTGCGTCAGCGCGTCCACCATGGCCGCGAGCGACCCGGCGAGCGACGCGTCGAGCCCGCCCACCTCGGCGTACGGCTCGATGCCGTCGAACGCCGCGCCGGCCACCATGCCGCTGGCATAACCGAGCAGCATGCGGCGCAGGCCGAAGAGCCAGGTGTTCTGCTCGCCGCAGGCTTCCAGGCCCAGGTCGGCGCGCTGGGCCTCGTTGAGGCCCCAGCGCACGCCCGAGCCGGCGATCCACGCGGTGAGCTGCGGCAGGTCGGTGTCCTGGATGCCGAAGCGGTTCGCGATGGCCGGCACGTCGAGCAGGTCGCGCACGTCGTTGAGCCGGCAGCGCTCCTGCGGCAACCGCATCAGCCAGTCGACGGCCACCACCAGCGGGTTCGTGCCGCGGTCGTTCACGTCGGCGATGTCGAACGGGATGTACCGCGCGTCCGAGCGGGCGTACTGGCCGAACACGGCCCGGATCGCGGGTGCGAGGGTCTCGACGTCGGGCACCATCACGACGATGTCGCGCGGGTGCAGCGGCCGCTCTTGTGGCGTTCCACCCGGTGTGGCGAGCAACGCGAGCAGTTGGTCGTGCAGCACCTCCACCTCGCGCTGGCCGCTGTGGGTGACGTGGAAGACGATCGAGCGGTCGTCCGCCCTCGCCGCCACCGGCGGGTGTTCCGCGATGGGCACGAGGTCGCGGATGCGGTTCTGCACCTGGGCCAGCAGCGTGGAGCCATCCTCCTCGTCGAACAGGTCGACGCGGGGAATGGCGAACCGGGCGCGGGCCGCGGCGTCGTCGAAGGCGTCGAGCTGGCGGATGAAGTCACCACCCTGCCGGCCCCACGCGGCCAGCAGCGGGTGGCCGTGCAGGTGCATGTCTTCCAGCGGGATGGCGGCGAGGTCGCGGCCCCCGCGCAGCGGATGGCGGCCGCGCGACGGGCGCAGCGCATCGCGGCCCTGGAGGATGTCGGCCCAGTGGAAACGGCACGGGTTGGGCACGGCCAGCAGCACCTGGGCGTGCGTCGACAGCGCGGCCAGTGCCTCCATGGTCTGCAGCGGCACGTGCGACATGCCGAACAGCACCACGCGGCGCGCCACCGGGGACACCGGTGTGCCGTTTTCCATCGCCGAGACGAAGCGCCGGTGCAGCTGGGGGCGTGTGCCCGATCGCTCGGACGGGCTCAGCAGGCCCAGCACCTCGCGCCACAGCAGCGGCTGCCAGCGCTGGTCGTCGGGCACGGGCCGGTCGGGCGCGCCCGGGTTCGGCAGCACGTCGCGGCCCGCCGCCCAGGTGTCGAGCCAGTCGCTTCGGTAGACCTGGTACTGGTCGAAGAGGTCGGCCAGGCGCTGGCACAGCTGCAGGCGCCGCACCACGTCGTCGCCGTGCAGGAACCGCGCGAGCGGCTCGTACCCCGGCCGGGACAGCAGCGTGGGCACGTGCGCCATCAGCCGCCACGTGAGCGCGGCCTTGTCGAGGGGCGAGACCGGCGGCACCGCATCGCGTCCCAGGGCCTGCCGGAAGGTGCGCCACATGAACCGCGCGGGCAGTTCCACTCGGGTGGCCGCGCACACGCCCAGCCGCTCGGCGAGCGCCATCTTGAGCCACTCGGCCACGCCGTTGCTCTGCACGAGGAACACCTCCTCCTCGAGCGGGCCCAGCGGCTGGCGCTGGATCCACTCGAACAGGGCGTCGCGCAGCAACTCGGAGCGGTTGCCGTGGAGCACCAGCAGGCCGGGCTGGATGGACGGGGTCATGCCCGGATTCTGGCGTGCGCCAGGCTCGCCAGGTGAGCCAGCACCGGGGTCAGGTCAGCGCCTGGGCCGAAACGACGATGCCGTCCTCGTCGGCGTAGAGCCAGTCGCCCGGGCGCACCCACACGCCCTGCACCTTCACGGCCACGTCGCGCTGGCCTTCGTTGCGGCGTTCGGTGGGCAGCGGGATCAGCGCGAGCGCGCGGATGCCCACGTCGCACACGGCCAGCTCCGCGGCATCGCGCACGCAGCCGTCGACCACGACACCGGCCCAGCCGTTCTTCGCGGCGGCCGCGCCGATGTTGCCGCCGACCAGCGCGCGGCGCAGCGAGCCGCCGCCGTCGACGACCAGCACGCGGCCGTCACCGGGGGATTCGAGCAGCGCCTTGACGTGGGTGTTGTCCTCGAAGCACTTGACCGTGACGACCTGTCCGTGGAACTTGCGGCGCTGGCCGTAGTCGTGGAACACCGGGGGCAGCACGCGGAAGGTGTCGTCGGTGCTGCCCTTGTGGGTGTCGCAGAAGTCGCAGGTCGCGAAGGTCGTGGTCATGCGAGGGAGACTTTCCTGATGATCGTTCGGGGATCATCCCGCGGCACGGGCAGCATGGGCTGGTGCTCGCGCACCGGGTGCAGGATGACGGCGGTGGACACTTCGGTCAGCTGGCCGAACTTCGAGATCACGGCATCGAGGTGGGCCACGTCCATCACCGCGATCTCGAGCAGCCAGTTGTCCTGCCCGGCGACATTGTAGGCATTGACCACCTCGGGGGTCTGCTGCACCACCTTCGTCACCCGCGCCGATTCCGCCCGCCCCAGCCGCAGCAGCGCACGGATGCCGTACCCGAGCTTGCCGAGGTCCACCTTGGCCGTGTAGCCCGTGATGACCCCCGCGGATTCGAGCTTGCGCACGCGTTCGGTGACCCCGGGCTGGCTGAGCTGCACCCGGCGGCCCAGCTCGGCCATCGACAGGCGGGCGTCGCGCTGCAGTTCGGCCAGGATGCGCGTGTCGTGATCGTCGAGATGGGGAATCAAGGCGGGCCTCCACGAAGAATCGGGTACATACCCAGGGTTCGATTCTCGAACCGAGGAGCCGGATACCCGCTCCTCAAAAGATCATACCGCGCCTTCCAAACTCACCAAACCCCCGTTCATTTCTCCTGCCGTGCCTCGGCGGCCTGGCGCAGCGCCGTCAGCGTGGTGCGGCTCGTGCTGACGTCCGCGTCCAGGCGCAGGTGCAGCAGCGTGGGCTTCCCGCTCGCCAGCGCGGCGGCGAAGGCCGGCTCGAAGGCCGCGGTGGTCGACAGCGTCTCCGCCCGCCAGCCGTAGGCCCGCGCGAGCGTCGCGAAGTCGGGGTTGAACAGGTCGCTGCCACTCACCCGCCCAGGATATTCGCGCTCCTGGTGCATGCGGATCGTGCCGTAGGTGCCGTTGTCCACCACGATGCTGATCAGGCGCGTGGCGCCGTAGCCCGTGGCGGTGGCGAGCTCCTGGCCCGTCATCAGGAAGTCGCCGTCGCCGGCGACGTTGACCACCGTGCGGTGCGGATACAGCAGCGAAGCCGCGACCGCCGCCGGCACGCCGTACCCCATTGCCCCGGCCGTGGGCGCGAGCTGCGTGCGGCCGTGGAGCTGCAGCCCGGGGTACTTCACGAAGCGGTGCAACCAGCCCGAGTAGTTGCCGGCACCGTTCGTGTAGACCGTGTCCTCGGGTGCGAGCCGCTGCACCGTCTTCATCACGACGGCCATGTCGAGCGGCTCGACCGCATGGGTCTCGTGGTTCGCGACGTAGTCGGCCTGGGCCGCGGCGGTCCACGCCGTCCACGGCAGCGACACCGGCGCCGTGAGCGACTCCAGCGCCTTCGCGGCGTTCTGCATCGACGCGTTCAGCAGCAGGTCGGCGGCATAGACGCGGCCCAGTTCCTCGGCGCCCGAATGCACGTGGATCAGTTTCTGCGCCGGACGCGGTGCTTGCAGCAGCGTGTAGCCGCCGGTGGTCATCTCGCCCAGGCGCGGCCCCACGGCCAGCACGAGGTCGGCCGAGCGGATGCGTTCGGCGAGCTTCGGGTTGATGCCGATGCCCACGTCACCCGCGTAGTTCGGGTGGCGGTTGTCGAAGAGGTCCTGGAAGCGGAAGGCACAGCCCACCGGCAGCTGCCAGTTCTCGGCGAAGCGCTGCAGCGCCTGGCAGGCCTGGGCGTCCCACCCCGCCCCGCCGGCGATCACGAAGGGTCGTTCGGAGGCGAGCAGCATCGCCCGCACGTCGCGCAGCGCGCCCGGCGCCGGCCAGGCGGTGGCCGGCTCCACGCGCGGCAGCACCGGCGAGGCCGTCATCTGCGTCAGCATGTCCTCCGGCAGCACCAGCACCACGGGGCCGGGACGGCCCTGCATCGCGGTGTGGAACGCACGCGAGACGTACTCGGGCAGGCGGTCGGCGTCCTGCACCTCGCCCACCCACTTGGCGAAGCCGAGGGTGCCGGGGCCGAACACCTGGCGGTAGTCGAGTTCCTGGAAGGCCTCGCGGTCGCGCTGGTCGCTGGCGACCTGGCCGATGAACAGCACCATCGGTGTGCTGTCCTGGAAGGCGGTGTGCAGCCCGATGCTGGCGTTGGTGGCACCCGGCCCGCGTGTCACGAAGCAGATGCCCGGGCGCCCGGTGAGCTTGCCCTGGGCCTCGGCCATGAAGGCCGCCCCACCCTCCTGCCGGCAACCGATGAAGCGGATGTGGTCGCGGTGTTCGTGGAAGCCGTCGAGCACGGCCAGGAAACTTTCACCGGGGACACCGAACACGGTGTCGACACCCTGGGCGACCAGGGCTTCGACGAGCGCGTGCCCGGCCAGGCGGGGGGAAGGCGTGGGCTGGGTCATGCGGCGACTTTAAGCCGCTTTCAGCACCCCGCGCGAGCGGGCCACGCCGGCCCCGACCATCGAGGCCGACAGCACGCCGAGCGCCAGCGCCAGCGCCGAGCCGTAGAACACGCCGTTCGACTGCCCGTGGTCCAGCAGCGAGCCGAAGATCGGGGCCGCGAGCGCGAACCCGAGGTCGAGGCCCGAGTACACCGTGCCGTAGACGCGGCCCGTGGCTCCGGGCGGCGCGGCCTGCTTGATCAGCATGTCGCGCGACGGGCCGGCCAGGCCGGTGCCGAAGCCGGCGATGGCCGCGAGGGCCGCGGCCACCATGCCCGGCAGCCAGCCGGTGCCCACCACCGCCAGCAGCACGGCCGAGGCCAGCAGGCAGGCGCCGATGATCTTCTCGAGCCGCTCGGCCCCCGCCGCGAGGAACCCGCCGACGACCATGCCGGCCGCCCCGAACAGCATGTAGCCGGTCACGACGAAGGCCGTGGCCGTGAGCGGCAGGCCGTACATGCCCTCGAGCGCCGGGCTCGCGAAGCTCTGGATCGCGCTCAGCGCCGCGGTCGAGAAGAAGAAGAACGAGAAGCACAGCCACACGGACGGCAGGCGCAGGAACGCGAGCGGATGTTCCGCCACCACGGCGCGGGCCGCCGGACCCTTGGCCGTCTCATGGGCCCAGGCACCCGCCTTGTCGTCGATGGCATCGCGGTTGAACCACAGGATCGCGATCACGATCAGCGCGTAGGCGGCCATGCTCGCCGAGGCGATGCGCCACGACCCGGTCAGGTTCGTCAGGCCCAGCAGGAAGACGGGCGCGACGGCCCAGCCGAGGTTGCCGCTGATCCCGTGCACCGAGAACGCGTGGCCCAGCCGGGGCTGCGAGACGCGCTTGTTCAGGATGGTGAAGTCGACCGGGTGGAACGGCGCGTTGCCGAGGCCCGCGAGCGAAGCGCCCACGAACAGCCCGGCGTACCCGTTCGCGGTGGCGGTGGCCACGGCCCCGAGCGCGAAGCAGCCCAGCGCGGCGAAGAGGATCGGGCGGGCGCCGATGCGGTCCACCAGGAAGCCGGACAGCGCCTGGCCGACGCCCGAGATCACGAAGAACGTGGAGACCAGCAGCCCCAGTTCGGCGTAGCTGAGCCCGAAGTCGCGGATGAACAGCGGGAACAGCGGCGGCAGCATCAGGTGGAAGAAGTGCGAGGAGCCGTGCGCCAGGCCGATGAGGCCGATGGTGCGGGCGTCCTGCCGGAGGGGGACGGCGGCAGTGGGAGCGGTCATGCGGAACGAAAGAGGGAACCAGGATCGGGATGTGAACTCTAGGCGCCCCGGCCGCGTCCGGGTTACGATAACTCGTCAAGTTCTGTCGAGATCCAGCCATGACCCACCCCGCCGACCGTCCGCGCGCCAGTGTTCCCCCGGTGGATCCGTACCAGTTCGCCCCCACGCCGGAGCATCCCGTGCGGGCGAAACACCGCCGACTGAACGCCGAGACCCGCATCGACCCGCACCAGCATCCATGGGCCCAGCTGGCGTTCTCGATCACCGGGGTGATCCGCCTCACCGCCGACCACGGCACCTACATCGTCCCGCCGTCCCGCGCGGTGTGGATCCCGCCGGGCGTGGAACACGCGGTCAGCGTGCTCGAGGACGCCGAGCTGCGCACCATCTACATCCACCAGGACGAGCACCACTGCGGCCCCGACAACGGCCGCGCCGCCCCGGATTCGCCGTGGCGCACGTGCCGCGTGCTGGAGGTGTCGAGCCTGATGCGCGAACTGGTGATGCAGCTCACCGTGGCACCGGGCGAGCTGGCCCCGTCCGACCGGGAGTACCACCTGAGCGCGCTGGTGCTCGACGAGCTGCGCCGGGCCAAGCCCGTGCCGCTGGGCGTCGCCCTGCCCCGCGACAAGCGGCTGCTGTCGCTGTGCGAAGCGGTGATCGAGGACCCGGGCCGCTGGGCCACGCTGGACGACTGCGCCCGGGGCACCGGCGCCAGCCCGCGCACCGTGGCCCGCCTGTTCCGCAGCGAACTGGGCACCACCTTCCTGCAGTGGCGCCAGCAGGTGCTGCTCGCGAAGGCGCTGGCGATGGCCGCCCGGCGGCTGCCCATGGCGGTCATCTCGGCCGAGCTGGGCTACGCGAGCCCGAGCGCCTTCACGGCGATGGTGCGCCGCTCGGTGGGCGCCCCGCCCAGCCGGTTCTTCAACTGACCGGCGTCAGAACCAGTACAGCAGCGTTTCCTTGCGGATCGCGTCGGACGCCTTGTCGGCCGCGTCGATCGCCTCCACCCAGCGCCGGGCCATCTCCTCCTGCCCCACGGCCTCGAGGTGGCACGACTCCGAGCGGAAGGTGCTGCCCACCGCATCGGCGTCCGGGCCCGGGAAGATGCGCAGGTGGGCGTTCCGCGCGAACTCGGTCTGCGCGTGCCACAGTGCCGGATCGTTCTGACCGCCACACCCCGAATGGCGCGCCACCAGGATCTTGCCGGCGTCCGCGCCCAGGCGGATCTGCTTGAGCACCTGGCCCAGGCCCTGCTGGTACCGGCGGGCGTCGCCGCCCCGGTCCGACGCCCCCTGGAGCCACAGCACGTAGTCGAAGTGGATCTGCTTCCCGCGGGCCACCTGCAACGCAGCCGCGAGGCGCGCCTGCGCCGGGCCCTTGCCGAGCCAGTCGGCCATGCGGGCGCCCTCCACGCCCACCGGCAGGAAGACCACCTTCTCCGCATGCCGCGCCGCCCTCAGGCGGCGGCCGAGCGGCGTCCAGAGGGAACCCTTCGCGCAGTCGGCACCCGCGAGCGGGTCGGCCGCCGGACGCTCCACCCCGTCGGGGCCCAGCTGGTACACCCCGGCCTCGGGCGGGGACACCTGCGCGTGGCAGTTCGACGCCATCGTCTCGCCCACCGCCAGGATGTAGAGCGGCTCGGCCCGCGCCGCGCCGACACAGGCCCAGGCAACGAGCCCGGCCAGCAGCGCCCTAGTAGCCGATGACATAGCGGCTCCTCGCCTTCAGCGTGAACTTCGCGGCCTCCGCGAGGAGCACCGACAGGCCGAGCACGAACGCCGTCTCGACCGCGAAATAGACCAGGGACGGCGACTGCGCGATCGGGGCGCGCTCGAGCACCTTCTGGAAGATCAGCATCAGGAACCCGTGGATGAAGTACAGCCCGAAGCTCAGGCGCGCGAAGTAGCCCAGCACGGGGTTCGGGCGATCGAGGAACTCCTGGAACAGCAGGAACACCGTGACCAGCAGGCCCACCTTCCCGAGCTGGCGGAAGTTCAGGTGCCCGAGCCCCTCGGCGAAGGTGTTGGCGGTCTGGCCGAAGGTGAAGAAGCCGGTGGCGGCGACGGCGAACCACACGGCCCCCGCCACCATCAGGACCCGTGACGCCGGGGTGCCTTTCAGCCGCGCGATGGCGGGCGCATGGACCGAACACACGATGCCGGCCAGGTAGAAGCCGATGAAGTGCAACAGGGCCAGCAGCGGGTTCAGGTTCTCGAAAGGCCGCTCGGAAAACACCGTGAACACGAGCCCCACGAGGGCCAGCCCGTGGATCAGCCACGTGCGCGACAGCCGGATGAACACGAACGACAGCCCGAAGACCAGCGAGATCATCGGGATGAACCACAGCGGCGGGACCATCGCCCCGCCCACCACGAGCGACCAGGCGACGTACCCCGGTACGGACACCCCCAGGAACTGCGGCCGGGACAGCGCGATGCCGAGCGCGATCGCGATCACCGACAGCAGCAGGTACGGGAGCACGATGACCTGGAACTTCCGCGCGAGGTACCGCGGGTACGAGAAGCGGTCGTGCTGGGTGTGGTGGAACAGGAAGCCCGAGATGAAGACGAACCAGGAGGTGGCGTCGGACAGGAAGAAGTGCACGTACTCCCCCACCCCCGGCATGCCGCGCACCGAGCCTTCATGGGACAGCACGACGAAGAGGATCGCGAGGCCCCGCAGGTTCTCGACCGGATAGCTGTGTTTCATGTGGGCGGGCCTGGGCGCGACGGGCGTACTTGTAACACGCGGAAGGACGGCTGCGGCGCGGCACCGCCCACCCCGATGGGGGTGAAATCGCATCAGCCTGTGTCAGGGCCACACCATTGGTTGCACGTCCCCGCCACGCGCGGGGCTAGACTGGTGTGACAAATTGCGCACTTCGTGGCATCGCGCAGAAGGACACACCATGCTCTCATCCCTCTTCGGCGACCTCCGTTCCATCCGGGGCACCCACCCGGATGGTCCCGACGGCGAGGAAGGCGGCTTCGCCGCCACCGCCCTGATGGAAAGCACCGCCACCGAGGTCAACGACCAGGGGCAAATGGTCGACAACCACCAGCGCGACCTGGTGGTGGTCGGTTCCCCGGCGCAGGCCATCCGCGACCAGTTCGCCAACACCCGGGCCGACCTGGAAACAGCCACCCGCCAGATCACGCTGCTCGACCCCACCGGGGTCTGGGCCACGTCGGTCATCAAGGCGCTGTCCGATGCCACCGGCCGCCCCATCGAGCGGCTCCACCTGCGCGAGCAGGGCACGCTGCGCACGCTGGCCGTCATCGAACGCACCACGCTCGACCGCCGCAACGAAGACACGCTGCGCATCTACCACGCCGACGTGCGCGCCCCGGGGGCCGACAACGCCGCGATCCCCACCGCCCTGATGGAACGCAGCCACATGACCGCGGTGATCGTGGGCGCCATGTCCCCGAGCGCCATCGACGCCATGCTCGAGGCGCTGCAGCAGGCGGTGGCCCAGCCCAACTGGCGCTGCCCCACCCTGCTCTTCATGCTGCCGCCCAACGCCGTCTGGATCGCCAACAAGGTGGCCATGTACACCTGGCCGCCCGCACTGCGGGTGCAGGTGCTCAACGAGGCGCTCACCAGCGCGTCGTCCGTCTGGAACTCGCTGCTCGGCATCTGGAACCGCGTGAAGACCGTGCCCACGTGGCAGCCGCCCCAGGCGCCCGAGGAACACGGCCTCGAAGGCTTCCCCATCAAGGTCGCCGACCTGCCGAAGGCCGACGCCCCGGTGGTCGTGTCCGCGCCGGCCCGCAAGCACCACCTCGCGCCCCAGGCGGCCGACCGCGCGGTGGCGGCCATGCTGGGCATTGAGGGCCTGCTCGGCTGCGCCGTGGTCGACGCCGCCACCGGCTTCACCCTCGCCCGCCAGAGCCGCGAAGACCAGCCCGTGCACCTCGAACTGGCCGCGGCCGGCAGCGCGCAGGTGCTGCGCGCCCATCAGCAGTCGGCGCGCAGCATGGGCCTCGACGACGAGATCGAGGAGATCATGACCAGCGCCGGCGGCCGCCACCATGTGCTGCGCATGGTGTCGCACCACAAGGGGCTGTTCCTCTTCGCGCTGCTGGACAAGCAGCGGGCGAACCTGGCGCTCGCCCGCTACAAGCTCATGGAAGCTGAACAGGGTCTTTGACGGGTGGGGCCGCGCTCAGCCGCGGCGCGCGCGGCGCCGTGCGGCGAACGCCGCCAGGCCGCCCACGGTCAGCAGCGCGAGGCTGCCCGGCTCCGGCACGGCAGCCGTCTGGATCGTCAACGTGCTGCCGTCGAACGTCACGATGCTGCCATAGGCCGTCGCCCCGTCCGTGTTGTCGATGTACCAGAGGCGGGCGGCCTGCCCGACCGGGTTGCTGAACGCCAGACCATAGGCCGCGTCGGCCTGAGGACTCCAGTAGCCATAGCCGCTCGCCGCGATGATGCTCTCTCCGTTCAAACTCCAGTTTCCCGGGTAGTCTTGGGGACCCCCATGAGTTCCGGTCCGATCGATCGGTGCCAAGACGGGGTTCAGCACCATGGAGGCCAGCGAGCCGAGCCCCGTGGCGACATGCGACGCGGTGGCCGTGGCCTCGTTCACCTGCAGCGTGGCCATCGCCCTGCCCCAGGCCGGTGAGTTGGGGCGAGCGCCCCCGCCCCGACTGCCCGTCACGTTCGCCAGCAGCCAGCGGGTGCCGGACGTGGCCGTCCCGTCGAACAGATTGGTGTCGAGCCCGCGATACGTCTCGAACATCGGACCCAGGTCGATGATGTGGGTGCCGACGGTGCTGGTGTACGCGTCCAGCTCGTACCAACGGATGCCGGTGTCCATGACGTACGAGCGCTGTTCGTCGAAGACGACGATGAAGGTTTCCGTGAAGGGGGCCGACCCTTCGTAGTTCCCGTCGTTGAAGATGGCGGCATGCGAGGCCGCCGGCAGTGCCACGGCGAGCATCGCGACGGTTGTCGCGTCGAGCGGGTGAAGTTTCACGATGATGGTTCTCCCTGAGGCTGGTGCAGTCACCCCTCCGCACGGAGGTGGCGATCCGGGAGCACCTTAAAAGGCTTGCGTGTCGCGCCGCGCTCGCACCGAACCGCGGCGATGAGCCATCCGGACATGTCCACCACCATCCCGGCGCCGGCGCGTGACCATGCTCTCGGCTACCATTGACCACCGGCGGGCCTGTGCCGCCTGCAGCCAGGTTGTTCCATGAGCCAAGTTCTCTTCGACTATCCCCAGCAGGACGCCAGCGGCGCCACCTGCACCGCCCACGCCTGGGCCAAGGTCCCCGAACCCCTCACCCCCGACCGCCGCACCGCGCTGATGGCCCGCGCGAAGACGCTGCTGAAGGAGCGCAACGCGGTGCTCGTCGCGCACTACTACGTCGACGGCGACCTGCAGGACCTGGCGATGGAAACCGGCGGCTGCGTGGCCGACTCGCTGGAGATGGCCCGGTTCGGCCGCGACCACGCGAGCCAGACGCTCATCGTGGCGGGCGTGAAGTTCATGGGCGAGTCCGCCAAGATCCTCAGCCCCGAGAAGCGGGTGCTGATGCCCGACCTCGACGCCACCTGCTCGCTCGACCTGGGCTGCCCGGCCGACGACTTCGCCGCCTTCTGCGACGCCCACCCCGACCGAGAGGTGGTGGTCTACGCGAACACCAGCGCCGCCGTGAAGGCGCGGGCCGACTGGATGGTCACGAGCTCCTGCGCACTCGCCATCGTCCAGCACCTGAAGGACCAGGGCAAGAAGGTGCTGTGGGCCCCCGACCGCCACCTGGGCCGCTACATCCAGGAGAACACCGGCGCCGACATGCTGATGTGGAACGGCGCGTGCATCGTGCACGACGAGTTCCGCGGCGTCGAACTGGACCTGCTTCGGGCCGAGTACCCCGACGCCAAGGTGCTGGTGCACCCCGAGTCGCCGCGCAGCGTGGTTGAGCAGGCCGACGTGGTGGGTTCCACCTCGCAGATGCTCAACGCGGTCACCTCGATGGACGCGCAGACCTTCATCGTCGCCACCGACAACGGCATCCTGCACCGCATGCGGCAGATGGCGCCCACCAAGACGCTCATCGAAGCCCCCACCGCGGGCAACAGCGCCACCTGCAAGAGCTGCGCGCACTGCCCGTGGATGGCCATGAACGCGCTGCAGGGCGTGGTCGACTGCCTGGAGCGCGGCACCGGCGAGATCTTCGTCGACGAGCCCATCCGCTCGCAGGCGCTCGGCTGCATCGACCGAATGCTCGACTTCGTCAAGAACAACCCGGCGAGCGTGCAGAAGCCCGGCTTCGTCAAGAACATCGGCGCCGCCTGAACCCATCCATGTACGACTTCAACGAATCGCTCGAGCAGGCCCGCACCCGCAACATCCGTGACGCCCTGGTCGAGGACATCGGACGCAACGACTGGACCGCGCAGCTCGTCCCCGCGGGCCAGCGCGTGCGCGCCCGCGTGCTGGTGCGCGAGGACGCCGTGCTGTGCGGCCGCGACTGGTTCGACGGCTGCTTCGCGGCCCTCGACCCCACGGCCACCGTCACCTGGCAGGCCGCCGAAGGCGCCCGCCTCGCCCCCGACACGGTCGTGTGCCTGATCGAGGCCGACGCCCGCGCCTTGCTCACGGCCGAACGCCCCGCGCTGAACTTCCTGCAGCTGCTGTCCGGCGTCGCCACCACCACGCGCCGCCACGTCGACGCGATGGGCAACGCCTCCACGAACCCGAAGGGTTGCGCCGTGCTCGACACGCGCAAGACCCTCCCCGGCCTGCGCCAGGCCCAGAAGTACGCGGTGCGCGTGGGCGGCGGCCAGAACCAGCGCCTCGCGCTGTGGCACGGCATCCTGATCAAGGAGAACCACATCGCCGCCGCCGGCGGTGTGGCCCAGGCCCTGCGCAACGCGCAGGCGCTGCAGTCGGGCGTGGACATCCAGGTCGAGGTCGAGTCCATCGAGCAGCTGCGCGAGGCGCTGGGCGCCGGCGCCACCAGCGTGCTGCTCGACAACTTCACGCGCGAGATGATGATCGAGGCGGTGGCCGTCACCGCCGGCCGCGCGCTGCTCGAGGTGTCGGGTAACGTGAAGATCGAGCAGATGGCAGACATCGCCGCCACGGGCGTCGACCGCATCTCGATCGGCCGGCTGACCAAGGACGTCAAGGCCACCGACTACTCGATGCGGGTGCTCGAACGCCTCTGATCGCGCCCGGGGCGTGGCAGCCGTCACGCAAACGGCACCCACGCCGCCCGGCGCGCGCCTACAGTGGAAGTCCATCGGTTTTCCCGGCGCGACACCCATGAGTGCAGATTTCGAATCCATCCACAACTACCACGAACACGCCGTGTTCGACGCCGTGATGGCGGCCCTGAAGGACCACCCGCACCTCCAGGGCAGCGAGCTGCTGGCCGACATCGCGTGCGTGGCGCTGAACCGCCTCCCGCCGCGCTACATCCGCCACCCGGTGGACTTCTCGTTCTACCTGAGCGAGAAGGAACGCGCCGAGATCGAGAAGCAGATCGCCGAATCCGTGGCCTTCGCCTTCCAGTTCGTCCAGGCCCGCGCGGCCATGCGCGCCCGCACCTGACCTCCCGCTTCCTCAACCCGCTCGCCCCCTGACCAGAGCCTCATGACCCGTACCTTGACCGCCGCCCTCCTCGCGGCGCTGCTGACCGCCTGCGCCACCGGTGCCAACGAAGTCTCCCTCGCGCAGCTCGCGAAGGAAAACCAGGCCAACGTGGGCCAGCTCGCGATCGGTGCCGACCGCGCGCAGACGATGGCCCTGATGGGCACGAAGACCGCCAAGACACGCGACGGCCTGGTCACCAACCCGTTCCGCACGGAAGCGTTCAAGGACGCAAAGGGTGCGCGCTACGAGATCCACTACTACGTGGTGGCGCCCAACCGCAAGTTCCAGACGCTGAAGCAGGGCCAGATGACCCCGCTCGTCTTCAAGAACGACACACTGGTCGGCTGGGGCGACGAAGCCCTGCAGCAGGCCAAGAGCGTCCAGCCAGGCGCGGCGCGTTGACCCGAGGGCTCAGTTCCCCCAGCCCGACAACAAGCTGTCCGGCCGCTGCGCCCCGCTGGCCGCGGGACGCACCAGCACCGTGGGGAAACTCACCGGCAGCGTGAGCGGGAAGTCGCGGCTGTAGTGCAGGCCGCGGCTCTCGTGGCGCATCAGCGCCGAGCGCACGATGAGCTCGGCGCAGTCGACGAGGTTGCGCAGTTCCAGCAGGTCGCGGCTCACGCGGAAGTTCGCGTAGTAGTCCTGGATCTCGCTGCGCAGCAGCAGGATGCGGTGCAGCGCCCGTTCCAGCCGCTTGGTGGTGCGCACGATGCCCACGTAGTTCCACATCAGCAGCCGCAGCTCGTCCCAGTTGTGGGCGATGACCACCTGCTCGTCGGCGTTCTCGACCTTGCTCTCGTCCCACGCCGGCAGCACCGGGTGCGGGCCGTGGCGGCGCGAGAGGATGTCCTCCGCGCAGGTGCGGCCGAACACCACGCATTCGAGCAGCGAGTTGCTCGCCAGGCGGTTCGCCCCGTGCAGGCCCGTGTAGGTGGTCTCGCCCACCGCGTACAGCCCCGGCAGGTCGGTGCGCCCCTGCAGGTCGGTGACCACGCCGCCGCACGTGTAGTGCGCCGCGGGCACCACCGGGATGGGCTGGCGCGCGATGTCGATGCCCAGTTGCAGGCAGCGGGCGTGGATCGTGGGGAAGTGTTCCTTCAGGAAGGCTTCGCCGAGGTGCGTGGCGTCGAGCAGCACGTAGTCGACGCCGTGCTTCTTCATCTCGAAGTCGATGGCGCGGGCGACGATGTCGCGCGGGGCCAGTTCGCCGCGTTCGTCGTGGGCCGGCATGAAGCGCGTGCCGTCGGGCAGCAGCAGCCGCCCCCCCTCCCCGCGCAGCGCCTCCGTGATCAGGAAGCTGCGTTCCTGCGGGTGGTACAGGCAGGTGGGATGGAACTGGATGAACTCCATGTTGCCCACCCGGCAACCCGCCCGCCAGGCCATCGCGATGCCGTCGCCGGTGGAGGTCTCGGGGTTCGTCGTGTAGCGGTACACCTTGCCCGCGCCGCCCGTGGCCATCACCACCGCCGACGCGGCGAGGGTCTCGACCCGCTGGGTCTCGATGTCGAGGGCATAGATGCCGTAGCAGCGCGCCGGCTCGTCGCGCTTGAGGTGGCGGGACGTGATGATGTCGAGCGCCATCCAGCGCTCCAGCAGGCGGATGTTCGGGTGGCGCGAGACCTCGTCGAGCAGCGTCTGGTGGATGGCCTTGCCCGTGGCGTCGGCCGCATGGGCGATGCGGCGCACCGCGTGGCCGCCCTCGCGGGTCAGGTGCAGGCCCAGCGGGCCGTCGGGGTCCGGCGAAAACGGCACGCCCCGGGCCACGAGCCACTCGATGACCTCGGCGCTGTGCTGGGCGATGAAGCGGGCGGTGTGTTCGTCGACGAGGCCGGCGCCGGCGTCCTGCGTGTCGCGCACGTGGGACTCGATGCTGTCATCGGTGCCGAGCACGCCCACGATGCCGCCCTGGGCCCACGCGGTCGCGGCTTCGTCGAGGCCGCGCTTGGCCAGCACGACGACGGGCCGGTCCTGCGCGAGGTGGAGCGCCACGGTGAGCCCCGCCAACCCGGCCCCCACGATCACCACGGGCAGGTCGGACACATCGGCGGGATTCGAGGACATGGCAGGGAAGCCGCCCGGACAGCCGCTTCGGAGTTCAGTGAGTCGCCGATTCTATCGGGGTGTCACAAAAACTTCGCAGGGGCCCGCTTCGGAGGGATTTCCGCCCGGGTGCGGCACATGACACGATCGCGGCCGTCACATTCCGAAACAATCAGCGATACTTCGCGAACAGGGGCCGGACGGAGTCGGCGACGGCGCGTCTTCGGGCATCGGGGGAATTTCAATCATGGCAGTGTCAGCCACAGGGGCGGATGGCGAAGCGGAGGCCTGGCAGGCCACGCGATCGCAGACCAACATCGCCACGCAGATCGCGGGCGACGAGAACGACTACCTGGCGAGCCAGGCCGATGTGGGGAACATCGGGCGGCACGTCGGCGGGGACCAGCACGAGTTGTTCGTCTCCTGCGCCCCGGCGGAAGCGCTGCAGCAGCAGTTGGACCACCTGCGGCCCGACTACATCGCGCTGCACGACCTCGGCACCACGTCCACACGCAAGCTGCTCGCGAGCGTCGCCGCGGCCAGCCAGCGTTCGCTGCAGAAGCTCGTGATCCGCCGCCAGGGCTACGGGACGCCGCTCGCCGCGCTCGAGTTCCTCGACCTGCCGACGGGCGACGGTTCGTCGCTGCGCCTCTACACCACCGAGACCGACGCCGACACCCACACGCGCCAGGACATCGCCCGCGTGCTGCTCGCGTACAGCCGGCTGGGCGTGCTGATGGTGGGCGACCTGCCGGCCCACCTGCTGAAGTCGTCGCTCGAGCCGCTGCACGAGGCCATGGTGGTGGGCCCTTGGATCAACCGCAACGTGCTGCTGCTGCCCCTCGCGTCGTCGGCCACGCTGGCCCACGAAGGCATGTCGCTCGGACGCGGCACCGGCGTGCAGGTGCGCACCACGCCGCAGGTGACCCGCCCGGCCGACGCCTGGTCGTTCGTCAGCGGCACCTGGAACAAGCTGCGTGAGCAGTGGCGCCCGGCCGCGCCGCCCCCGCCCGCGCCGGCCCCGACGCCCATCGCCGCCGCACCGGCGCCGATGACCCCCATGCCGGCCGTGCGCCCGGCCGCCCAGGCGCCCGGCACCTCGCCGGCCGTCGAGTCCACGCTCGGCCGCTACGTGCGCCTGCTGGCCGACCTGCCCGGGGTCGTCAGCTGCTGCGTCTTCGACGTGCAGAACGCCCGTCCCCTGGTGCACGCCGGCGCGCGCCCGGGCCCGGAGGAACTCGCGGCCAACGGCAGCGCGATGCTCGCCGCCCTCGGCACGGCCAGCCGCACGCTGGGCCTCGGCCATGCGCTGCCGGAAGCGGCCGTCACGCTCGGTGCGCACCACCTCGTGCTGCGCGGGGTGCCCAAGCACCCGGGCGTGGCCCTGCACGCCGTGCTCGACAAGACCCACGCGAACCTGACCCTGGCACGCCTGCAGATCGGCAGAATGGACAGCCTGTTCGACGAACCCACCAGCTGATGTCCCGACTCGCCTCCCAGAAGCAGCGCCTGTACGGCGCGGGCCGCGCCCTCGTGCTGTCCCTGGGCCGGCCGGCCGACTGGGAGCTCGTGGCGGCGGTCTGGCAAGGCGTGCAGCTCGACCTGGACCTGCCCGCGCCGGCCATCGCCGTGTCGGGCACCGATGCATACCAGCTGTGGTTCTTCCTGGCCTCGCCGGTGTCCGAGGCCGACGGCCTGGCGTTCCTCGACGCCCTGCGCCAGCGCTACTGGGCCGACGTGAAGCCGGCGCGTGTCTCGGCCTTCGCGGGCGATGCGCTGCCGGTGGTGCCGGCCGTGGTGGATGCCGAGGGCAACTGGTCGGCCTTCGTGGCCCGCGACCTCGCCCCGGTGTTCGCCGACACGCCGTGGCTCGACATCCCGCCCAACGAGGACGGGCAGGCCGACCTGCTCCAGGGGCTCGCGGCCATCACGCCGGAGGCCTGGTCGGAAGCCTGGGCGACGCTGTCGCCGGTGGAGGTGCCCGCCCCCGCCACGGCGCCCGCGGGCACGGCAGCGCCCGCCGGCACGACCACGGACCCGAGGGAATTCCTGCTGCGGGTGATGAACGATCCCGCGGCGCCCCTCGCGCTGCGCATCGAGGCGGCGAAGGCGCTGTTGCCGGCGCGCTGAGCGCGCCGGCGGATCCCCCGGTCAGTCGTCCAGCTGCGACAGGTCGCGCACGGCGCCCTTGTCGGCCGACATCACGAGCTTGGCATAGGCCTTCAGCGCGGCCGACACCTTACGCGGACGCGCCTTGGCCGGCTTCCAGCCCTTGGCGTCCTGCTCGGCGCGGCGGCGCGCCAGTTCCTCGTCGGACAGCAGCACGTCGATCGTGCGGTTCGGGATGTCGATGCGGATGCGGTCGCCGTCGCGCACGAGGCCGATCGCGCCGCCCGCCGCCGCTTCCGGCGAGCAGTGGCCGATGGACAGGCCCGAGGTGCCGCCCGAGAAGCGGCCGTCCGTCAGCAGCGCGCACGCCTTGCCCAGGCCCTGCGACTTGATGTAGCTGGTGGGGTACAGCATCTCCTGCATGCCGGGGCCGCCCTTCGGGCCTTCGTAGCGCACGATCACCACGTCACCCGCCTTGACCTTGCCGGCGAGGATGTTCTCGACGGCTTCGTCCTGCGACTCCGTCACGTGGGCCGAGCCTTCGAACACGAGGATGCTCTCGTCGACGCCGGCGGTCTTCACGACGCAGCCGTCGAGCGCGATGTTGCCGCGGAGCACGGCCAGACCGCCTTCCTTCGAGAACGCGTGTTCGTTCGAGCGGATGCAGCCTTCGGCACGGTCGGTGTCGAGGCTGGGCCAGCGGGTGTTCTGGCTGAACGCCACCTGCGTCGGGATGCCCGCGGGGCCGGCCATGTAGAACTTGCGCACCGCCTCGTCCTGCGTGCGGACGATGTCCCACTGGTCGAGCGCCTCGCCCAGGGTCTTCGCGTGCACGGTGGGCACGTCGGTGTGCAGCTTGCCCGCGCGGTCCAGCTCGCCCAGGATGGCCATGATGCCGCCGGCGCGGTGCACGTCTTCGATGTGGTACTTGTTCGTGTTGGGCGCCACCTTGCACAGCTGCGGAACGACGCGCGACAGGCGGTCGATGTCGGACATCGTGAAGTCGATGCCGGCCTCGCTGGCGATGGCCAGCAGGTGCAGGATGGTGTTGGTGGAGCCGCCCATCGCGATGTCGAGCGTCATCGCGTTCTCGAACGCCTTGAAGCCCACCGAACGTGGCAGGATCGTGTCGTCCTCCTGCTCGTAGTACTGGCGGGCCAGTTCGACGATGCGGCGGCCGGCGCGCTTGAACAGCTGCTCGCGGTCGGCGTGGGTGGCCACCACCGTGCCGTTGCCCGGCAGCGAGAGGCCCAGCGCCTCGGTCAGGCAGTTCATCGAGTTGGCCGTGAACATGCCCGAGCACGAGCCGCACGTCGGGCAGGCCGAACGCTCCACCTCGGCCACGTCGGCGTCGGAGTAGGACTTGTCGGCGGCGATCACCATCGCGTCCACGAGGTCGAGTTTCTTGAACTCGATCTGCTTCGTGACGGGGTTCGCAAGGCGCGTCTTGCCGGCTTCCATCGGGCCGCCGGACACGAACACGACGGGGATGTTCAGCCGCATGGCGGCCATCAGCATGCCGGGGGTGATCTTGTCGCAGTTGGAGATGCACACCATGGCGTCGGCGCAGTGCGCGTTGACCATGTACTCGACCGAGTCCGCGATGATGTCGCGGCTGGGCAGCGAGTACAGCATGCCGTCGTGGCCCATCGCGATGCCATCGTCCACGGCGATCGTGTTGAATTCCTTGGCGACACCGCCCGCCGCCTCGATCTCGCGCGCGACCAACTGGCCCAGGTCCTTCAGGTGCACGTGGCCGGGCACGAACTGGGTGAAGGAGTTGACGACCGCGATGATGGGCTTCGAGAAATCTTCGTCCTTCATGCCCGTGGCGCGCCACAGGGAACGGGCACCCGCCATGTTGCGGCCGGCGGTGGAGGTCTTGGAACGGTAAACGGGCATCGTGAGGGCTCGGGATGAGGCGTTGCGGACGTAACTAGTGATTATCGCCGCAATGCCAAAAAGGCGTCATCCCGGCGGATGCCGGGACCCCGGGCTCCTCAACGAAGGCACGGGGTCCCGGCCTGCGCCGGGATGACGGGGGTGGCGGGGCGCCGAGCGGCTCGCGTCAGTGCACCACCCTGCTGAACGTGAACTCCCCTTCCTCGAAGTCGACGGGAATCACGTCCTTCGGCGCGAACCGCCCCTCGAGGATCAGCTTGGCCACCGGGTTCTCCAGGTGCTGCTGGATCGCCCGCTTCAGCGGCCGTGCGCCGAACACCGGGTCGAAGCCGGCCTTCGCCAGTTCCGTCAGGGCCGCGGGCGACACGTCGAGCTTCATGTCCATCTTCTCGAGGCGCTGCTCCAGCACCTTGAGCTGGATCTTCGCGATGGACTCGATGTTCGACCGGTCGAGCGCATGGAACACCACGGTCTCGTCGATGCGGTTCAGGAACTCCGGACGGAAGTGCTGCTTGAGCTCGCCCCACACCGCGTCGCGGATCTCCTCGGCCGGTTGGCCGGCCATCTGCATGATGTGGTGCGAACCGAGGTTCGACGTCATCACGATCACCGTGTTCTTGAAGTCCACGGTGCGGCCCTGGCCGTCGGTCAGGCGACCGTCGTCCAGCACCTGCAGCAGCACGTTGAACACGTCCGGGTGCGCCTTCTCCACCTCGTCGAGCAGCACGACGCTGTAGGGCTTGCGCCGCACGGCCTCGGTCAGGTGGCCGCCCTCGTCGTAGCCCACGTAGCCCGGGGGCGCACCGATCAGCCGGCTCACCGAGTGCTTCTCCATGAACTCGCTCATGTCGACGCGGATCAGGTGGTCCTCGCTGTCGAACAGGAACCCGGCCAGCGCCTTGCACAGTTCGGTCTTGCCCACGCCCGTGGGGCCGAGGAACAGGAACGAGCCGGTCGGCCGGTTCGGGTCGGACAGGCCCGAACGCGAGCGCCGGATGGCGTTCGACACGGCGGTGATGGCCTCGTCCTGGCCGATCACGCGGTCGTGCAGCTTCACCTCCATCTGGAGCAACTTGTCGCGTTCACCCTGCATCAGCTTGGCCACGGGGATGCCGGTGGAGCGCGCCACCACCTCGGCGATCTCCTCGGCGCCCACCATCGTGCGCAGCAGCTGCGGCCGGCCGTCGGCGGACGCGCCCTTCTTCAGCTCCTTCGCCTGGGCCTCCTTCAGGGTGCGCTCCAGGTCGGGCAGGCGCCCGTACTGCAGCTCGGCGACCTTGTTGAAGTCGCCCTTGCGCTTGAGTTCCTCGATCTGGAAGCGGATGCGGTCGATCTCCTCCTTCACGTGGGCCGAGCCCTGGGCGGCGGCCTTCTCGGCCTTCCAGATCTCGTCGAGGTCGGCGGCCTCGCGCTGCAGCTTGGCGATCTCCTCCTCCAGCAGCGCGAAACGCTTCTGCGAGGATTCGTCCTTCTCGCGGCGCACGGCCTCGCGCTCGATCTGCAGCTGGATCAGCCGGCGGTCGAGGCGGTCCATCAGCTCGGGCTTCGAGTCGATCTCGATCTTGATCTTGGCCGCGGCCTCGTCGATCAGGTCGATGGCCTTGTCGGGCAGGAAGCGGTCGGTGATGTAGCGGTGGCTCAGCTCGGCCGCGGCCACGATGGCCGGGTCGGTGATCTCCACGCCGTGGTGCACCTCGTACTTCTCCTGCAGCCCGCGCAGGATCGCGATGGTGGCCTCGACGGTAGGCTCGCCCACCAGCACCTTCTGGAAGCGGCGCTCGAGCGCGGCGTCCTTCTCGACGTACTTGCGGTACTCGTCGAGCGTGGTGGCGCCGATGCAGTGCAGCTCGCCGCGCGCGAGCGCGGGCTTGAGCATGTTGCCGGCGTCGATGGAGCCCTCGGCCTTGCCGGCGCCCACCATCGTGTGGATCTCGTCGATGAAGAGGATGGTGCGGCCCTCTTCCTGGGCCACTTCCTTCAGCACGCCCTTCAGGCGTTCCTCGAAGTCGCCGCGGTACTTGGCCCCGGCGAGCAGCAGCGCCATGTCGAGCACGAGCACGCGCTTGTTCTTCAGCGAGTCGGGCACCTCGCCCGCGACGATGCGCTGGGCCAGCCCCTCGACGATCGCGGTCTTGCCCACGCCGGGTTCGCCGATGAGCACCGGGTTGTTCTTCGAACGGCGCTGCAGCACCTGGATGGCGCGGCGGATCTCGTCGTCGCGGCCGATCACGGGGTCGAGCTTGCCCTGGCGGGCGCGTTCGGTGAGGTCGAGCGTGTACTTCTTCAGGGCCTCGCGCTGGCCTTCGGCGTCGGCGCTGTCGACCTTCTGGCCGCCGCGGACGGCCTCGATGGCCGCCTCCAGCGACTTGCGGGTCAGGCCATGGTTCTTCAGCACCTGGCCAATGGAGGCCTTGCTGTCGGTGGCGGCGAGGATGAACATCTCGCTCGCGATGAACTGGTCGCCGCGCTTGGTGGCTTCCTTGTCGGCCGCCTGCAGCAGCGCGCCGGTGTCGCGGCTGGCCTGCACGGGCTCGCCGCCCTGCACCTGGGGCAGCTTCTTGATCTCGCCCTCGAGCGAGTGCTGCAGCGCCACGGTGTCGACGTTGGCACGCTGCAGCAGCGCCTTCGGGCCGTCGGCCTCGGCGAGCATGGCCACGAGCACGTGCGCGGGTTCGATGTACGGGTTGTCGCGCGTGACGGCCAGGCTCTGGGCCTCCGACAGCGCGGTCTGGAACGGGGTAGTGAGTTTGTCGAGTCGCATGTGAGCAAATCCTCCGATTGCTCATCATGTGAGGAGACTGCCCCGGTTTTCAAGCGGACGGCGCAAGCATCCCTGATGTCTTCTCCAGGAACCGCTGCGCCCGCTCGGGGCCGGCATGGGTCTCGACCGCCCGCGCCGCCATCTCGCACCAGGCGACCAGCGCCTCGCGGGTCTGCACCTCGGTGGCCAGGGCCCGCAGGTCCTGGTCACGGCCGCCGAGCATCAGGGTGGCGAGGTCGATCGCGTACATCTTGGCCGCGGCCAGCGACGGCTGCGGGGCGGCCGGCTTCGGCGCCGGAGGGGGCGGCGGCGGTGGAACGGGCGCCGCGATCACCGTGGGCCAGACGATCAGGCCCTGGCGGTGCAGGTCGGCGATGGCCTCCTGGTCGAGGCCCAGCCCCTGGGCCAGCGCTGTCAACTCATGGCCGCTGCGCCGGCCGTCCACCGTGATCAGCAGCGCCCGGCGCGCCCGATCGAGCCGGTGGTCCCGGGCGTCCAGCCATTCACGGGCGAGCGGGGTCTTGCGGGGTGACAGGTGACGGTCCATCGGGCGGTGTCGTCTTCATCCGGAAGCCGCCGAGTGTGAACATCCCGTGTGACCGTCCCATGACCCGAACGGCTCCCGTCACACGGTCGTGAACCAGTTCCGTGCGAGGGCGGCCCCAGCGGCCGCGCACACCAGCGCGCCGGCCACGTGGGCCAGGGTGTGGACCAGCGCCGCGCCGTAGGCGCCGCGCTGCAGCAGCACGAGCGACTCGCCCGAGAATGCCGAGAAGGTGGTCAGACCTCCGAGGAAGCCGGTGACCAGCAGCAGCTTCAGCAGGTCGTTGGGGGCCCGGTCGAACGCGACGAGGGCGAAGCCGATCAGCAGGCCGCCCACGCAGTTGACGAGCAGCGTGCCCACCGGCAGCGACGAGCCCGACCGGTTGAACCACACCCCGGCCTGCCAACGCGCCAGCGCCCCGGCCGACGCACCCGCGGACACCGCGAGCACCTGCCACCACGAGAAGACCTGTCCGTTCATGCGTTCCTTCCCTCGATGCCCCAGCGGGCGAGCGCCTCGTCGTCCTGCACCCGGGCGTCGACCCAGTGCGCGCCTTCCGCGGTGTGTTCCTTTTTCCAGAACGGGGCCTGGGTCTTCAGGTAGTCCATCAGGAATTCGCAGGCCTGGAAGGCCTGGCCACGGTGGGCCGACGTGACGGCCACCAGCACGATCTGGGCCCGCGCATCGAGCACGCCCACGCGGTGGATGACCCGGGCGCCGCGAATGTCGAAACGCTCGAAGGCGGCGTCGACCATGGCCTCGATGGCCTTCTCCGTCATGCCGGGGTAGTATTCCAGCTCCATCCGCACCACGTCGTGCCCGTGGGAGGTGTCGCGCACCGTGCCCACGAAACTCACCACGGCCCCGGTGCCGCCGTCGCCCTCGCGCAGCGCGGCCACCTCGGCGCCAAGGTCGAAGTCGGCTTCCTGCACGGACACCCTCGGCGCGGCCATGGCGTTCAGCCTCCGGTGACGGGCGGGAAGAAGGCCAGCTCGGCCCCCTCGGTCACCACCGTGCCCTCTGGGCACAGGGCCTGGTTCAGCGCGCAGCGCAGCGCCCTGCCCTCGGCCAGCGCCTGGGCGTGGGCGGCGTCGCGCGCCTGCAGCAGGCGGCGCACGTCGGCGATGGTGGCGCCGTCGGGCACCTCCAGCGGGCCGCCGGCGCCCAGCGCCTCGCGCAACGACGCGAAGAACTTCAGCGTGACCTTCATGCGAACCACTCCGAGAACGGCACGTAGCGCACGAGGTCGCCGCGCTGGATCGCGGTGCCGATCGGGTTGTCGACCAGGCCGTCGCCCCAGACGGCCGACGTCAGCACGCCCGAGCCCTGGTTCGTGAAGCGGTCGAGGCCGCCGTCGGCGTTGCGGCGCACGCGCAGGAACTCGCGGCGGCGGTCGGCGGGCCAGTCGAAGTCGGCGCGCAGCATCAGCGGGGCCGGCAGTTCGCTGCTCGCGCCCTGCAGGCGGCGCAGCACGGTGCGTCCGGCCAGCAGGAACGTGATGAAGCTCGACACCGGATTCCCCGGCAGGCCGAGGAACCAGGCCTGGCCGCCATCGTCGCGCCGCACGCGGCCGAAGGCCAGCGGCTTGCCCGGCTTCATCGCCATCTGCCACAGGTCGAGCGTGCCCTCGGCCAGCACCGCGGGCCGCAGGTGGTCTTCCTCGCCCACGGACACACCGCCGCTGGTCACGATCAGGTCGTGTCCTTCGGCGGCGCGGCGCAGCGCTTCCTGGGTGGCGTCGAGCCGGTCCGGCACGATGCCGAGGTCGGTGCACTCGGCCCCGGCGGCCTCGATCAGCGCACGCAGCGTGAAGCGGTTGGAGTTGTAGATGGCGCCGGGCTTGAGCGGCTCGCCGGGCATCGCCAGTTCGTCGCCGGTGGAGAACAGCGCCACCTTCGGGCGGCGCACCACGTCGAGCGTGGCCGCGCCCACCGAGGCCGCGAGCCCCAGCGCCTGAGGCGTGAGGCGGGTGCCGGCGGGCAGCACCACGCTGCCCAGGCGCACGTCCTCGCCGCGGCGGCGGATGGCGAGGCCCTCCGCCGGCACGATGTTCACCCGCACCGCGCCGTCGAGCGCGTCGCACTGCTCCTGCATCACGACGGCATCGGCGCCCTCGGGCACCGGGGCGCCGGTGAAGATGCGTGCGGCGGTGCCGGGCTGGAGAGGCGCACCGACATGTCCGGCCGCCACGCGCTGGCTCACGGGCAGCACGGTGCCCGCGGCGGGCACGTCGGCCCGGCGCATCGCGTAGCCGTCCATCGCGCTGTTGTCGGCGGGCGGCACGTCCACGATCGACACCACGTCGTGGGCAAGCACGCGGCCCAGGGCCTCGAAGGTCGAGACGGTGGTGCTCTGGCAGCCCGGCAGCGGCGCGACCGCGGCGTTCAGCCGCGACAGCACCTCATCCAGAGAAAGGAGTGGCGGGCGGGAAGTCGGGGAAGGTGTACTCATAACGGTTCGGATCGCTCAGCAGGAAGGCCGCCACCGCGTCGGCGTCGTCCACGTCCAGCAGCGGCAGCCCCGTGGGTTCGGGCAGGCCGGCGGGCGTGTCGGTGGCGACGGCCACGATGTACGGATCCACCGGATATTGCACCGGATGCCCGGTCTCCGCTCGCCACACCTCGATCTTCGGGAGGTCGGCGTGCTTGAAGCCCTCGACGAGCGCCCAGTCGCACCCGGACAGCTCGGCGAGCATCTGGTGCACGGAGGTGTCCGCCTGCACCTCGTACTCGCGCACGATGGCCAGGCGCCGGTCGGAGGCGATCACCACCTCGAAGGCGCCGGCCTTCCGGTGGCGCCACGAGTCCTTGCCCGGGTGGTCGATGTCGAAGTCGTGGTGCGCGTGCTTGACCACGGACACACGCTGCCCCGCGGCACGCAGGGCGGGAATCAGGCGCTCGAGCAGCGTCGTCTTGCCCGCCCCCGAGCGGCCGCAGAAGCCGATGACCTTCACGCGTGGTCGACGATGAATCGCTTGACCCGCTCGGCGTCGGCCGGCATCGCCTCGAAGCGCTTGGGCAACTGCTCGATGCCCTCCAGCGCCGCCGGGCGTTCTGGCTGGCGGCCGAGGGCCTCCACGATGGTGTCGGCGAACTTCACCGGCAGCGCGGTCTCGAGCACGATCATCGGCACGCCCGCCTCCAGCACCTCGTGCGCCACCTTCAGGCCGTCGGCCGTGTGGGTGTCGATCATCGTGCCGAAGCGTTCGAACGTGTCACGGATGGTGGCCAGGCGGTCGGCGTGGGTGCTGTGGCCCGACTGGAAGCCGTACACCGCGATGCGCTCGAACTGCTCGGGCGTGAGGGTGAAGTGGCCGGTCGTCTCGAGCTGCGTCTTGAACAGGTCCTGCGTCACCGCGCCGTCGCGGCCCAGCAGGTCGAACACGAAGCGCTCGAAGTTCGAGGCCTTCGAGATGTCCATCGACGGGCTCGACGTTTCGTACGTCTCGGCGCTGGCGCGCGGGCGGTACGTGCCGGTGCGGAAGAACTCGTCGAGCACGCGGTTCTCGTTCGTGGCGAGCACGAGGCGCTTGACGGGCAGGCCCATCATGCGGGCCACGTGGCCGGCGCAGATGTTGCCGAAGTTGCCCGACGGCACCGCAAAGCTCACTCGCTCGTCCTCGCTCTTCGTGGCCTGGAAGTAGCCGGCGAAGTAGTAGACCACCTGGGCCAGCAGGCGGGCCCAGTTGATCGAGTTGACGGTGCCGATCTTGTACTGGCGCTTGAACGCGAGGTCGTTCGAGACGGCCTTGACGATGTCCTGGCAGTCGTCGAACACCCCTTCGACACACAGGTTGTGGATGTTCGGATCCTGCAGGCTGAACATCTGGGCCTGCTGGAACGCGCTCATGCGGCCCAGCGGCGACAGCATGAAGACGTTGACGCCCTTCTTGCCGCGCATCGCGTACTCGGCCGCGCTGCCCGTGTCACCGGACGTGGCGCCGAGGATGTTGAGCGTCTCGCCGCGGCGGCCCAGTTCGTATTCGAACAGGTTGCCGAGCAGCTGCATCGCCATGTCCTTGAACGCCAGCGTGGGGCCGTTGGACAGGGCCTCCAGGTGCAGGCCCGGCTCCAGCGTCTTCAGCGGCACGATGGCGTCGGTGCCGAACACCTCGCGGGTGTACGTCTTCTGCACGAGGGCGCGCAGGTCGTTTGCCGGGATGTCGTCGATGAAGCGCGACAGGATCTCGAACGCGAGGTCCGGGTACGACAGGCCGCGCCACTGCGCGAGCGTGGCCTTGCCGATCACCGGGTAGTGCGTGGGCAGGTACAGGCCGCCGTCCGGGGCCAGGCCTTCCAGCAGGATGTCGGAGAAACCGCGGGGTGTCTGCTGGTCGGCCGGGGTGCGCGTGCTGATGTACTTCATGTCAGCTCAGCTCTTCCTTGCGGATGCGCACGATGGGGGCGAGCACCGTGGGCAGCGCCTGCATCGCGGTGATGGCCTGGTTCATGTCGCCTTCGCGCGTGTCGTGCGTGAGGATGATGACGTCGGTCTTCGATTCGCCCTCGGCCGACTCGCGCTGCAGCAGCGCGTCGATCGAGATGTTGCGGTCGGCCAGGATGCCGGTGATCTTCGCAAGCACGCCGGCCTGGTCGGCCACCTGCAGGCGCAGGTAGAACGACGTGACCACGTCCTCGATGGGCAGCACCGGCGTGGCGGCGAGCTGGCCCGGCTGGAAGGCCAGGTGCGGCACGCGGTGGTCCGGGTCGGCGGTGTGCAGGCGGGTGATGTCGACCAGGTCGGCGACGACGGCCGACGCGGTGGGTTCGCTGCCCGCGCCCTTGCCGTAGTACAGCGTGGTGCCCACGGCATCGCCATGGACCACGACGGCGTTCATCGCGCCTTCGACGTTCGCGAGCAGGCGCTTGGCCGGCACGAGCGTCGGGTGCACGCGCAGCTCGATGCCGGTGTCGCGGCGCTTCGTGATGCCCAGCAGCTTGATGCGGTAGCCCAGCTGCTCGGCGTAGGTGATGTCGGCGGCGGCCAGCTTCGTGATGCCCTCGACGTGGGCGCGGTCGAACTGCACCGGGATGCCGAACGCGATGGCGCTCATCAGCGTGACCTTGTGGCCGGCGTCGATGCCCTCGATGTCGAAGGTGGGGTCGGCTTCGGCGTAGCCGAGGCGCTGCGCTTCCTTGAGCACGACGTCGAAGTCGAGGCCCTTGTCGCGCATCTCCGACAGGATGAAGTTCGTGGTGCCGTTGATGATGCCGGCGAGCCACTGGATGCGGTTGGCCGACAGGCCTTCGCGCAGGGCCTTGATGATGGGGATGCCCCCGGCCACGGCGGCCTCGAAGGCCACGACCACGCCCTTGGCCTGCGCCGCGGCGAAGATCTCGGTGCCGTGCACGGCCAGCAGCGCCTTGTTGGCGGTGACCACGTGCTTGCCGGCCGCGATGGCTTCCATGACCAGCGCCTTGGCGATGCCGTAGCCGCCGATCAGCTCGACGACGATGTCGATCTCGGGGTTCGCGATCACCTGGCGGGCGTCCGCCACCACTTCGACGTCGCTGCCGACGACCGACTTCGCCCGGGCCACGTCCAGGTCGGCCACCATCGAAATGCGAATGCTGCGGCCCGCGCGGCGGCGGATCTCTTCTTCGTTGCGAAGCAGCACGTTGTAGGTGCCGCTGCCGACGGTGCCGATGCCCAACAGGCCGACTTGGATGGGTTTCATGGTCTAACCGGCCTTGTGGGCCGCAGTGGTGGAACGTTGAGGGAAGGAGTTGCCGGGGTGTTCAGGTGCCGTGGCGCTTGCGGTAGCCATGGAGGAACCGCGCGATGCGGCCCACGGCGTCCGTCAGGTCGTCCGAGTTCGGCAGGAACACGAGGCGGAAGTGGTCGGGGTGGATCCAGTTGAAGCCCGTGCCCTGCACGATCAGCACCTTCTCCTCGGCCAGCAGGTCGTACGCGAACTGCTGGTCGTCGGCGATGGGGTACACCTTCGGGTCGAGGCGCGGGAACATGTAGAGCGCACCCTTCGGCTTCACGCAGGTGACGCCGGGGATGTCGGTGAGCAGCTGGTGCGCGAGGTCGCGCTGGCGGCGCAGGCGGCCGCCCGGCGCGACCAGGTCGTTGATGCTCTGGTAGCCACCGAGCGCGGTCTGGATCGCGAGCTGGCCGGGCGTGTTCGCGCACAGGCGCAGCGAGGCCAGCATGTTCAGGCCCTCGATGTAGTCCTTCGCGCGGCGCTTGTCGCCCGACACCACCATCCAGCCGGCGCGGTAGCCGCACGAGCGGTAGTTCTTCGAGAGGCCGTTGAAGGTGACGAAGAACACGTCGTCGGCGAGCGAGGCGATGCTCGTGTGCGTGTTGCCGTCGTACAGCGTCTTGTCGTAGATCTCGTCGGCGAACACGATCAGCTGGTGCTCACGCGCCACCTGCACGATCTCGCGCAGCAGGCTGTCGGGGTACAGCGCGCCGGTGGGGTTGTTCGGGTTGATGACGACGATGCCCTTCGTGCGGGGCGTGATCTTCGCGCGGATGTCGGCGATGTCGGGCATCCAGTCGCTCTGCTCGTCGCAGATGTAGTGCACCGGCGTGCCACCCGACAGGCCGGCCACGGCCGTGTGCAGCGGGTAGTCGGGCGACGGGATCAGCAACTCGTCGCCGTCGTTGAGCAGCGCGTTCATGCTCATCGCGATCAGCTCGGATGCGCCGTTGCCCAGGTACACGTCGTCGACGGTCACGCCGGCCACGTTCTTCTGCTGCATGTAGTGGACGATGGCCTTGCGCGGAGCAAAGAGGCCCTTGCTGTCGGTGTAGCCGGCGGCCACCTGCGACGGCAGGTTGCGGATCATGTCCTGCACGATCTCGTCGGGCGGCTCGAGGCCGAACGCGGCGACGTTGCCGATGTTCAGCTTGATGATGCGGTGCCCCTCTTCCTCCATCTGCCGCGCCTTGTCGAGCACGGGCCCGCGGATGTCGTACGCGACGTTGGCCAGCTTGCCGGACTTGAGGATGGGCTTCAACACGGGGTCTCCGGAGGGGGTGATGGTGCGCGGGGCGATGCGATACACCAGCGAAACCTATAATTTAACCATATGAAGCTGCATGCCGACCGCCTCGAAGGCGTCAACGCCGTGTTCGGGCACGGCCCGGGCGAGATCTCCGTCAACAACACGGTGTTCCGTCACAGCGTGATCGTGCCATGGAAGGGCGACATCGTCGCCTGGGACGCCGACACGTTCGAGGCCCTCACGCCCGCGCATTTCCAGCGCATCGCCGACCTCAAGCCCGAGCTCGTGATCTTCGGCAGCGGCCCGCGCATCCGCTTCCCTGCCCCGTCGCTGCTGCGCCCGCTGATCGAGCGTGGCGTGGGCCTCGAGACGATGGACACGGGCGCCGCCTGCCGCACGTACAACGTGCTCGCGGCCGAGGGACGCTCCGTCGTGCTCGCGGCGCTGCTGCCGTCCACGACGCCCCCGGGGCCGTGAGCTTCGCGAGTGTCGGGCTATCCCCCTAAGTGACGACCGGGTTGGTCGGGGATCGATAACGGCCGAGGCCTTATAATCACGGGCTACGCCTCCCCAGACGGCGCAACTTCCCCGAAATTCTTCATGACGCCAGCCCTCAACAAACCCCTCCCGGAATTTGAAGCGCTCGCAACCGGTGGCGTGAAGTTCACGCCGCAGGCTTTCGCCGGGCAAACTGTCGTTTTGTACTTTTACCCGAAAGACAATACTCCTGGATGCACCACGGAGGCCATGCAATTCCGTGACCGCCACAAGGATTTCGTGAAAGCGGGCGCCATCGTGTTCGGTGTCTCGCGCGACAACATGAGCTCGCACGACAAATTCAAGCAAAACCTTGAATTGCCCTTCGAGCTGATCGCCGATACCGAAGAAAAGCTCTGCCACATGTTCGGCGTCGTGAAGAACAAGATCATGTACGGCAAGAAGGTCAAGGGCATCGAGCGCAGCACCTTCCTGATCGACGGCAGCGGCGTGCTCCGCGCCGAGTGGCGCGGCCTCAAGGTCGCCGGCCACGTCGACGAGGTGCTCAAGGAAGTCAAGGCGCTCAAGAAGACCGCCTGAACTTTCACTTGAACTTTCCGTTTCCCCGGATACTCCCGGGCAAACACGCGAAAAGCCGGCCCTGTGCCGGCTTTTTTCATTTCCATACTGCGTGTGTCAAACGGCGCTTGAGCCGCCAACCAAGATGTGCATAATCAAATCATGTTTGTGAGCCGTGATACACGCCACCCCCCATCGAAGCCGCACGGGCGACTGTGCGGCTTTTTTGTTTCCCAGCCCACCTGAACGCCCATGCCACTGCCCAAGCCGCCTGCCAAACGTGCCAGTCTCCTGACCCCCGCCGACTTCGAATCGCAGGCCGCGCCCAAACCGGGCAAACGGACCACCCAGAAACACCCCGCCTCCGAGCCCGCGCCCGCCGCGCTCGACCTGTACGAGCCGCCGCGTGAAGCGGCCCCGGTCGTCGCCCCGGTGCTGGCCCGCCCTGCCCCCGCTGCGCAGCGCCCCGTCGCGCAGCCGAAGCCGCGCAAGCCGAAGAGCACCGGCCCGGCCAAGCTGTTCGTGCTGGACACCAACGTGTTGATGCACGACCCGATGTGCCTGTTCCGCTTCGAGGAACACGACGTCTACCTGCCCATGATCACGCTCGAAGAGCTGGACGATCACAAGAAGGGCATGTCGGAAGTGGCGCGCAACGCCCGCCAGGTCAGCCGCGACCTCGACGCGCTGGCCGCGAGCCTGTCCGAGCGGCCGGGCGGCGACATGGCCGACGGCCTGCCGCTCTCGGGCACCGGCCACCGCGAGGCCGGCGGCAAGCTGTTCTTCCAGACGAAGCTGCTCAACGTGGAACTGCCGGCCGGACTGCCCCAGGGCAAGGCCGACAACCAGATCCTCGGTGTCGTGAAGGCCCTGCGCGACGCGCACCCGGGCCGCGAGGTGGTGCTGGTGTCGAAGGACATCAACATGCGCATCAAGTCCCGTGCACTGGGACTGGCCGCGGAAGACTACTTCAACGACAAGACCCTCGACGACGGCGACCTGCTCTACACCGGCGTGCAGGCCCTGCCCCCGGACTTCTGGGACCTGCATGGCAAGACCATGGAGAGCTGGAACCAGGGCGGCCTCACGTACTACCGCATCAGCGGCCCGCTCGTGCCGTCGCTGCTGATCAACCAGTTCGTGTTCCTCGAGGCGCCGGGCGCCACGCCGCTCTACGCGAAGGTCACCGAGATCACCGGCAAGACCGCGGTGCTGCGCACGCTGCGCGAGTACACCCACCAGAAGAATGCCGTGTGGGGCGTCACCGCGCGCAATCGCGAGCAGAACTTCGGCCTCAACCTGCTGATGGACCCCGACTGCGACTTCATCACGCTGACCGGCACTGCCGGTACCGGCAAGACGCTGATGACACTGGCCGCCGCGCTGTCGCAGGTGATGGACGACCGCCGCTACACGGAGATCATCGTGACGCGTGTCACGGTTCCCGTGGGCGAGGACATCGGCTTCCTGCCGGGCACCGAGGAAGAGAAGATGTCGCCGTGGATGGGCGCGCTCGACGACAACCTCGAGGTGCTGTCGAAGACCGATGGCGCCGCGGGCGAATGGGGCCGCGCCGCCACGAACGACCTCGTGCGCAGCAAGATCAAGATCAAGAGCCTGAACTTCATGCGCGGGCGAACCTTCCTGAACAAGTTCGTCATCATCGACGAGGCCCAGAACCTGACGCCGAAGCAGATGAAGACGCTGATCACCCGCGCCGGCCCCGGCACGAAGATCGTGTGCCTCGGCAACCTGGCCCAGATCGACACGCCGTACCTCACCGAAGGCAGCTCCGGCCTCACCTACGCGGTGGACCGCTTCAAGGGCTGGCCGCACAGCGGCCACGTCACGCTCGCGCGCGGGGAACGCTCGCGGCTCGCCGACTTCGCGTCCGAAGTGCTCTGATCCTTCCCGCTCCCGCGAAGCCCGGCCTCGGCCGGGCTTTTTTTCGCGCGGCGCTTAATGCCGGCCGGACACCCGCCGCCTTGTGCTGGGGACGGCATCCGATACCTGGGTGCCTCACCCCACCCAGGAGCACTCCACCATGCTGAGCCTCAATACCAACGCCGCCGCCCTGTCGGCACAAAGCTCGGTCGGCAGCACCCAGAAGTCGCTGTCGACGTCGATGACCCGCCTGAGCACGGGCTACCGCGTCAACTCCGCGATGGACGACGCCGCCGGCCTGCAGATCGCCACCCGCCTGAACGCCCAGACCCGTGGCCAGGCCGTTGCCCAGCGCAACACGCAGAACGGCATCTCGATGATGCAGACCGCCGAAGGCGCGTTCAACGAAGTCACCGACATGCTGCTGCGCATGAAGGACCTCGCCACCGAAGCCTCGAACGGCACGGCCAGCACGAAGGACCAGCAGGCCATGCAGCTGGAATTCGACGCGCTGGGCCAGGAAATCGACAACATCATGAAGAACACCTCGTTCGGCGGCGCCAAGCTGCTGGCGGGTGGTTCGCTGACCGCGGCCGTGTCCTTCCAGATCGGCGCCACCTCGGCCGAGAAGATGTCGCTGAACCTCGCGGCCGACATGACCCAGCTGGGCACCGACCTGAGCGCGTCGACGGCCAACTACAACGTCACCGCCGGCGTGACGGGCACGGAAATCTCGACCGCCACGGCCGCGAACGGCACGATCGACAAGATCAACACGGCCATCGACAGCGTCGGCAAGGTCCGCGCGCAGCTCGGCGCCGCGTCGAACCGCCTCGACCACGTCTACAACAACCTGTCGAACATGAGCACGAACACCACACAGGCGCGTGGCCGCATCATGGACGTGGACTACGCCACGGAAACGGCGAACATGACGTCCAAGCAGATGCTGATGCAAGCCGGCACCTCGATGCTCAAGCAATCGAGCAGCATGTCGCAGCTCGTGATGTCGCTGATGCAGTAAGCCGCATCACCGCAGGAAGAAGCCGGGCCGAGCGCCCGGCTTTTTTCTTTTCCCGCCCTCGTCTTTTTCTTCACGCGGCATTTAACGCCCGGTCACAACCAGCCGCCTTGTGATCGGGAGGGCATCCCGAACGGTGGTGCCTCGAACCCACCCCCAGGAGCAATCCACCATGCTGAGCCTCAATACCAACGCCGCCGCTCTGTCGGCACAAAGCTCGGTCGGCAGCACCCAGAAGTCGCTGTCGACGTCGATGACCCGCCTGAGCACGGGCTACCGCGTCAACTCCGCGATGGACGATGCCGCCGGCCTGCAGATCGCCACCCGCCTGAACGCCCAGACCCGTGGCCAGGCCGTTGCCCAGCGCAACACGCAGAACGGCATCTCGATGATGCAGACCGCCGAAGGCGCGTTCAACGAAGTCACCGACATGCTGCTGCGCATGAAGGACCTCGCCACCGAAGCCTCGAACGGCACCGCCAGCGTCAAGGACCAGGACGCGATGCAGCTCGAGTTCGACGCGCTCGGCCAGGAAATCAGCAACATCATGAAGAACACCTCGTTCGGCGGCGCCAAGCTGCTGGACGGCGGTTCGCTCGCGACCACCGCGGGCGTGTCGTTCCAGATCGGCGCCACCTCGGCCGAGAAGATGACGCTGACGGTCGGCACGGACATGACCACGCTGATCAACAGCATCACCGCCGCCACGTCGAACTACACGGCCGCGACCGCCCACGCCACCGGCACGGGTGAAATCAACGCCACGAACGCGAACGGCACGATCGACAAGATCAGCACGGCCATCGACAACGTCGGCAAGGTCCGCGCCCAGCTCGGCGCCGCGTCGAACCGCCTCGATCACGTCTACAACAACCTGTCGAACATGAGCACGAACACCACGCAGGCGCGTGGCCGCATCATGGACGTGGACTACGCCACGGAAACGGCCAACATGACCAGCAAGCAAATGCTGATGCAGGCCGGCACCTCGATGCTCAAGCAATCGAGCAGCATGTCGCAGCTCGTGATGTCGCTGATGCAGTAAACCGCGTCACCATTCACGGAGAAGCCGGGCCTCGCCCGGCTTTTTCTTTTTTCCGCCACCGGATTTAATGCCCGCCCTCGCCCGGTCGTCCTGTACAGGTATCGGCGCCGAACGCGGTGCCGCCGCAACAACCGGAGATCGCCATGCTGAGCCTGAACACCAACGCCGCCGCCCTGTCCGCCCAAAGCTCGGTGGGCAGCACCCAGAAGTCGCTGTCGACGTCGATGACCCGCCTGAGCACGGGCTACCGCGTCAACTCCGCGATGGACGACGCCGCCGGCCTGCAGATCGCCACCCGCCTGAACGCCCAGACCCGTGGCCAGGCGGTCGCCCAGCGCAACACGCAGAACGGCATCTCGATGATGCAGACCGCCGAAGGCGCGTTCAACGAAGTCACCGACATGCTGATGCGCATGAAGGACCTCGCCACGGAAGCCGCCAACGGCACCGCGAGCACCAAGGACCAGGACGCCATGCAGCTCGAGTTCGACGCGCTGGGCCAGGAAATCAAGAACATCATGACCAACACCTCGTTCGGCGGCGCCAAGCTGCTGGCGGGTGGCACGCTGACCGCGGCGGTGTCCTTCCAGATCGGCGCCACGTCGGCCGAGAAGATGACGGTCAACCTGTCGGCCGACATGACCACGCTGGGCACCGACCTCGGCGCCGCCAGCGCGAACTACACGACCGCAGGCACCGGCACGGAAATCAACGCGACGAACGCGAACGCCACGATCGACAAGATCAACACGGCCATCGACAGCGTCGGCAAGGTCCGCGCCCAGCTCGGCGCCGCCTCCAACCGCCTCGACCACGTCTACAACAACCTGGCCAACATGAGCACCAACACCACGCAGGCGCGTGGCCGCATCATGGACGTGGACTACGCCACGGAAACCGCCAACATGACCAGCAAGCAGATGCTGATGCAGGCCGGCACCTCGATGCTCAAGCAGTCGAGCAGCATGTCGCAGCTCGTCATGTCGCTGATGCAATAAGGCCTCCGAACGAACCAGCGGGACCAGCAAGGCCGGGCATTCGCCCGGCCTTTTTCGTTTCAGACGGCCCGCCGCCTCACAAATTGAGCTTCAAAACCCCACGGGTCCGGCCGAAATCACCGGAGACCCCGTTCCTGGAAACGACGAACCCATGCATGCTGCCAACCCTCACGCGCGACACCCGCAGGCGCAGGCCTCCTGGCTGGCTGGCCAGCGCGCGGAGAAGAAGAAGCGCTGGCGCGACGCCGAGCGCGAGTACACGAACGGGGCCAGCCTCGACCCGGACGACATCCGCTTCTGGATGAAGGTCTCCACGCTGCGCTTCAAGCTCGGCGAACGCGTCGAGGCCCTGGAAGCCGCGCGCGAAGCCTGGAAGCGCGCCCCCGAGAACCCGCTCACCTGCGAACTGCTGTCGGTCACGCTCACCAACCAGCACCGCCACAGCGAAGCCGCCGACGTGATGCTGGCCATGCCGCCCGGCCCGGGCCGCACGACCGAACACCTCCTGAACCTGGCGCAGGCGCTCGCGCGTGCGCACCGCTGGTCCGAGGTGATCTCGCCCTGCCTCGAGATCCTCGGCAAGGACGTCTTCAACGCCTCGGCCCACCTGCAGATGGGCCTGGCCTTCCACAAGATGGGCCGCCCGCGCGACGCCGCCATCTGCTTCGAGACCGCCGCCGCGGCCGACAAGACCGGCCGCGTGAAGGCGCTGGCGCTGTCGCAGCTGGTCGAGCAGCTGCGCTACGCCGCCGAATGGGCCGACCTGCCCCGCCACACGGCCGCCCTGCTCACCGCGCTGCGCGACAGCGACGACACCACGCTCGCGCAACTCGTCGCCTTCCCGCTGCTGTCCATCGATTGCCCGCCCGACCTGCAGCGCCGCATCGCACGACTGAGCACGAACCGCATGGCCGCCGACATCGAGCCGTTGCCCCCGCGCCCGCCGCGCGCCCCGGGTCCGCTGCGCATCGGCTACCTGTCGAGCGACTTCCACAGCCACGCCACCGCGCTGCTGATCGTCGAGATGCTCGAGCACCACGACCCCAGCCGCGTCGAGGTGTTCCTCTACTGCCACAGCGAACAGGACGGCAGCGCGATGCAGCAGCGGCTGCGCGCCACCGCGAAGTGCTTCCGCGACGTGCGCCACCTGGGCGACGCCGAGCTGGCGAAGCTCATCCGCGACGACGGCATCGACATCGTCATCGACCTCAAGGGCCAGACCACCGACACCCGCTTCCACCTGCTGGTCTCGCGTCCCGCCCCCGTGCAGGTGAGTTTCCTCGGCTACCCCGGCACCTGCGGCGCCAACTTCCTCGACTACATCGTCGGCGATCCGATCGTCACGCCGCTCGACACCGCCGACCACTACAGCGAACGCATCGCGCAGATGCCCGTCTGCTACCAGCCGAACGACAGCCGCCGCATCCTGCCCCCCGCGCCCACCCGCGCCGAGCTGGGCCTGCCGGACGACGCCGTCGTGCTGTGCTGTTTCAACCAGACGTACAAGATCCTGCCGGCGATGGCCGACCACTGGGCCCGCATCCTGAAGGGCGCGCCGAAGGCCGTGCTGTGGCTGCTGGTATGGAACCAGCAGGCCTCGGCCAACGTCGTGCGCGAGCTGCAGGCCCGCGGCGTGTCGCCCGAGCGCATCTTCTTCTCGCCGCTGGCCACCGTGCCCGAGCACCAGGCCCGGCTGCAGTGCGCCGACCTCTTCCTCGACACCTGGCCCTACAACGCGCACACCACCGCCAGCGAGGCGCTGTGGGGCGGCGTGCCGGTGCTGACCGTGCCCGGCGCCACCTTCGCCGCGCGCGTCGCCGCGAGCCTGGTCACCGCCTGCGGCCTGCCCGAGTTCGCCTGCGACACGCCCGACGCCTACGTGGACCGCGCCATCGCACTCGCCAACGACCCGGCGCCGCTCCGGGAAGCCCGGCGCCACCTCGTCGAGAACCGCCACCAGCTGCCGCTGTTCGACGGCGCCCGCTTCGCGCGCGACTTCGAAGCCCTCCTCCAACGCATGTGGGACCGCCACGCGGCGGGCCTCGCTCCCGACCACCTCACCGCCATCACGCCATGAAAGCCGTCATCCTCGCCGGCGGCCTGGGCACACGCCTCGCCGAAGAAACCACCGTCCGTCCGAAACCCATGGTCGAGGTCGGCGGCAAGCCCGTGCTGTGGCACATCCTCAAGCTGTACTCGCACCACGGCATCAACGACTTCATCATCTGCCTCGGCTACAAGGGGTACGTGATCAAGGAGTACTTCGCGAACTACTTCCTGCACATGTCCGACGTCACGTTCGACCTGGCGGCCAACCGCATGGAAGTGCGCCACCGCCATTGCGAGCCGTGGCGCGTGACCCTCGTCGACACCGGCGAACACACGCAGACCGGCGGCCGCCTGAACCGCGTGCGCGACTACCTCGATCCGCACGAGCCCTTCTGCTTCACGTACGGCGACGGCCTCTCCGACGTGAACGTGCGCCGCCTGATCGACTTCCACCACACCCAGGGCCGCAAGGCCACCGTCACCGCGGTGCAGCCGCCCGGCCGCTTCGGCGCGCTCGACCTGGAAGACCAGCGCATCACCCGCTTCGCCGAAAAGCCCCAGGGCGATGGCAGCTGGATCAACGGCGGCTTCTTCGTGCTGGAGCCGTCCGTGCTCGACCTGATCCAGGACGGCGACGAGACCATCTGGGAACGCGGCCCGATGGAGACCCTGGCCCGCGACGGCCAGCTGTCGGCCCACGCCCACGCCGGCTTCTGGCAGCCCATGGACACCCTGCGCGACAAGATCAAGCTCGAGGAACTGTGGCAGTCGAACCAGGCGCCGTGGAAGGTGTGGAACTGAGCGTCGATGAAGTTCCACCCGACCCCGCTCGCCGGCCTGTGGGAGATCGAAACCGCCCCGCGCGGTGACGAACGCGGCCGACTCACGCGCCTCTTCTGCCGCGACGAGCTCGCCGCCATCCGCCCCGGCCTGCAGTTCGTGCAGGTGAACCTGTCGGCCACCACGCACCGCGGCACCGTGCGCGGCATGCACTTCCAGCGCGGCCCCGCGCTCGAGGCCAAGCTGATCCGTTGCCTGCGCGGCCGCGTGTTCGACGTGGCCGTGGACCTGCGCGCCGGCTCGCCCACCTTCGGCCGCTGGCACGCCGTCGAACTCGCCGAGGACAACGACCGGCAGGTGTTCATCCCCGAAGGCTTCGCGCACGGATTCCAGGCCCTCACCGACGGCGTCGAGCTGCTCTACCAGCACACCGCCGCGTACGCACCCGACTTCGAAGGTGGCGTGCGCCACGACGACCCGGCCCTCGCCATCGCCTGGCCGCTCCCGGTGGGCGTCGTGTCCGCCCGCGACCGCGCCCACCCCCTCATCGATTCCCAGTTTCCAGGAGTGCAGGCATGAAGTGCCGCCACTGCCAGACCGACCTGCGCGACGTCTTCATCGACCTCGGCGCCGCCCCGCCCTCCAACGCGTTCCTGCGCCCCGAAGACCTCGACCGCCCCGAGCCGCACGTCCCGCTCAAGGTGTTCACGTGCCATGCGTGCCGCCTGGTCCAGATCGACGAGGTGCAGCGTCACGACGAGATCTTCTCGAACGACTACGTCTACTTCTCGTCGTACTCCAGCTCGTGGCTCGCCCACGCGCGCGCCTACGTCGACCGCGTCACCGAACGCCTGGGCCTCGGCCCGCGTTCGTTCGTGATGGAGATCGCCTCCAACGACGGCTACCTGCTGCAGAACGTCCGTGAACGCGGCATCCCGTGCGTGGGCATCGAGCCCACGGGCAGCACCGCCGCCGTGGCCCGCGGCAAGGGCATCGAGTCCATCGAACGCTTCTTCGGCCACGACTTCGCCCGCGAGTTCGTGCAGCAGCGCGGCAGGGCCGACCTGATCCTCGGGAACAACGTGTACGCGCACGTGCCCGACATCAACGATTTCACGGCCGGCCTCAAGGCCGCGCTCGCCCCCGCCGGCACCATCACGCTGGAGTTCCCCCACCTGCTGCGGCTGGTGGAGGAGAACCAGTACGACACCATCTACCACGAGCACTACTCGTACCTGAGCCTCGGCACCGTGCGGCGCATCCTCGCGATGCAGGGCCTGACGGTGTGGGACGTCGAGCAGCTGCCCACGCACGGCGGCTCGCTGCGCGTGTGGGCGCAGCACGCCACCCACGACCGCCCGGTCGAACCGTCCGTCGCCGCGCTGCTCGCGAAAGAAGCGGCCGCCGGCATGGAAGGCGACGCGTTCTACGCGGGTTTCCAGGCCCGCGCCGAACGCATCAAGGACGACCTCGTCGCGTTCCTCATCGAACAGAAGCGCGCCGGCCGCACGGTGGCCGCGTACGGTGCCGCGGCCAAGGGCAACACGATGCTCAACCACGCCGGCGTGCGCCCCGACCTGATCCGCTGCGTGGCCGACGCCTCGCCGCACAAGCAGGGCCGCTTCATGCCCGGCTCGCGCATCCCCGTGGTCTCGGCCGACGAATTGCGGGCGCTGCGTCCCGACGTCGTGCTGATCCTGCCCTGGAACCTGCGCGACGAGATCGCCACCCAGCTCGCCGACGTGCGCTCCTGGGGCGGCCGCTTCGCCGTCGCCATCCCGTCGCTGCAGCTGCTATGAACGCCCGCATCCACTACACCCTGCCCTCCATCACCGAGCTGGAGGTGGCCTACGTCACCGACGCCGCGCGGCACGGGTGGGGCGAGCGTTGCTACGACTACATCAAGCGCTTCGAAGGCGCGTTCGCCGAACACCTCGGCGTGCGCCACGCCATCGCCACGTCCAGCTGCACCGGCGCGCTGCACATGGGCATGGCGGCGCTGGGCATCGGCCCCGGCGACGAGGTCATCCTCGGCGACATCAACTGGATCGCATCGGCCGCGCCCGTCACGTACCTGGGCGCGAAGCCCGTGTTCGTCGACGTGCTGCCCGACACCTGGTGCCTCGACCCGGCGCTCGTCGAAGCCGCCATCACGCCGGCGACGAAGGCCATCCTCGCGGTGCACCTGTACGGCAACCTGTGCGACATGGACGCGCTGCTCGACATCGGACGCCGCCACGGCCTGCCCGTCATCGAGGACGCGGCCGAGGGCATCGGCTCGCAGTACCACGGCCGCCGCGCCGGGTCCATGGGCGCGTTCGGCGCGTTCTCGTTCCACGGCACCAAGACCCTCACCACCGGCGAGGGCGGCATCTTCGTCACGCAGGACGAGGCGCTGTTCCAGAAGGTGCTGGGCATGAGCAACCACGGCCGCTTGCCCGGCCAGACGAAACAGTTCTGGGCCGATGTGATCGGCTTCAAGTACAAGATGTCGAACCTGCAGGCGGCCGTGGGCTGTGCGCAGGTCGAGCGCATCGACGAGCTGATCGCGGCCAAGCGGCGCATCTTCGCCGCGTACGCCGAACGCCTGTCCGACCTGCCACTCGCGCTGAACCCGCAGCAGCCCGGCACCGTCAACGGCTGCTGGATGCCCACCGCGGTGGTCCACGAGGGTGTGGCCTTCGACCGCGAGGCGCTGCTGGCCGACTTCAAGGCCGACCAGATCGACGGCCGCATCTTCTTCTGGCCGCTGAGCATGCTGCCCATGTTCGAGGACCGCCCGGAACACATCGTGAGCCACGGCCTCCAGTTCCGCGGCATCAACCTCCCGAGCTACCACGACCTCGGCGAGGCCGAGATCGACCGCGTCTGCGCCCACGTGCGGCGCCACGTGCGCGGCTGAGTCCCGTGGACGACATCCTCTTCTGGGGCGCTTCCGGGCAGGCCAAGGTGCTGCACGAGGCCCTCGCCGGCAGCCGCTGGCGGCTCGTCGCGCTGGTGGACCGGATCGCGCTGGCCTCCCCCTGGCCCCACGTGCCCGTGCTGCGGGGCGAGGACGGCCTGGGCGACTGGCTGGCCGCACGGCCCGGTGGCACGACCGGGCTGCACGCTGCGGTGGCCATCGGCCGCAACGATGGGAGCCGGCTCGACACGATGGCACTGCTGCGCCGCCACGGCCTCGCCATCGCCACGATCATCCATCCCCGCGCCTTCGTCGCGGCCGATGCCGCGCTGGGCGACGGCTGCCAGGTGCTGGCCCTCGCCGCGGTGTCCAGCCATGCCCGGCTGGGCGACGGTGTCATCGTCAACACGTCGGCCTCGGTGGACCACGACTGCGAACTGGGCCACGGCGTGCACGTCGCCCCGGGCGCGCGCCTCGCGGGTGAGGTGCGCGTGGACGACGGTGCGTTCATCGGCACCGGTGCCGTGTTGCTGCCGCGGCGCCACATCGGCGCGGGCGCCGTCGTGGGCGCGGGCGCCGTGGTCACGCGCGACGTGCCCGCCGGGGCCACGGTGGCCGGCAACCCGGCCCGTCCGCTGGCGCGCTGACCTCCAGCGCGCCCCGCCCGGTCAGACCGGGAACTTCGTCATCAGCTGCAGTTCGCTGACGAACCGCGCCGAGCTCCCTGCCGGCAGCACGTCGGCCGTCTGGGCACCCCGCGCGAACACCAGCGTGTTCGCGCCGAGCGGCTCGAGCTGGCTCGCGTGGGCGACGAAGCGCGGCGTGTGCTTCATCTTGCTGACGATCAGGTCGCGCAGGTCCGGCTCGAACGTGCCGAGGCACACGAGGTCCGTCACGTCGCGGTTCAGTTCGGGGTCCTCGGCCAGGAAGGCGAGCACCGCGAGCAGGCGCAGCGACGACAGCGCCATCGACAGCTTGGCCTCGGCGCCCAGGGCCTTCAGGCGGTAGGCCAGGTAGTAGGTCTCGACCGGGTCGCGTTCGCTGCGCATGCGCAGCCGCACGGCGGTGGCGATGCGTTCGGCCACGTGATCCTGGATGCGCAGCAGGAAGCCCAGGCGCTCCATGTCGCTGACCTGGCCGGAGGCGCGGCCCAGGATGTACTCGAGCCCCGACCGGTAGCGGTCCCAGGCCATCTCGGCTTCCTCGGTGCCACCCTGCACGCGCTGGTGGTCGGCGAAGTAGTTCGTCATGGACACGTAGTACGAGTCCTTCATGAACAGCACCGACGAATGCTCGACGAACTCGGAGGCGTGCACGAACGCGTAGTACGCCTGTTCGTGGATGCGCGGCATCACCGACTGCACCATCTCGCGCCGGCAGATGTAGATCTCCGGCCAGATGCCGTAGCGCAGCAGCGTGTCGAGCAACATGCGGTGCTCGCCCTGCGGGATCAGCACGTCGCGGTCCTGGCGATAGAACTGGCCCAGGTCCTTGTCGGCCACGAGGTCGAGCAGGCGCCACGGCGCGTAGGCGATGCCGATCTGCGGGTTCGCCTCCATCACCTCGATCGCGCGGGCCACCTCGGCCCCCATCACGCAGTCGTCGTCGGCCACGTAGATCACGTAGCGGCCCTTCGCCTGGGCCATCATGTACTGGTAGTTCGCGCGGCCGCCGCGGTTGGTCTCGTGCCGCACGCTGCGCAGCGGCAGGCGGTCGGCGTAGCGGGCCACGATCTCGGGCGTTTCGTCGGTGGAGGCGTTGTCGGAGATGAACACCTCGTGCGAGAACGGGAACTCCGCGAGGTGGTCGGACAGGCTCTGCAGGAGCGAGTCGAGGTACCGGCTGCGGTTGTAGGTCGGGATGCAGAAGCTGACCAGGGGTGCGTTCATCTGGGTGTACCGGTAGGGGTTGGGTGGGGCCGCTTCAGCTCGTGAAGTAGCGGCGCCAGAACTCTTTCTTGTGCGGCTTGATGACCGGGCGGCCCGGTCCCGGCAGCACGTAGCAGTCGCCGGGCGTGTCCGTGTCCACCAGGCAGACGCCCGGGGCGATCACCGTGTTGCGACGGATGTGGCAGTGGCCGATCACCATCGAGCCCGGGAACATCACGATGCGGTCTTCGAACACCGGCCGGTGCCCGTCGAGCTTGTGGCCGATGGTGCAGTTCTGGTGGAAGACGAGGTGGCTGCCGAACGTGGCCTTCGCGAACACGAGGCCCGGCGTGTGCCCGATCAGGAACACCTCGGGCAGCGGCACCTCGTAGAACAGCTCGAGGCCGTGCAGCGCCTTGTTCAGCAGGAACAGGCGCGTGGCGGTCACGCCGTCCTTCAGGTTCATGCCGATCTCGTTCGACAGGAAGTACAGGAAGCTCGCGTACTGGCCGGAGTACTGCGGGTCGAACCCCTGCGGCCAGGCCACCACCTGCGACACGCAGCGGCGGATGCGGTCCAGCGCGGCGGGCATCGCGGCCGTCACCGACGGGCGGCTGTCGTGGTCGTCCGGGTAGAAATTCTCGAGCTGCCGGCAGACGAACGCGGCCAGCTTGACGGGATCGGGGCTCATGCCGCGGCGGCCTGGCGCCAGCGCAGCTGCTCGTCGAGCGCACCCGTGGCGATGTGGCGCTCCAGCACCTTCAGCCGCATGTGCTGCGACGAGCGGAAATCCGCATCGGCGAAGCCCATGCGCTGCAGCCCGGTCTTCAGGCCCTCGATGGCCTCGGCCAGCTCCACCAGCGGCTGGTGGTCCGGGGCCACCTGCTCGAACAGCGAGAAGTCGACGCGGTACGAGCGCTTGTCCGGCGGGGCCTCGGTGTTGATGCTGACCCGCGTGCCCGGCACGGCCTGCGCCACGGCGGCCGCGAGGTCGCGCACCTGGTAGTTCCAGCGGTTCGAACCCACGTTCACCGCGAGGTACGGCGACGTCTCGGCCGGGTCACGCACCAAGGCCCACTCGACGGCCCGGGCCATGTCGCGCACCTCGATCAGCGGGCGCCACGGGCTGCCGTCGCTGAGCACGGTGATCTCGCCACGCGTCAGCGCGCAGGCGACGAAGTCGTTGAGCACGAGGTCCAGGCGCAGGCGGTCCGACATGCCGCAGGCGGTGGAGAACCGCAGCGAGGTGACGGCGGCGCCATCGGCCGGCAGGCGCGACAGGGCGGCCTCGCAGGCCACCTTCGAACGGGCATAGGCCGTGAGCGGGTTCAGCGTGTCGCCCTCGCGGCGCGCGGGGCCGTCGGCAGCGCCGTACATGCTGCAGCTGGACGCGAACACCACGCGGGTCACGCCGGCCTGCAGCGCGCGGCGGGCGATGTCCTCGTGGGCTTCGTGATTGATTTCACGGGTGACGGCTTCGAAGCGCGACCCCATCGGGTCGTTCGAGACCGCGGCCAGCGCCACCACCGCATCCACGCGGCGCAACAGCGCGTCGGGCAGGTGGCGCACGTCACCGTAGACCTGTTCGTCGAGCAGGCGCTCGGGCAAGTCGATGCTGCCGGTCAGGCAGTGGGCGAAGTAGCCGTTGTCGTACCCGATGAGGCGAACGCCGGGCATCGTCGCCCGCAGGTGGCGCACCAGCACCGGACCGACATACCCCAGGTTCCCCGTGATCAGAATTCTCATGCTTGCTCGCAGACGTGCCGACGGCGGGACCGACTGTCCCTCTGGAGTTGTCGGCCGTTCGGGGCCGCGACTGAAGTCATTGCAGATCGATTTAATGAATCCGCAGCCCCGGTCGTCCTGTACTCATGACGGCGCCGAAACCGGTGCCACCGCAACAACCTGGAGATCGCCATGCTGAGCCTGAACACCAACGCCGCCGCCCTGTCCGCCCAAAGCTCGGTGGGCAGCACCCAGAAGTCGCTGTCGACGTCGATGACCCGCCTGAGCACGGGCTACCGTGTCAACTCCGCGATGGACGACGCCGCCGGCCTGCAGATCGCCACCCGCCTGAACGCCCAGACCCGCGGCCAGGCCGTTGCCCAGCGCAACACGCAGAACGGCATCTCGATGATGCAGACCGCCGAAGGCGCGTTCAACGAAGTCACCGACATGCTGATGCGCATGAAGGACCTGGCCACGGAAGCCGCCAACGGCACCGCGAGCACCAAGGACCAGGACGCCATGCAGCTCGAGTTCGACGCGCTCGGCAAGGAAATCAAGAACATCATGGACAACACCTCGTTCGGCGGCGCCAAGCTGCTGGTCGGGGGCTCGCTGACCGCCGCGGTGTCCTTCCAGATCGGCGCCACGTCGGCCGAGAAGATGTCGATCGACCTCTCGGGCGACATGACCACGCTGACGGCCAGCATCACCACGGCCTCGGCCTACGGCTACGGTGGCACCGGCACGGGCGGCGCGGAAATCAACGTCACGAACGCCAACGGCACGATCGACAAGATCAACAACGCCATCGACTCGGTCGGCAAGGTCCGTGCCCAGCTCGGCGCCGCCTCCAACCGCCTCGACCACGTCTACAACAACCTGGCCAACATGAGCACCAACACCACGCAGGCACGTGGCCGCATCATGGACGTGGACTACGCCACGGAAACGGCCAACATGACCTCCAAGCAGATGCTGATGCAGGCCGGCACCTCGATGCTCAAGCAATCGAGCAGCATGTCGCAGCTGGTCATGTCGCTGATCCAGTAACGCTGAACCCCGGGCGGCTCCGGCCGCCCTCGCCCCTCCTCCACGCCCGGGTCTCCCACGATGGCGATCGACAAGGTCCCTTCCTCCGGGGCGTCCCCCTGGCCCCGCATCGGCAGCACGCCCCTCGTGCGGCCGCCGGCCGGGCAGGCCACGAACACCGCGGTGCCCGCGGTCGTGCGGGCCGCCGAGATCGACCCACTGCTGGCGATGCCCTCGCGCTTCGAGGCCCCGCCCACCCCCGCGCCCGCCACGCTCCACGGTGTCTCGGCCCAAGGCGTGCCCGTCTCCGTCGGTGGCCTCGTCAACGGCGGCCAGGGCCTCTCCCGCGGCGACGTGCTGCTGGTGCAGGTGCAGTCCACCACGCCGCGCCTCGAACTGGGCCTCTTCGACGTGATCGCCCGGCCCGTCGTCGGCCGCTCCGCGCTCTTCGACACCCTCTCAGCCCCGGCGCAGGAAGCGCTGCCCGCGGCGATGCGTTCGGACCAATTGGCGCTGCGCCAGCTCACGTGGCGGCTGCCCGAACCGCTGGCGCTCGCCACGCAGTGGCGGCTGCTGGTGCTCAACACGCTGGCCCAGACCGCGCCGAAGGCCCACGCCGCACCGAACGCGACGTCCCCGTTCACGGAGCCCCCGCTGCAGGCCGCGATGCGCGAGGCCGCGCCCTCCCCGCTGCTGCCGATCCCCGACCGCTGGCTGTACCCCGCCTACGCCTGGGGCGGACTGCACGCGATGCTGCGCGTGCTGGAGGCCGACAGCGACCCACCGCCTCCGCCCCGGCGCCGCCAGGGCCGCTCGCTCGCGCTGAGACTGGAGGTCGACATCCCCGGCCTCGGCCGCATCGCCGTGCTCGTGCAACTGGCCGACGACGGCGTGCAGCTGCTGATCTTCGTCGAGGAACCCGACGCGCTGCCGCGGGTGCGCGACGTGCTGCCGGTGCTGTCGTCCGCCCTCGAGCTGGCCGACCTCACGCTCGTGCGCTGCCGGCTGGTGCAGGGACAGCCGGCGCCCGCGCGGGCGCCGGTGCTGATGAACGAATCGACGCCGGTGCCGGCGGCGGCGTGGCTGTCGCCGCCACTGTTCCGTGCGGCGGCCGAGGTGATCGTGGTGTTCTCCGGGGCGTTGGCGCCTCATGCCGAGGAGAAGGCGTTTCGCTGACGGCGCTACCCGGCAGCGCCCGCCCCTCGGCTCTCGAGGTCCTGCAGTTGCCTGCAAGCCTCCTCCAGCAGATCCAGGACCGACGCGACGAGCCGCTCGTTCGCCTCGGCCACGGCCACGTCGGCGGTCGGCTCGGGAGCCGTCAGGAGGAGGTGGAACGGCCGACCGCCGGACGGTGCCGTGTCGGCCAGCGGCACCTCGTCCACCAGGCCTCCGCGCGGCGTGCAGGGGCGTTCGGTCAGGTCGATCATCGTGCCCACCATGCGCGACACCCGGCCGGCGTCGTCGCGCTCGACCACGCGGCCTCGTGACTGGAGCAGCCGGTACCCCGAGCCGTTGCTGCGCAGGCGGAACCGGGCTTCGTAGGTCGGGGTGTCGCCGGCGCCGTGCGCGCGCATGGCCTCGAGCATGGCCTCGAGGTCGTCCGGATGGACACGGCAGCGCCAGAAGTCCGTGCTGTCGGCCTCGTGCAAGCGGGGGAAGCCGAACCGCTCCTTCCACCGCGGCGAGTGGTGAACGGTCTCCTGCAGCGGACGCAGGTCCCAGACGCCCAGGTCTCCCCGTTCGATGGCCTGTCGCCAGGCCGGCCCCGCACGAAACTGCAACTCCATGGATCGCATTGTCCGCGAAGCGGAGTGCCCGCAGGGACCATCTCGCCTCCAGCGGTCGCGGGCGGGCGAGCCGGCACCGAGGGCCGTCGGTCAGGGCAAGGTTCCAGCCGGCCAGTCGACCTTGCCGCTCGCCTCGAACGACTGCCCACCCAGGCCCCCGCCGAGGCGGCCCCGCAGCACGTAGTCGAGCGACCGGCTGCTGCCTGTGGCGAACCCGAACACCTGGCGCAGCGCCGCCATCGCGCTCACCGTCACCGGCAGCTCGATCACCTGCTCACCGAACCCGGGCACCGTGCCCGCCTCGGGGCTGACGCCGCTTGCAAGCGTCGAACCACGCAGGTCCAGCGTCACCGAGATCCCCTGGTAGTCGATCGCGCCCTCGTTCGGGTTCTGCACCCGCAGCTTCAGCCGGAAGCGGACCTCCAGGCCCTCGCCGGGCAGCGGCTCCACGCCCGCGAGGGTGACCCGCACCGGCTCGCCGCCGGGCCAGCCGGCGCAGCCGGTGAGGGCCACGGTGAACAGTCCGGCCAGGCGGACGAGGGTCGATCGGCGGGTGTCCATGCGAGCAGCCTCCCACGAAGAAGCCCCGAATCATGCGGCTTGCCGGATCCTTTTGAAAGCGGGACGTGGGGACCGAGCCGCAGGCCCGGCGTTCGGGATGGAGCCCCTATCGCTTGCCGACCCCCGCCTTCGCGAGCACCTCGGCCTTCACGGCCGCCGCCGGCTGCGCGGTGTAGGCATAGCTCGCGGACGGCACCCAGTACGTGGCATCCAGCTTGTTGACGACCGCGTTGCTGCCGGTGCCCTTCTTCTGCGCCGCCGTCAGCAGGTCACCTTCGACGAGCGCGGTGTCGTTCAGCAAGGTGCCCGTCTCGAAGAAGTAGGTGCCGCAGTCGGCCGCCGCATAGGCGGCGTCGGTGCATTTCGTCTGGTTCGCGACGGTGGACGAGATCGAGTCGCCGAAGGTCAGTTGCGCCGCGGTCTTCGTGTTGCCGTTCTGGGCGATCTCGAGCACGTTGTTCTCGACATAGAGCTTCGACGCCGTGCCGATCTGCCACGCGACCGACCAGGCGTAGTCGGGCGCCACGGCGGTGCTGCCCGACGTGGGCTTCAGCGCGCCGGTCGAGTAGTTGTTGTAGACGTGGACCTTGCCGAAACGCACGCGCGGCTGGCGTTGCACGGTGTTTTCGTAGCGGTTGTGGTGCAGCGTCAGCGCGAGCTTGTCCGGGCCGTAGCCGAGCGCCAGCGTGCCATCGGTGTAGCGGCCCGCGACGTCGATGCCGCCGATCAGGTGCGTCTTGTCGTGGTTGCGGAAGTGGTTGTACGAGACCGTCACGTGCGTGGCGAACAGCGTCACGTCGACCAGGCCGTCGTGATGCTGCACCTTCTGCTCGGGCACGTTGAACGGTGCGGCCCAGCCGGGCACCGGCGGGTCCAGCTTGTCGGGGCGGTCGCCGTCGTCCAGGGTGTTGCCGTCGATCCACACATTGGCCGCGTTGAACACCGAGACCAGGTCGTACTCCGAGTTCCAGCGACCGCCCTTTCGGGACGGGCACTGGTGCGGGCCCTGGTTGGTCGCCGCGTCATAGACCCGGTTGCACAGGCCGACGCCGAAGTCGGCAGTCGCGATGCTGAACGAATCCTTCGGATCCCAGCTCGGGAACAGGTCGTACGAATCCGAGAGGTGCAGGTTGCGCAGCACGATGTTCTTGGCCTGGATGTGGTCCTTGACCAGCATCCGGCCCGCGGCATCGACATCGGTCGTCAAGGTGGCATCGCCCAGGCGCAGGCTGCCGCCGGTCAGCCCGGCATCGGTGCCGACACCGATGATCGAGGTGTTGGAGCCGACGCGCAGCGCGATCCGCTTCGCCTGCTGCGCGCCGAAACACGCGCGCTGCCCTTCCAGCGTGAGCGAGCCGTCGCCCGCCGTCTGCGGCAGCGCCGGCGGGCGGCCGTCGGCTTCCAGCGACTGCTTGATCCACTCGTTCGGGTTGTAGGCGACCTTGTAGTCGGCATCGAACGCCGCGAAGCTGGTGTACGCGGTGACCGTCGGGCCGCACAAGGCCATGTAGGCCTCCTTCGTCATCGGCGCGTTCGCGTCGTCGACGTTCAGGTCGATGCGGCCCTTCACATAGATGAGCTTCGGCGTGTTGTCGGGTGCCTGCGCCAGCGTGTCGGTGACGGCGCGGCCGTACAGCGCCCGCACCAGCTGGGCACGGTTCTCGACGATGTGCACCACCGTGCCCTGCTGGTCCCCGCCGGTCACGGTGAAGGTCCCGCCACCCACCGCGGCCGCGGCCCAGCCATCCGCCCCGAGCGAACTCAACGCCCCGGCAGGTCGGGCCACCGGCGGCGGGGACACGGTGTCATCGTCGCTGCCACCACACGCAGCGAGAGCGCCCAGCACACAGGTTGCGGCAAGGGCCGGGCGCACGGTGCGGACGGACAGGCGAGACAAGGGTCGGTTCATGGCGAGGGCCTCGGAGGAGTGGCTGCACAGGCAGCGGTGAAGACGAGCCGCGACGCGTGGCATCGCGGACACGGGGGGACGTCCCGCAGTCCGGGACGGGGAAGAATCGGTCGCGCAGCGCGCGGACGTTCAGGGCTTGCGCATGGCGCGACGGTGTGCCCGGAAGCGATGGCCTCCGGCACGCCACACGTGACCCGGCGCCGACGTGACACTCGGCGCGGTGGAGGCAAAGGCTGCCGCGAGGGCGGCCGTGTCTTGCATGTTCATCGTGTGGTTCCCTGTCGCACTCGCCGCGGAGTCGTCGCCCCGGGTCAAGAGATGCGACATCGTACGACTCGACTTTTCAGGCTCGAATGCGGGCAAACCCGGGAACTTCGCTCGGAATTTCCCGAATGGCGGCGGGTTTGAGGGTGTGCTTTGACCGAAGGATGCCGATTTGCGCCGCAGTGGTACGACAACAAACCGCCATGCGGGTGAGCGCGGCGATCGCACGGATCAAGGTGGCAGGTCCCTCGCCCGGCACCTTTCGTCGTGAAGGCGAACGCCTCAGCCGAGCGTTCCGATCACGCTGACTTCGCGCTGCTCCGGGATCTCGTTGTACGAGAGCACATGCAACCCCGGCGCGAACAGTCGCGCATAGCGGGCCAGCAGCGGCCGGATCTGCGGCATGACCAGCAGCAGCGGCGGCGTGGCCTGCTGCTTCATCTGCTCGCGCGCCATCGGCATGTTCGACTGCAACTGCGACAGCAGGTGCGGGTCGACCGGGTAGTTGTCCAGCGCGACCTTCCCCGCCTGGCGGGCCTGGTTCAACGACGCGAGCAGCATGTTTTCCAGCTCACCACCCAGGTTGAACGCCTTCATCTCCGGACGCTGCCCGAAGAGCTGGGCGACGATCTGGCGGCGCACGGCGCAGCGCACCTCGGCGGCGAGCAGGATCGGGTCCTTCGTGGTCTCCGACGCGTCGAGCAGCGTGGTCGCGATGGGCACGATGTCCTTCAGGGACACGTTCTCGGCGAGCAGCACGCGGTAGACCTTGAGCAGCTGGGTCGGCGTCAGCGCCTTCTCGAGCGATGTGGCGAGCTTCGGCGACAGCGAGGCCAGCCGTTCGTTGAGCGCGTTCACGTCCTCGTGGCGCAGCAGTTCGGCGAGGTGGTCCTTCAGCACCTTGGAGAGGTGCGTGGCGATCACGCTCGGGGTCTCGATGACCTGGTAGCCGAGGCCCAGCGCATGGGCCTTGTCCTCCGGCGCGATCCAGGTGACCGGCATGCCGTACGCGGGCTCCAGGCCCGGGATGCCGTCGAGTTCGCCGTACACCTTCGGCGACGGGATGGCCATCAGGCGGTCGGCGAACACCTCGGCCTGGGCCACCACGGTGCCGCTCAGCAGCACGGAGTACTGCGACGGCTTCAACGCGAGGTCGTCGCGCACGCCGATGGGCGGCAGCAGGAAGCCCATCGACTCGCTGACGCTCTGGCGCACGCCCTTGACCCGGTGCGACAGCACCGCCCCCTGGGCGGTGTCGATCATGCTGACGAGCTTGTAGCCCACGGCGATGGAGAGCGGCTCCACCACGGGCAGGCTGTGCCAGTCGAGTTCGGGCGGCTTGTCGGTGAGCAGCGCGGCCTCGATGGCCGCCATCGGGTTGGCCGCGGGCTTGGCCACCCGCCCCTGCAGCCGCCAGCCCACGTAGGCGAGCACCGCGGCGAACAGCATGAACATCAGCCACGGCATGCCCGGGATGATGGCCAGAACGACCATCATGCCGGCCGCGCTGAACATCACGACCGGCGAGGTCAGCAGCTGGCCGCTGACCTGTTCCTCGAAGTCGCCCGAATCGCTGATGCGGGTGACGAGGATGGCGGCGGCGGCCGACAGCAGCAGCGCGGGAATCTGCGCGACGAGGCCATCGCCGATGGTCAGCAGCGCATACTGGCGGAACGACTCGCCGAACGACAGGTCGTGCATCAGCGCGCCGATGGCCACGCCGCCGATCATGTTGATCAGCAGGATCAGGATGCTGGCGATGGCGTCGCCGCGCACGAACTTCGACGCACCGTCCATCGCGCCGTAGAAGTCCGCCTCGGCGGCCACCTCCTGGCGGCGCACCTGGGCCTTCTCCTGGTTGATGAGGCCGGCGTTGAGGTCGGCGTCGATGGCCATCTGCTTGCCGGGCAGCGCGTCCAGCGTGAACCGCGCCGACACCTCGGAGATGCGCTCGGCGCCCTTCGTCACCACGACGAAGTTGATGATCATCAGGATGATGAAGACCACGAGACCCACGACGAAGTTGCCGCCGATCACGACGTTGCCGAACGCCTCGATCACCTTGCCCGCGGCGTGGGTGCCTTCGTGGCCGTGCAGCAGCACGACGCGGGTGGACGCCACGTTCAGCGTGAGCCGCAGCATCGTGGTGGCCAGGATGACCGTCGGGAACACCGAGAAGTCGAGCGGCCGCTTGGCCGAGACGCTGACCAGGATCACGATCAGCGCGAGCACGATGTTGAACGTGAACAGGATGTCCAGCACCACCGGCGGCAGCGGCAGGATGATCATCGCCAGCACCACCATCAGGAACAGCGGGGTGGCGTACTTGTGGCGCAGGGCCTCGGCCTTGAGTCGGTTCAGGAAGTTCATGCGGGGGTCCCCTCGCTCGGGTCACTCAGGTGTTCGGGAACGGCCAGGTCGGTGGGCAGCGACGGCTCGCGCACGCGCTGGCCGGTGCGGAAGGCCTTGAGCTGCAGCACGTAGGTCAGCACCTGGGCCACCGCGTGGTACAGCGGCATCGGGATCTGCTGGTTCACCTGGCTCGTGTGGTAGATCGCTCGGGCGAGCGGCGGCAGCGCCACCGTCTCGATGCCGTGTTCGGCCGCGATCCTGCGGATGTAGAAGGCCATCTCGTCGATGCCCTTGGCAACGACGTACGGGGCTTCGGCGCGGCGGTCGTCGTACTTGAGCGCGACCGAGAAGTGTTCGGGGTTGACGATGATCACGTCGGCCGTGGGCACCGACTTGCGCACGCCGCGCTGCGCCATCTGGCGCTGCAGCTGGCGGATGCGCGACTTCACCTCGGGCCGCCCTTCGTTGCTCTTGTGCTCCTCCTTGACCTCCTGCTTGGTCATGCGCTGGCCGCGCTGGAAGAAGAAGGCCTGCACCGGCACGTCGATCACCGCGAAGATGATGAAGACCACCACCATCGCCATCACGCCGTCGAGCAGCAGGCCGGCGCCGGCGGCGATGGCGCGGTCGAGCGTCATCGCCTGCAGCGCGACGTGTTCCGCCGCGGTGCTGCGCCCCACGTGCCACAGCACGGCCAGGATCGTGCAGGCCTTCAGCACCGACACCGCGGTGTCGGACAGATGCTTCGGCGTCACGATGCGGCCGAGGTTCTTCGCCGGACTGAGGCGATCCATGCGCGGCATCCAGTGCTTGGTGGTGACCGACCAGCCGCCGGGGATCATGCTGCCGATGATGGCCGCGAGCGGGACGACCAGCAGCGGCACCATCATCTTGACGATGAGCATCATCGTCATCGTGAAGGTCTGCGACCAGACGTTGTCGATGGCGCCCTCGCTGCCGTACAGCGCGAAGCCCTGCGAGAAGAGCGCGCGGAAGTCGTCGAGGTACTGGGGCACCAGGAACACCACCAGCTTCAGGCTCACGATGATGCCGATGGCCGTGGCGAGGTCGCGGGAACGGACGATCTGCCCTTCCTCGCGCGCCTTGCGCAGCTTCTGCTGCGATGGCTTTTCGCTCTTGTCGCCGGACGACGAGTCAGACACCCGCGCCTCCCTGCATCTGCGACTGCAGCAGGTCGAGCACCCGCTCGGTCATGCGCACGTAGTGGTCCGGCACGAACTTCACCACCATCGACAGCATGAAGAGGCCGAAGACGGTGATCAGCGAGAAGCCGAGCGAGAAGAGGTTCAACGCCGGCGCCACGCGGTTCAGGAAGCCGAAGCCGATCTGCACCACCATCGTGGAGAAGATCATCGGGAGGGCCAGCAGCAGCGCGGCCGAGAAGATCCAGGCCACGTGCATCGCGAGGCCGTGCAGGTCGAGGCCGCCGTGCCCTCCCCCGACCGGCCAGGCCTTCAGGCTCGCGGCGAGCACGCCGGTGAGCACGAGGTGGCCGTCCACCGAGAAGAACACGATGATGCACATGATCGACAGCAGCGTGGACACCACGTCGGACGACATGCCGTTCATCGGGTCGTTCATGACCGCCATCGACAGGCCGATCTGCGAGGACAGCATGAAGCCGAGCACCGTGACGATCGACATCGTGAAGTGGAACGCGAGGCCCATCGCGCCGCCGATGATGGCCTGCTCGAGGGTCGCCACCACGCCGGCGAGCGAGAACGGGTCGATCGACGCGCCCGCCTGCGAAACCGGCAGCAGCACGAAGGACAGCACGAGCGACAGCAGCAGCCGCACCGTCACGGGCACCATGCCGTCGCCCAGGATGGGCGTGGCCGACAGCATCGCCATCGTGCGCACGAACGGCCACCAGAGCGCGAACAGCATCGCGAGCAGCTGGCTGAAGACGAGCTCCATCTACCCCACCAGGCGTGCGGCCCGCTCGAAGACCGACACGCAGTAGTCCATCAGGTAACCCACCATCCACCGCCCCATCACGCTGACGACGATCAGCGTGACGAGCAGCCGCGGCAGGAAACTCAGCGTCTGTTCGTTGATCTGCGTGGCGGCCTGGAACAGGGCGACGATCAGGCCCATGATGAGGCCGGGCACGACCAGCAGCACGACCAGCAGCATCGTGACGTTCAGGCTCTCGGCGATCAGGTCGACCGCGACTTCGGGCGTCAGCATCGCGATCCTCCTAGTACGCCTGCACGCTGGTCACGAGCGTGTTCACCGTGAGCGTCCAGCCGTCCACCAGCACGAACAGCAGCAGCTTGAGCGGCAGCGAGATGACGAGCGGCGACAGCATCATCATGCCCATCGCCATCAGCACCGACGACACCACGAGGTCGATCACCAGGAACGGGATGAACAGCAGGCACCCGATCTGGAACGCGGTCTTCAGCTCGCTCAGCACGAAGGCGGCGAGCTTGACAGTGAAGGCATGGTCCTGCGGGCGGGCGACGTCCTTCTCGCCGGCCAGGCGCGACATCTGCGCCAGTGCGGCCTTGTTCGTCTGCGCGAGCATGAACTTCGTCAGCGGCTCCTCGGCCTTCAGCAGCGCCTGCTGCAGCGTGATGCGGTCCTCGTCGAACGGCACGAAGGCGTCCGTCCAGATCTTGTCGCCCACCGGGCGCATCACGAGCAGCGTGAGGATCAGCGCGATGCCGGTGACGATGCGGTTGGGCAGTCCCTGCTGCAGGCCGAGTGCCTGGCGCAGCAGCGAGAGGACGATCACGAAGCGGGTGAAGCTCGTCATCATCATCACCATCACGGGCAGCAGCCCGAGCAGCGACATGATGATGAGGACCTGCGTCTTGACGGTGAACTCCGTCTTGGCGCCGCCCGCGGTCTGGCTCAGCAGTTCCACCGTGTTGGCCGCGAACGCGCCCTTCGAACAGGCGAGCAGGGCCACGCCGGCCAGCGTGGCCGCCGCCAGCGCGAGCCGGCGGTTCGGAGTCGCGGGGGTCATGACGCCAGGCTGTTGAGGTCCAGGCCGTCGAGGTCGATCACCTTCAGGCCGTGGTTCTCGCCGGAGACCACCACCTCGGCGTGGCCGATCGGCGTGCCGTTGACCTTGATCACCAGCGGTTCGCCGGCGAGGGAGTCGAGTTCGACGACGCTGTCGGCGCCGATGTCCATCAGGTCCTGTAGCGAGATGCGGGCCGAGCCCACCTCGAGGGTCAGCGTGACCGGGATCTTGCGCATCATCTGGGAGAGGTCGCGGCGGCGCGGGGCTGGGGCGACGGGGGTTTCGGTGATGCCGGCTTCGGGTTCGGCGCCTTCGGCGAGCAGGGTTTCGAGGGCCAGCTTGTCGTTCATGTCCATGGTGTCATTCCGCATCGTCGAAGGAGGTCAGGCACAACTTGCCCTTGTGTTCGGTCACGGCCGCCGTGAAAAGGCGCGAGTCGTCGACCAGCACGTCGGCCAGGCCCAGGCTCACGGGGATCACGTCGCCCGGGCGCAGGTCCAGCACGTCCCCCAGCGGGAGTTCCTTTTCCAGCAGCCGGCCCGTCAGCACGAGGGGCAGGCGCGCGGCGACCGGCAGCGCCTGCTGGGAGGCCGGCTTGGCTTTCTCGCGGGACGGGGCGATGCTGCGCAGCAGCCGGCCCATCGCCGCATCGTCGAGCACGAACCACAGCGACGCGGGTTCGGCCAGGCGCGTCTCGGCGAGGCGCACCGTCATCGTCCAGCCGCCCGGCGCGGGCGCCGCGCCGGCGGAGGCCGTCAGGTCACCGGCCTGGCCGGGTTCGATGCTGTCGAGCAGGATCTCGGTCCAGCGGGCGCACAGCGTGGCGGCGAGGCGCTCCTCGGTGGCGGTCTCGCGGACGGCATCGGTGGCCGGGGCATCGGCCGCGGCGCGCACCGGCGCGCCGTAGCGGTAGTCGAGCACGGACAGCAGCAGCGCGCGGTCCATCGAGGCGGTCACACGGCCGAACGGCGTCGCGCAACCGAACCAGCGGCCGCGCGGCGGCGTGCCGGCGGCGCGGGCGATGTCGACCGACTCGACGCGGTAATCGGCGCCGTAGCGGCGGTTCAGGCCGGTACGGAACGATTCGGCGAGCGCGGTCTTGAACTGCGACGTGAAGCTGCCCAGCAGGTGCATCGGGCGGCCGAGTGTCCCCGGATCGAGCACGACATGCGTCCCGGCGGCGGCCGGCCGCAGGGAGGAGCTCGTGGCGGAGTTCTTCATGGGTGTCTGTCGTTCGGCGTTTCAGGAGGAATTCCGGGCGCGGGAATCCCGTCGACCTGCGTGGGATGTCGGCTGCAACCGCGCCAACTTGAGCCGTGCTGACCCCCAGGGAGGGATGTTTACCGTACGCGTAGAGCGCGCAGGGAATCCGCGTGAAGAATGTCACGCGCGCCGGCCTCCCGGCCGGCCAGGACAGTCACTCGTCGGAGGCCTCGACCACCGTGTTGACGATGTCCTTGACCATGGCCTTCTTGAAGGCCTCGCGGTCGGCGATGGCGTAGCGGCGCATCGCGATGACGGTGTGGAGGTAGCCCACCGCCTTGGCGAGCATCAGGTCGCACTGCAGCCGCACCGTGCGTTCGGCCACCGGCTTGCCGTACGCACAGGCCACCACCCGCTCGCGCGCCAGGACGGCGAGCTGCTTGTAGACCGGATGGTCCCCCACCTTGATCATCGAGGCCTGGTCGGCCTCGGTGCGCAGGTCCGCCATGTAGACCATGCGGTAGCGGTCGGGGTGGCTCTCCCAGTAGGCGATGAAGGTGTGGACGTGGGCGCTCAGCACCTGCACCGGCGACCGCTTGCCCTGCCCCGCGGCCAGCAGTTCGCCCAGCAGCTCCTGGAAGAAGTCGATCCAGATGTGCCGGGCGAGGTCGTGCTTGCTCTCGAAGTACCCGTAGAACGACATGGGCGACATCGAGAACGCCTCGGTCAGCGCGCGGATGGACATGCCCTCGAAGCCCTTTTCGAGATACAGCTGCTTCGCGTAGGCCAGCAATTGCTGCTTGAAGTCGGCCTGGCTTTCCGGCGACCGGTGGCGGGCGCGCTTGGTCTGGCTGATCGAATGGGTCATCGAAGAAGGAGGGTCCTTGGGCATCCCGATGCTGGGGCGATGAAGCGCCGTTCAGTAGAAGGGAAAGTCAGGATACCCAGCAACCCCCTTCAGGCACCATGCGCCGAGCGCCGGTCCCGGCGTAGGACGGGGAGCCGAGCGCTCGGGGGTCAGCGCGCCCGGAGCACGGACTGCACGCGCGGCCGGTTCAGGCCGTCGACGGCGGACACCAGCGCGGCCCGGGTGGCATAGCCCCCGTCCGCGCCCGCGGCCTCGAAGGCTTCGGCCGCCGTGGCGGCCCAGGCCGCGCCCTGCGCGGGGCGGGTGGCCTCCACTGCGGCGGACGCGTTCGCCAGGGCCCGGCCCACGGCGGACTGGGCGTCGCGCACCCGGTCCAGCGAGCCCAGCACGCCCTGGAGCGTGGCCTTGCGCTCGTCCACGGTCCCGGTCTTCCAGCCGGCGACCGGCACGGCGTCGGCCTCGGGTTCGGCCCGGATCCGGTGGAACTGGCCGGTGGGAAAGCGCTTGCCGCCCCCCTTGACGGCCAGGGTGTCGCGCACGGCCGGCCACTGGTCCTCGGGCACCGCGAAGGTCAGTTGGCCTTCGTCGTCGCGTTGCACCGACACCCGGGCGGGCGACAAGGCCTGGCCCAGGCGCTGCACGATGGCGCGCTCCGACAGTCCGGGTTCGATGACCACGGGCATGGGGCGCTGCCCGGCGGGCCCCACCGACAGGGCCAGGGTTTCGCGGTCACCCTGCTGCAGGGACGGGAAATCGAGGCCCCGCACCGTGAAACGCCGGGAGGCGGTGGCCGGCCCCGTGTAGCGCAGCTGCGGGTCGAGCGCCCCGCCGCTGGCCGCGGGCCGGTCGGCCCAGGTGGATTCGAGTGCCGACAGCGTGTCTTCGACGCGGGTGCCGGCGGCCGAACGCCCGGCGAGGCTCGCGCTCAAGCCCGCCTTGAGCGACTGCAGTTGGCCCGCCACCCCGTCCAGGAACTCGCGCGACTGCTGCGCCTGCGCCACCGACCGGTTCAGCTCGGGCAGCCAGCCTCGCAGGCCACCGGACAGCGCCGAGCCGGCCGCCTCGACCTGGACGCGCGCGGCCGGGGCGACCGACGTCGCGCGCACGGCGCTGGCCGACGTGGTGCGGCCGGCGCCGACGGCGGTCGGCTGGAGCGTGGACGAGACCTGCATCGAGCGATCAGATCATGTCGAAGAGGGACAGCGCGCTCACCTTCGCGTAGGCCTTCTGCGTGGCCTGCACCGCGGTGGTGTAGCCGTTGAGCTTCACCGCCGCGTCGCCGTAGTCGAGCTGGCCGAGGGTCAGCGCCGCCTGGCGGTTCGACAGGCTCACGTTGCCGTGGTTGTCCTCGAGCGTCTGCAGCGTGTTCTGGGCGCCGCCGAGGGTCGCGATCTTCGTGTTGATGCTGTTGAGGCCCGTGTCGAGGCCGTCCAGCGTGGCCACCAGCACGGCCTGCACGGCCGGGTCGTTGACCTTCACGCCAGGGGTCCGCAGCGTGTCGATGGTCCGGTCGAGCAGGTTCAGCAGCGGGGCCATCTCCTGCAGCGTGGAGTTGGCGGTCTGCGTGACGCCGTTGCCCACCACGACCTTCTGCGCGTCGGCGTTGCCGGTGGCCGTGTAGCGGGCACCGGAGGCCGCGGCTGGATCGAGGGTGATGGTTTTCGTGGCGGTGGCCGTGCCCGAGAACAGGAAGCGGCCCTCCTGGTCGACGCTGTTGCTCGAATAGAAGAGGCTGTCGCGCAGCGCGGCCAGCGAGTTGGCCATCGCGCCCACGTCTTCCGTCGTGTTGCCGCCGTCGTTGGCCCAGACCAGCAGGTCGCGGGCCTGGAGGATGTCGCTCACGGAACCGTCGAGCAGCGCCTCGTTCTGCTGGAGCCGGCTGCGCAGCGCGCCGATGTTCTCCTTGTACTGGTCGAGCGCCGCTTCCTCGCGGTTCAGCCGCGCGAGGCGCACGCTGGTCACGGGGTCGTCGGACGGCACCATGATGCGGTTGCCCGAGGCCATCTGCTGCATGACGTGCTCGAGGCGGTACGACGCGTTCTGCAACGCGGTGTTCATCGTGGTGTGGTACTGGGTGCTGGCGACGCGCATCTCGATCTCCTCAGCCCGCCATCATGGCGAGGGTGCTGTCGAACAGCTGGTTGGCCACGGCGATCACCTTCAGGTTCGCCTGGTACATCTGCTGGTACTGCATGAGGCTCACCGCCTCCTCGTCCTGGTTCACGCCGCTCGTGGACTTCCAGCTCTCCTCGGACTGGTTGCGCACCGTCTCGGCGGTGGCCAGCGAGGCCTGGTTCTGCTGGCTCTGCATCGCGAGGCGCCCCACCATCTGGGTGTTGGCGTCGCCCATGCGCACCGAACCGAGCGTGCCCACCGTCACCGACAGGTTCTTGACGTCGATGACCTTCAGCAGGTTGTCGCTGTTGCCCGGTTTCGTCGGGTCGCTGGAAAAGGCGAGGTCCGCGGCGAGCACACCGTCCACCACCCGCAGCACGCCGCTCGAGCCCGAGGCGTCGAACGTGAACAGCGGGCCGTTGGGCGGTGCCGGCGTGGGCGTGGCGCCGCTCATCGTGTAGCCGGCGGCGAGCTGGGTGTTGACCCTGTCGGCCACCGAGCCCGCGAGGTCGGACACCGACTTGCGCAGCGGGTTCAGCACGTCGCGCTCGTAGTCGTCGAGGCCACCCAGCTGGCCGCCGAGGCGGGTGCTGGTGATCGTGAACGACTCGGCCGCGAACGCGAGCTTGAGCGTCTGCGAGCCGTCCGGGTTCGCCTGCACGCTCAGGCTCGACGAGCGCGACCCCACCACGAGCGGCTGGCCGTCGCGCAGCGAGACGCTGCGGGTGCCGTCGGGCTGCTCCACCACCTGCACGGCCACGAGGGAGGCCAGCGCGTCGATCTTCTGGTCGCGGGCGTCGATCAGCGACGAGGGATTGGTGCCGGTGGCCTGCGCGATGGCGATGTCGCTGTTGAGTTCGGCGATCGACTTCGAGACCGAGTTGATCTGGTCGATCGTGCTGGTGCGCTGCTGGGCGATGGACGCCTGCTGGTTCGACAGCACCTGGTTCAGGCTGTTGAACCGCTGGGCCAGCGCCTCGGCGGCGGTGATGACCTGCTGGCGCAGCGGCAGCGAGGTGGGCTCCACGCTCGCGGCGTTCAGCGCGCCGAAGAAGCCGTCGAGGCCGCTGTTGATGCTCGACTCGTCGTCGCCCATCACCTGCTCCAGCTGGGTCAGGTACGGCTGAGGGATGGCGCGCTGCGACAGCTCGGACGCGGCCTGCCACATCTGCTGGCTCTTGTACGAATCGCTGAAGCGGATCAGCGACGGCACCTTCACGCCGTCGCCCGGCGACACCGTCCCGGCCTGCGTGGCGCGCTGCGACACCATCAGCGTGCCCTGGCGGGTGTAGCCCGGCGTCATCAGGTTGGCGATGTTCTGGCTGACGGTGTTCAGCGCGATCTGGGACGCGGCCGCCCCGGTCAGCGCGTTGTTGATGATGCTCATGGAGGGAATCCGGTGGTGTTACTCGCTCTTGGCGACCGGCGGGGTCACGGCGTTAAGCGGTCTGGCCGGTGCAGTGGACGCGGCCGAGGGGAGCACCTGGCGCAGGATCACGTCGGCGATGCCGAACGCGCGCTGGCTGGCCATCTGGTCGGCCACCATCGTGTCGGCCATGTCCAGCATGTCGTCGTTCGTGCGGTCGCGGTACACACCCTCCTCGCCCGCGATCTCGCGCGACATGCTGCGCATCTGCCGCATCATCTGGGCGATGAAAAAACCCTCGAACTTCTCGGCAGCGGCCTTGGCCTGGCGTTCGAGTTCCGGGGAGACGGCCGGGGCCACCGGCGCCGCGGCGTCCGCCTCGAGGGGCTGGGCGGTGGAGAGCGAAGAAACGCGATTCATGGGTCAGAGCACCTCGAGTTCGCCGTCGATCGCGCCGGCCCGGTCCAGGGCCTGCAGGATCGCCATGATGTCGTCGGGCGTGGCGCCCGTGCTGTTGACCACGTCGATGATGGCCTGCAGGCTCGCGCCCTTCGGCCACTTGAACATCTTGGGCGCGGGCTGGTCCACCTGCACGCGGGACTGCGGCGTGACGGCGGTATCGCCCCGGCCGAAGGCATTGGGCTGGCTCACCTGCGAGCTCTCGGAGATCACCACCTTGAGCCCGGCGTGCGACACCGCGGCGGGCCGCACCGACACACCCTCGGCGATCACGACCGTGCCGGTGCGCGAATTGAAGATCACCTTCGGCGAATCGACCCCCACGTCGACCGACAGCGATTCGAGCTTGGCGACGAAGGCCACGCGCTGGGTCGGGTTCTCGGGGGCGACCACGGCGACGCTGGTCGCGTCGCGGGTGGTGGCCACGTCGCCGAAGCGGCGGTTGATGGTCTCGACGATGTTCGTCGCCGTCTGGAAATGGGGGCGCTTGAGGCTCAGCGTCACGGTGGGACTGGTCTCGAAGTCGGAGACGATCTCGCGTTCGACCTGGGCGCCGTTCGGGATGCGGCCGGTGGTGGGGGTGTTCACGGTCACGCTGGAGCCGCTCTTGCCCTGGGCGCTCAGGCCGCCCACGACCAGATTGCCCTGTGCCAGCGCGTACACCTCGTTGTCGGCCGCGCGCAGCGGCGTGAGCAGCAGCACGCCACCGCGCAGGCTCTTCGCGTCGCCCAGCGACGAGACCGTCACGTCGATGCTCTGCCCCTTGCGGTAGCCGGGCGGGAACACGGCGCTGACCATCACGGTCGCGACGTTCTTGCTCTTGGCCTCCTGGCCTTCGGGCATCTTGACGCCGAACTGCTTCAGCAGGTTGGCGACCGACTGGCCGGACGCCTTCACCTGCGTGCTGTCGCCGCTGCCGTTCAGGCCCACGACGAGGCCGTAGCCCACGAGCGGGTTGTCGCGAACGCCCTCGACGCTCACGAGGTTGCGCAACGCGGTGGCGGCATGGGCCGGCAACGCCAGGGACAGCGCCAGCGCGGCGATGGAAACGAGAAAGCGCATCGGGCGGGTCCTCAGAAGGGCATCAGCGGGCTGCTGAAGAAGCGCACGAGCCAGCCCGGGTCGTTCGCGTCGGCGAGCGCGCCGCGGCCCGAATACCCGATGCGGGCGTTGGCCACGCGCTGCGACGACACGCGGTTGTCGGACGAGACGTCCTCGGCCCGCAGGTACCCCTGCAGCCGCACGAACTCCTCGCCCTGGTTCAGCGTGAGGCTCTTCTCGCCCCCCACGCGCAGCAGGCCGTTGGGCAGCACCTCGAGCACCACCACGGTGATCGCGCCCTGCAGTGTGTTGGCCTGCGAGCTCGACGACGTGCCGGTGAAGTCGCGGCCGGCCCCGACGCCCACCTCGGTCTTCGGGTACAGCTTGCCGAGCATCACGGTCGGGTCGATGGAGATCGAGTTCTCCTTCCCGAACTTCGTGTCGGCCTTTTTCGTGGCCTGGGTGGTTTCCTGCAGCACGACGGTCACGACGTCGCCCGGGCGGAAGGCGCGACTGTCGGAGGTCAGCGACCACGGCGAATCGACGCGGTAGACCCCGCCCCCCTGCCCCTTGCGCGCCGCCTGCACGGGCACCGGTGGCGGCTCGCCCGCGGGCTGCCGGTGGTCGGGCTCGGGCTGCACGTAGGCGCAACCGCCGAGCAGCAGCGCCACGAGGGAGAGGACGAGGGTCGCACCGCGCATGGTCAACGCACCGCTTGCGAGAGGTACTGCATCATGCTGTCGGCGGCCGACAGCACCTTCGTGTTCATCTCGTACGTGCGCTGGGCGGCGATCATGTCGACCATCTCCTCCACCACCTGCACGTTCGACCCCTCGAGCGCGCCCTGCTTGAGCTTGCCGAGCGGACCCTCGCCCGGGTTGCCTTCGGTGGGCGCGCCGCTCGCGGCCGTCTCGAGGTAGAGGTTGTCGCCCACGGCGAGCAGCCCCGGCGGGTTCATGAAGCTGGCGAGCGTGAGCTGGCCCACTTCGGTGAGCTCGGTGTTGCCGGCCGTCTTGACGGACACCACACCGTTTTCGCCGATGGTCACCGAGATGGCGTTCGCCGGGATGGTGATCTCGGGAACGATGCTCAGGCCCTGCGCGGTCACGAGGCGGCCCTGGGCGTTCACGTCCAGGGCCCCGGCACGGGTGTACGCCGTGTCGCCGTTCGGGCGCTGCACCTGCAGGAACCCGGAACCCACGATGGCCACGTCCAGCGGCTGGCTCGTCGTCTGCACGTTGCCGGTGGAGAACACCTTCTGCGTGCCGACGAGGCGGGTGCCGTTGCCGAGCTGCACGCCGGTGGGCGAGACGGTGTTGTCGTCGCGCTGGGCCCCCGGCTGTTCGTTGACCTGGTAGAAGAGGTCTTCGAACATCACGCGGTCCCGCTTGAAACCGGTCGTGTTGACGTTGGCGAGGTTGTTGGCGATGGCCTGCAGCTTGGCGTCCTGCGCCTGCACGCCGGTCTTGCTGATCCAGAGGGCGGGGTTCATCGAATTCTCCTTGTTCGGTCGGGGGCGAGGGTCACTCGCGCGTCATTCGCGGATGAGGCGGTTGCCCGCCTCGGCCATGCCGTCGGCGGCCTTGTAGAGCTTCATCTGCACCTCGAAGTCGCGGGTCAGGCTCATCGTGGCCACCATCTCCTCGACGGCCGACACGTTGCTGCCTTCGAGGAAACCGCCACGCACCCCCACCGTGTCATCGGCAGGAAGTTCGTCGCCTGTACGGCTGACGATCAACCCGGCCTCGTTTTTTGTCAGATCGGCCGCATCCGCGCGCACGAGCTTGAGCTTGTCGATGACCTGCATCTGCGTCTGGCCGTCGATCTGGACCGAGATCGTGCCGTCGGCGCCGATGGACAGCGCCGTGTACGGCGGCAGCACGATCGGGCCGCCCTCGCCCAGCACCGGATGGCCCGACACGGTCAGCGCGCCGTCGGCGTCGATGGCCATCGACCCCGAACGGGTGTAGGCCTCGCCGTCCTGCCACTGCACGGTCAGGTAGCCGGGGCCGGCCAGCGCGACGTCGAGGTCGCGCCCGGTCTGGCGCACCGCCCCCTCGCGGCCGGAGATGGCGTTGGCCTGCAGTGCGCCGAGATGGCGCGCGTCGTACCCGTAGCCCCCCTTCACGGCCTGGCTCGTGGCCAGTTCCATGTTCGCGCGGAAGCCGGGCGTGTCGAGGTTCGCGAGGTTGTTCGCGTGCACCTGCTGGGCGTGCAGCGCCCGCTCGGCGCCGCTCATCGCGGTGTAGATCAGGGCGTCCATGTCAGACCGCTTGCATCAGGGCCTGGACCATCTGGTTCTCGGTCGAGATGACCTTCGCGTTGGCCTGGTAGTTGCGCTGCGCCGACATCAGGCCCACGAGTTCCGCGGTGATGTCCACGTTCGACTGCTCCACCGCGCCCGAGGTCAGCGTGCCGGCCATGCCGCTGCCGGGGGCGAAGTACAGCGGTGTGCCCGACGCGTTCGACGTGGTCCAGCTCGTGCCGCTCACGGCGATCAGCGCGCCTTCGTCGGGGAACGTGGCGAGGGCCAGGGTGCCCACGACCTGCTTCTCGTTGTTGCTGTACTTGGCCACGACCTGGCCCTCGTCGTTGATCTCCACGTCGATCAGGGTGCCGGAGGCATAGCCGTTGGCGCTGTTGGCGGACGTGGTGGCCTCGCCCGAGTAGCTCGTGCTGCCGGCGTAGTCCATCGTGACGGCGAACGGCGCGGCGCCGGCCGGGGTGGGCAGCGCCACGGCCACCGGCGCGGCGGGCGTCGAGAGCTTGCCGTCGGTGCCGAAGTTCAGCGTGCTGGTGCCGGGCACCGCGGCGCCGTCCATCGTGTAGTGCACCGTGACCTGGTTCGTGCCGGTCTTGACGAAGTACTGGGTGACGCTGTGCTGGGCGCCCAGCGAGTCGTACACCACCGACACCATCGAGCCGTTGAAGCTGCGCGGCTCGGCCGGATCGAACACCGCGACGGTCGGGGTGGTCCAGTCGGACGACAGGTTGCCGGTGTACTTCATCTGCGTGGAGGCCTGCGCGGCGATCTGGCCCGTCGGGACCTGCAGGTCGCCCATCGGGCCGAGGGCCGTGCTGCCCGGGATGGCGGCGAAGCCCTGGGCGCGGCGGCCGAGGCTGTCGATGATGTAGCCTTCCTTGTCCTTCGAGAAGATGCCGACGCGGTGGTACAGCGTGTTGCCGGCGCTGTCGCGGCTCGTGAAGAAGCCGCGGCCCTGGATGGACGCATCCATGCCCCGGCCGGTCGTCAGCACGCTGCCACCGGCGCTGATGCTCTGCGTGAGCGAACCCACTTCCGAACCCGTGCTCTGCGTGCCGGCGTACGTCGACGTGAAGTTCACGCGGCTCGACTTGAAGCCGTAGGTGCCGGAGTTGGCGATGTTGTTCGAGATGGTGTCGAGCTGGGCGTTGACCGAGTTGATGCCGGACAGGGCGATGTCGAAGCTCATGGGATTTCCCTTCAGTTGGTGGCGGCCTGCAGGCGGCCATTGAAACGGGTGACGGAGTCGGGAGCGACTTCGCCGAGGTGGCTGACGTTCAGCACGACGCCGCCGGCCATCGAGAGCTTGACGCTCTCGAGCGTGCCGGCGATCTCGATGCGGGGTTTCTGTTCGGCCGAGGTCTCGACCTTCATCGTGTAGCTGCCGGGCTTCAAGCCCAGCTTGGCCGGGTCGATCGAGAAGGCGGCTTCGCCGGGGGGGAGCGTGCCGAGGGTGATGCGGGTCTCGGCCCCGTCGGCGGCCTTGAGCACCACGGCGGTGGTGGCGCTCGCGTTCTCGAGCGTGACGACGCCGTCGATCTTCTCGGTGCCGACGGTGACCTTGTCGGTGTTGATCATCAACTGCGAGCCCACCTGCGAACCGAGGGACAGCACCTGCATGCTTTCCATCATCGAGGCCGAGGCGGCGCCCTGGCGGGCCAGGTTCTGAAGCGACTCGGTCTGGCTCAGCTGCGTGAGCTGGTTGACGAAGGCGCTCGGGTCCTGCGGTTCGAGCGGGTTCTGGTTGCGGATCTGGGCCACGAGCAGCGTGGTGAACAGCGTGGAGAGCTCGCCGTTGCCGCTGATGGCGTTGGAAACCGCGCCCGAGGAGCCGGACGTGTTGGTCGTGCCGTTGAGCAAGGTGGTCATGGGGTCAGCCTTCGCCGAGTTTCAGCAGCGATTGCTGCATGGTTTTCACACGGCTCATCACCTCGACGTTCGTCTCGAACGCACGCGATGCGGCCATCATGTCGGTCATCTCCGCCACGGGATTGACGTTGGGGTAGAACACGGTGCCGTCCTCGTTGGCGAGCGGATGGCCCGGCTCGTGCGCGCGGCGCACGGGCTCGGTGCTCTGCACCACGTCGAGCACCTGCACGCCGGCGCCGGCGCCCGTGGTGTCGCCCATCACGGCGGCGAACACGGGCTTGCGGGCGCGGTAGGCGTCGCCTTCCACGCCGGAGGCGGACTGGGCGTTCGCGAGGTTGCTCGCGATGGTGTTGAGGCGGACCGACTGGGCGTTCATGGCCGAGCCGGCGATCTGGGCGATGTTGCGGAAGGTCATGGGGTCACTGTCCGTTGATGGCTTTCGCCAGGCCGCGGAGCTTCATGTTGACGAACGTGAGGCTCGTCTGAAAATCCGACGAGTTCTGGGAGAACGCGGCCTGTTCGCTGCCGAGTTCGACGGTGTTGCCATCCTGCGAGGCGTGGTTCGGGACGCGGTAGAGCGCCTCGGCGTCGCCGTCGGTGTCCAGGCTCAGGCCGGTGGCGTCGTCGGCCATCGAGCGCTTCAGGGCCGAGGCGAAGTCGATGTCGCGCGCCTGGTAACCCGGGGTGCTCTCGTTGGCGATGTTCGCGGCGAGAATCCGGGTGCGTTCCGCCCGCAGCCGCAGCGCGTCGGGATGCACACCCAAAGCCTTGTCAAAATCGATGCCCATGGATCACCTCCGGTTCAAGTTTTCAATCGGCGCCGCGCTCGGCGCCGTCGTGTTGCAGGTGGCGGCCGCCGAGCCGCGCGGCGTGGAGCCGCAGCTGCTCGACGCGGCGCGCGAGGTGCTCGACACCCGGGCCGACCGCGAGGGCTGGCTCGAGCCGCAGTTCGAAGTGGTGCTGCAGCGGCCGCGCACGCCGCTGCTGCCGTGCCGCAAGCCGCTCGCCATCGAGCCCGTCGACACGCGGCAGGCGAGCCGGCTGCGCCTGGCGGCGCGCTGTCCCGACGCCGAGGGCTGGGAGCAGACGTTCACGCTGAAGGCCACCGTGTCGGCCAAGGTCGCCATCGCGGCCACGGCGGTGCCGTCGGGCAAGGCGCTTTCGGACGCCGACGTGGCCACCGAACGGCGCGACATCACGTCGCTGCCCGACGCGATCTCCGACCCGGCCACGGCCGTGGGGCAGTCGAGCCGGCGCGCCTTGCGCAGCGGCGACGTCCTGCGGGCGGCCTGGCTGTCGGCGCCGGTGCTGGTCAAGCGGGGCGACAGCGTGCGGATCGTCGCGCAGCGCGACGGCATCACGGTCACCGTGGCCGGCGAGGCCCAGGAAAGCGGCGCGCGCGGCGCCGTCGTGCGGGTGCGCAACAGCGGCAACGGGAAGGTGATCCGCGCGCGGGTCGTCGACGAGGGCACGGTGCAGCCGGCCGACTTGTAGCCGTTCATCGCTTGCCCCCCATCACGGACCGGGCCACGCCGGTCAGTTTGTCCGCATAGGCCGGGTCGGTGGCGTAGCCGCCGCGGGCCAGCCCCTCGGCGAACGCGCGGGCATCGCTGCCGGTGTTGAGGGCGCCGCGGTAGCGCGGGTTGTCGAGCAGCACCTGGGCGTAGTCGCGGAAGGCGGCCGTCGCGTCCGGGTAGCTGCGGAACCGTTCGGTGCGGGGCACGGCCACGCCGTCTTCCACCTCGGTGGTGCGGGCGGCGGCCACGTCGCCGGTCCAGCCACCGGTGGCCTTGATGCCGAACACGTTGTGCGTGGTGGAGCCGTCGGCCTGCAGCAGCGGCTTGCGGCCCCAGCCCGACTCCAGCGCGGCGTGGGCCACCACCAGCTCGGGGGCCACGCCGAGCTGGCGGGCGGCTTCCTCGGCGGCGGGTGTCACGCCGGCCACGAAGGCGGCCTGGTCGCCGCTGAAGGACGGCGACGCGGCGGCCGTGACCGCGTCGCGCACGCGCTGGCCTTCGAGGGTCAGCATCGGGGCGGCGGGCATCGACGGGCCGGAGCCGTTCGCGATGAAGTCCTCGACCTCGCCGCGCACGTCACCGTACAGCGCGCCGAAGCCGCGGCCGCCACCGGCCGCGGCCAGGGGTGTCGTGGCCGCGGTGGGGGCCGTGGGGCGGATCGCGAGGTCAGGCCGGATCATAGGTCGTGGCCTCGCCGTGCATCACGCGCTGCATCAGGCTGTGCTGGTCCATCATCAGCTGGCAGTTGCGCGCGTTCAGGCGCTTGCTTTCGCGCACCAGGTCCTCGAGCGCGTGCCAGCCCGATTCGAGCGCCTCGCGGCGCGCACCGTCGAGCAGCTTGAACACGCCGGTCATCGGCACGCCGTCGCCCAGCATCCCGCGCACCAGCGTGTTCCGCTCGCGCCGGCTGGCGTCGAGCGTGACGACCAGTTCGGTCACGCCGTTGGCGAGTTCGGACAGCTCCACCGCGTCGTGCTGCAGGGCCGCCTTGAACTGCGACTCCAGCAGGCGCACCAGCTCGCGGTAGCGCTGGATGTCCGCACCGACCCCCTGCATCAGCCGGGTCAGCGCCGGGCCGTGGCTCATCGCGAACCTCCGTGGAAGCGCTCGATCAGGCCGGCGAGGCGGGCCGGGTTGAACGGCAGCTCGCCCTTGGCCAGTGCATCGCGCAGCGCGGCGACCTTGGCCTCGTCGATCTCGGGCATGTCGCGCATCGCGGCGAGCGCCGGCTGCAGCGTGCTGCTCTGCAGCGCGGCGGCGGACGGCTTCGCGGCGACCGGGGCGGTCTCGGCGACCGACGTGTCGGCCACGGCCGGGGCGGCGACGCCCTGGGGCTGGAGGGGGGAGCCTGAAATTCTCATGCGAGAGCCTCTGGGTCTGGTTTGCATGGGGGATGCACTCGCGGGTCACTGCGTGACCGGCGCGCGCCCTTTCGTGTCGGTCAGCTGCGAGCGCAGGGCCCGGAGCGCGTCGGTGTCGGGGGACGTCACCGTCACGCCGTCGGCGAGGGCCACCTGGTCGGTCGGCATGCCGAACATCGAGGAGACGAGGCCGGCCTGCTGGCTGGTCAGGATGAGCAGTTCGATGCGGCGGTTGATGCCGGCGGCCGCGTCGCGGGTGTCGAGCGGCGCGCGGTCGGCCATGCCCACCACCTGCAGGATGCTGCGGGCGGGCATGCCGCCTTCCTGCAGCTGCGTGCGGGCGGCCATCGCGCGGTTGCTCGACAGCGTCCAGTTCGAGAAGGCCGAGTGGCTGCGGTCCGCGTACTGGAGCGAATCGGTGTGGCCGACGATCAGCATCTGGTTCTCCATCTGCGCGAACAGCGGCCCGAGGTTGCGCAGCAGCTTGCGGAAGCGCTCGCTCAGCATCGCGCTGCCACGGGCGAACATGCCCTGCCCTTCGGTGTCGTGCAGCATCACGCGCAGGCCGTACGGGGTCACGACGGCCTGCATGTTGTTCGCGAGACCGGCTTCCTCGCTCATGCGCGCGAGCACGCGCGACAGCGCCTGCAGGTCGCTCGGGCTCTCGTACCGCGTGCGGTCCACGTGCTGCTTGTCGGTCGGGTCCGGCACGTCGACGTCGTTGTTGCCGGGCTTGGCCGAGCCGGTCTGGCGCGGCATCGGCTCCCGGGCGATCAGGCTGCCGCGGGGGCCGCCCATCGTCTCGGGCATCACGCCCTGCCCTTCGTCCATCAGGCTGCCACCCGGGGCGCGCATGACTTCCTGAATGAGTTCCTGCTGGCGCGCGGCCATCAGCCACAGCACGAGGAACAGGCACATCAGTGCCAGGCAGAAGTCCGCGAACGCGACCTTCCACGCACCACCGTGCTCGTCGTGCTCGTGGCGCTTGCCGCCACGTTTCACGATCTGCTCGTGGTGCGCGTCGTCGCGCTTGCCCTTGGCTTTGTCAGGCTTGTTGAGCACGCTGGTCTCCGGCCCTGCGGCGCGGGGTGTCGGCGTCCGCCCCGGCGTCGTCGCCACCACCCATCGAATTGATCCACGACTCGAGCTGCGCGAAGCTCGGCTTGATGTTCAGCTGCACGAGGCGGCGGCCCGCGTCGATCGCGAGCAGCGCGGGCTTGCCCGCCACGTGCGTGACCAGCACGACCTTGACGCTCTCGAACGTCGACAGCTCCTGCTTCACGAGCTGCTTCATCACGTTGGCGATGGGGTCCAGCACGCCGTAGCAGAAGAAGATGCCGATGAACGTGCCCACCATCGCGGCGCCTACGCGCTCGGCGATCTCGGCGGAGCTGGCGCCCTCGCCCACGGTGTTCATGGTCATCACGATGCCCAGCACCGCAGCCAGGATGCCGAAGCCCGGCATCGCCTCGCCGATCTTCTGGAGCGACTTGGCCGGCTGCTGCAGTTCCTCGAAGATGGCCTCGATCTCCTGCTCCAGCACACCTTCGAGTTCGTGCGCGCTGATCTTGCCCATGGCCATCAGGCGGAAGTTGTCGACGATGAAGGCGATCAGCTTCGGCTCCTCGAGCACCAGCGGGTACCGCAGGAACAGCTCGCTCTCGTGCGGCGCCTCGACGTGGGCGTCGAGCGCCTTCAGGCCGCCGGCGGCCGTCTGCAGCAGCTCGTACATGAGCAGCAGCAACTGGCGCTGGAACTCCGAGCCCTGCAGCTTGCGCTTCATGATCTGGCGGAACTGGACGATCATCTCGCTCAGCACGTGGCGCGGGTTGCCGATGATCAGCGCGCCGAAGCCGGCACCCGCGATGATCAGCAGTTCCACGGGTTCCCAGATCAGGCGGATGCTGCCGCCCATGAGCAGCAGCCCGCCGAAGACGCAGGACAGCACGATGCCGATGCCGATGAAGAGTTGCATGGTTCCAGTCCGTCCGGGGTTCAGTTCTTTTCGAGCAGCGCCTTCATCTTCTTGAGCGCTCCCTTGTTGAGTTGACACACGCGGGCGTCGGTCAGGCCGAGCACCGCGGCGATTTCCTTGTAGCTGAGCTCATGCTCGTAATAGAGCTGGATCACGCGCTGCTCGCGTTCGTCCAGCGCCTTCAGGCCCTGCTCGATCGAGCGGCGGACCGTCATCTGTTCTTCCGGGTTCGCGCCATGCGAGGGCATCTGCACCAGGTCGCTCACGAGTTCGTCGAAGCTCGCGATGGTTTCGGCGTTCTCGGCCAGGAGGTGTTCCTGGTAGGCGTCGGCGGACAGGCCGAGGGCCGTGCGGATCTCCGCCTCGGACGGCTCGCGGCCCAGGCGGCGCGTGAGTTCGCGCACGGCGTCGCGCACGCGGTGGCTTTCCTGGCGCACGGCGCGCGGGCGCCAGTCCTGGCGGCGCAGCTCGTCGAGGATGGCGCCGCGGATCCGCAGCGCGGCAAAACCGCCGAACTGCGCGTCGGGTTCGCCGTAGCGGCGAAGCGCCTCGAGCAGGCCCATCAGGCCGATCTGCTCCATGTCGTCGCGGTCCATCGCGCCGGAGGCCTGCGAGTTGAGCTGCCGGGCGATGCGCTTGACCAGGGGCGCGTACGCGAGCAGGTGCCGCTGCTCGTCGGCAGGGCTCAGCCCCGCGTGAGCGGCGACGTCCTGGACTTCAGCGTAACCGGCGTGCAGGTCCATGCCGTCACTCGATGATGAGCTTGCCGATCATGACTTCCGAGAACGGCTTGTCGCGCTTCTCGGCTTCATAACTGTCGGCGTAGGCCTTGTTCACCTCTTCGGCGAACTGGTCGATCGACATGCCGCCCGCGGTCGCCGGCGTCAGGGCCGACAGCGAACGCACGGCGACGCTGCGCAGCATCGGCAGGTGCTCGCGGGTGACCTTCTCGTCCTTCTCGTTCGTCTTGAAGACGAGGTCGACCGCCATGTAGTGCGAGCCCGTGTCGCCGTTCTCGCGGCGCAGCATCACGATGACCTTCTCGAGGCTCACGTACTTCGGCGGGTGCTTGCGCGCCTCTTCCGCGGCCTTCTCGGCCAGCATCTCGGGGGTCGGCTCGACCTTCGGGCGCAGCGTGTACCAGGCGGCCGCTCCGCCGACCGCGGTCAGCAGCACGCCGGTCACCACCGCGGCAATGATCAGGGGCATCTTCTTCATCGCGTCTCGCTCGTGTTGTCACCCAGGCGGAAGGCCTTGGCGAGGCCGACCTCGGCCTCGGCCAGCGCCCGGTTCGGGTCTGTGTTGTCCTGCTCGGGCTGGCGGCCGCGCGAACGGCCATCGGCGTCACGCCCCATTGCCCCGGCATCGCTCACCACGACCGACACGTCGCCGTACTGGCGCTGTCCCAGGTCCTGGCGCAGCGAATCGCCGATCGTGTTCAGCTGGCGCACCACCTCGTGGTGGGTCGCGCTCAGGTGCACCTGCAGCGCACCCGCCTCATGGCGGATCGCGATCTCGATGCGGCCCAGCTGCGGCGGCTCGAGTCGGATCACCGCCTGGTCGCTGCCGCGCTGCAGGTTCAGCTGCAGGCGGTCGCCGAGCGCCTCGGCGAGCGGCTGGCGCCACTGGGTCGGGGTGGTGGGCGACAGCTTGACGGCGGGCAGGCCGTCGTCGGCCGCCTGCGGGCGCGACGCCGCACCCGCCACGGGCGCGCGGGTGTCGTCGAGGTGGAATTCGGTGGTCTTGCCCTGCTCGGCCGGGGCCACCGCCGCCGCGCGCACCGGGGTGGCAGCCGCCGGTTCCTCGGCCGGGGCGGCGGGTTCGGCGCGCACCGGGCGCACGGCCGGGTCGACGGCGACCGGCACGGGCAGCGCAGCCTGCGGCAGCGGCGCGCGGCGCGGGGCATCGAGGGCCACGCCCTCGAGCGGGGCCGATTCGGCGGCGCCGTCGGTCTCGGCCGGCTCGGCGGCAGCGGCGTCCACGGGCGCCACGGGCAGCGGCATCGCCATCACGAACGGGTTCGGCGCGGGGGCCATGGCCGGCATGGCCGGGGCCTCGTCGGAGGTGGCCTCCTCCGCGTCGACCTCTTCGGGTGCGGCATCGAGTTGCTCCTGCGGCACGGCGGCGCCGTTCAGCAGGCCCAGCATGTCGAGGAAGGCCGACACGCCTTCCGCGCCAGCGGGCGTTCCGGCCTGCGGCAGGAGCGCGTCGAGCGCGCCGGGTTGGGACGGGGCCGGGCCGGCCGCGGTACCGATGTTCATGCGAGGAGGTCCTCCGACGTGCCGCTGGCCGCGTACGCGAGCCAGCCGTCCTTGTGGTTGTTCATGTCGTTGAGGCGCACGGCCATCGCATCCGAGCTGCGCGTGCAGAACTCGAACGCGGCGCGGTGGCTCTGGCGAAGCCGCGCGAAGGCGACCTGCTCCGGGGACGACCAATTGCCGGCCGCCTGCCACACGGGCAGCGCGGCGGCGATGTCACGGTCGGCCGCGGCCAGGGCCTCCCAGTCCGACGCGAGGCACGCGTCGTCCAGGCGGTCCTTCAGCAGGGTCATCGCGCGGTGCCGGTTCATGCGCGTTCCTGAACGCCGATCCAGCCGGAGCGCAGCGTCGTCAGCAGGCGCGTCACCTCGTCGAGGATCGAGGTGTCGAGCTGCAGGCCGACGGTGTAGAGCCGGTGGGCGCAGTAGTCGTAGAGGCGGCCGAGGTTCGCGACCACCTCGCCGCCCGATTCCTCGTCGAGCGAGCTCGAGAGACCGTTGAGGATCTCGACGCACTTGTCGAGGCTCGCCGCCTTCAGCTCGTACCGCCCCGCCTCGATGTGGCCGCGGGCGCGGGCGAGTTCCTCCAGCAGGCCGTCCATCAGGATCAGCACGAGCTGCACGGGGGTCGCCCGGGCCGTCTGGGCCTCGAGGTTGACGGCGTGGTAGTTGCTGTAGGCGTCGTAGTCCAAGGTGGTCTCTCTCGTTCGGTCAGCTGCCCGTGCTCATCGCATCGAACATGTTGGTCGTCTGTTCCATCTGCGCCTGGATGGACTGGAGCACCGTGAACTGCTTGAGGTAGCGGTTGTAGGCGCTCTCGTACTGGGCATCGAGGCGGGTCTGGCGGGTGGTCTGGGCGGCCTGCGCGGACTGCACCGAGTCCTGGCGGCGCTTGATCTGGCCGTTCAGGCTGTTGAGCCAGACGTCCAGGTACTTGTCGGTGGCGCCGAGCAGGCCGGAGCTGGTGGTCAGCGTCGCGGTGCCGAACACGGTGTCCAGGGCGTCGGGCGATGCAGCGAGCTTCTTCTCGAGTTTGGTGTTGTCGAGGGTCAGCTTGCCGTCGCGGTCGGAGCTCACGCCGAAGTCGGTCAGCTTCACGCCGCCGAAGTCCTGGCGCACGATGTCGTTGAGCTTGTTGCGCAGCGAGCGGATGCTCGAGTCCGACGAGAAGACGCCGGCGGCCGTGCCGTCCTTGACGCTGCCGGCGGTGGTCAGCGCGTCCAGCGCGGTCTTGAGCGTGTTGAACGCGTCGACGAAGGTCTTCACGTTGTTGGCGGTGCCGCTCGTGTCGTTCGCCACCGTCAGGTTGATCGGCGAGCCGCCCGAGGCCTGGGCCTGCGTGAGCGTGACCGACACGCCTTCGATGCCGGTGTAGGTGTTCGAGGCCTGCTTGACCTTGACGCCGGTGTCCTTGGCGCCGAGCCACAGGATCGCGTCCTTGCCCTGCACGAGCGTCGTGCCGGCGGAGAGGTTGGACTTCAGCGCGGCGTTGCTGATCGTGGAGGCGTTCACCGTGATCTCGCCGGCCTCGCCGGTGGCGGCGGAGGTCAGCACGAGCTGGGTGGTGTTGCCGGTCGTCAGCACCGAGGCCGTGACCTTGCCCTTGTTGTCGGCGGCCGAGTTGATCGCGCGGGCCATCTCGGCCTGCGACAGCGTGCCGTTGCCGTCGATGTCGGCCGTGGAGAAGTCCACGTCGAACGCGGCGATGCCGCCCTGGCTGATCGACAGCGTGCCGGTCACCGGCACCGGCACGGCCGGCAGGTCGGTGAAGACGACCTGGCTGGCGGTGGCGACCTGCTCGATGAAGAGCGGGTACGTGCCGGGCGTGGCCTTGGTCGTCGTGGTCGCCGTGGCGAAGCCGGTGCTGCTGAACGTGGCCGAGCTCGCGACCATCGTCTTCTTGTTCGACAGGCCGGCGACGGCCGTGTCGAACGCCTTGAGCGCCGACTGCAGCTTGGTCAGGCCCGTGGCCTGGGCCTGGGAGCGCTGGGTCTGCGTCGTCAGCTGCGTCTGCGCGGCCTGGACGTAGGCGTTCGCCAGCGCGGTGGCGGTGGATGCGGGGTCAAACGAGGTGGCCATGGGGTGCTCCCGGTGGGTGGTAGACGAGGGTTTCCTCGTTCAAGGCGACCGGAATCGCCCCCATGTGAAATTGGCGGCCGTTCATCGGGTCAGCCCCCGCGCCCAGACCTGGGTCGCCATGTCGTCCAGGCGCTTCTGGTCCTGGCGGTCCCGCGCCTGGCGGATCCGTGCGGACTGCTCGTCCAGCACCTGGCCCAGCACCTCGCGCTTGAGCGAGGCGGTGTTCAGCGCGCGCTGGGTCACGGCCATGTCGGCCTCGTGCAGCGCCAGGTCCTGGCGGTGCGTGTCGACCATCGCCAGCACCGTCTGCTTGTAGCCTGCATGGTTCATCGACAGCATGGGCGACAGCGCACCCGGGCGCGTGTCGCCGCTGCTGCCGGCGCACAGGCGCTCCAGGCGGTCGAGGTTCTTCTGGTAGCGGTCGCGCACGGCCTGCTTTTCGGCCATCGTGGCGGCGAGGCGGTCGACCTCGCGGCCGCGGAGGTCCACGAGCGTCGACAGGCTGCGGGTGGTGTCGGTGGCTCCGCTCATGCCATCAGGTCCTCGAGGTGGGTCACGCAGGTGTCCATGGGAGCGGCTTCGTTGGTGCCCTGGCGCAGGAACGCGTCCATGCGGGGCGACAGTTCGACGGCGCGGTCGGTGACCGGGTCCGCGCCCGGCACGTAGGCGCCGAGCGGGATCAGGTCGCGCACGCGGGCGTGGCGGGCGGCCATTTCCTTCAGCGCGCGGGCGGCGTTCAGGTGCGGCTTGTCGACCACCTGGGCCATGCAGCGGCTGATGGACTGGGCGATGTCGATGGCCGGGTAGTGGCCGCGCTCGGCGAGTTCGCGGGTCAGCACGATGTGGCCGTCGAGGATGGCGCGGGCGGTGTCGACCACCGGGTCCTGCTGGTCGTCGCCTTCGGCGAGCACGGTGTAGATGGCGCTCATGCTGCCGGTCTCGCCCTCGCCGTTGCCGGCGCTCTCGACCAGCTGCGGCAGCAGCGAGAACACCGACGGCGGATAGCCCTTGGTGGCCGGCGGCTCGCCGAGGGCCAGCGCGACCTCGCGGCGGGCCATCGCGTAGCGGGTGAGCGAGTCCACGAGCAGCAGCACGTCCTTGCCCTGGTCGCGGAAGTGGGCGGCGATGGCGTGGCACAGGTCGGTGGCCATCAGGCGCATCAGCGGCGATTCGTCGGCCGGGGCCACGACCACCACGGCCTTGCGCAGGCCCGCCTCGCCGAGCGACAGCTCGACGAACTCGCGCACCTCGCGGCCGCGTTCGCCGATCAGGCCCACCACCACCACGTCGACCACGGTCTGGCGGGTGATCAGGCCGAGCAGCACGCTCTTGCCCACGCCGCTGCCGGCCATCAGACCCACGCGCTGGCCCTTGCCGAGCGTCAGCATGCCGTTGATGGCGCGCACGCCCACGTCGAGGCGTTCTTCCACGCGGCGCTTCTTCAGCGGGTTGACCTTCGGCGGCACGGGCTCCAGCACGTGGTCGCCACCCAGGCGGCCCCGATCGTCGATGGGCTCGCCGAGCCCATTGACCATCCGGCCGAGCCACGACGTGCCGATCATCAGCGGCGCGCGGTCCGAGATCGGCAGCACCCGTGCGCCGGCCGCGAGACCCGTGGGGCTCTTGAACGGCATCAGGAACGACGTCTTGTCGCGGAAGCCCACGACCTGCGCGTCGATCCAGCCGCCGGCGGCAGTCTCGATCTGGCAGCGCTGGCCGGTCGACAGCTGGCAGCCGACGCTCTCCAGCAGCAGGCCGGACGCGCCGACGAGGCGCCCCGTCGGCGTCGCGACCGGCACGTCACCGAGTTCGAGGCGGCGGAGCGCGGCGCCGATCATGCGGCCTCCTGCAGCGGTTGCGGCACGACCTGCAGGTGCGAGCCCTGCCCGTCCACCAGCTGCGACGCCACCTGCTGCATGCACGCGGCCAGGCGCTGCTGGCAGCCGGCATCGGCTTCGTGGTCGCCGGCGCGCACGTGGCACTCGCCGGTCTCCAGGCGGGCATCGGGCAGCAGCGACCAGCGCTGGGCGCGTTCCGGGTCCAGGTCGCGGATGCGCTGCAGGTCCTCGGGGTTCAGGAACACCTCGATCTGCTCGCGCGTGGGCGGCATGGCCGCGAGCGCCTCGTCGACGAGGGTCAGCAGCTGCGTGGGCTGCAGCGTCAGTTCGCAGCGGATCACCTGGCGCGCGACACGCGCCACGAGGTCCACCACCTCCTTGCGCTGCGCGAGCTGGTACTCGGCGTGCAGGCGGTTCAGTTCGGCGAGCACGGCGTCCACCGGGCGGGCCGCGTTTTCGAAAGACTGCTCCGCGGCGCGACGGCCTTCGTCGGCGCCCTGGCGCAGGCCTTCGCTGCGGCCCTCACCCAGGCCCTGGTTGCGGCCGTCGGTGAGGCCTGCGGCATGGCCCTCGGCATACCCCTGCGCCATGCCCTGCTGGAAGCCGTCGGCGACGGAGGCCTGCATCGGCGCGAGCGCGCTCGACGAGGCGGTCGAGACCGACAGCGGCGGGAAACGGTGGGGGCGGTAGGTCTTCATTCGACGGTGGCCTCGGCGAACAGCTGAACCTCGATCTCGCCGGCATCGGCGAGGGCCTTGACCTCGGCCATGATCTCGGCGCGGGCCTGTTCGATGCGGCTGATGGGCACGGGGCCCGAACGGCGCATCGTGTCCTCGAAGCCCTGGGCCTGGCGGCGCGGCATCGACTGCAGCACGGCGTTGCGGATCGCGGGCTCGGCGCCCTTGAGCGCAAGGGCCCACTGCTCGATGGGCACCGCCTCGATGATCCGCTGCAGCACCGCTTCGGACTGGCGCGACAGGATGAAGAAGTCGTACATGCGCAGCTCGATCTCGGACACGACGTTCGGATCGTGCGCGCGCAGCAGCTCGACGATCTGCTCGCGGTCGCCCGGCAGGCGGTTCAGGATCTCGGCGGCCTGGCGGATGCCCTCGACGTTGGCGCTCTGGTTGCCGAGGCTGCCGAGGCAGCGGGCCACCAGTTCCTCGAGCTCCATCAGCAGCTCGTGGTCGATCTCGTTCAGGCGGGCCACGTTGAGCAGCACCAGGTCACGGCCCTCGGCGGGCAGCGCGTCGATCACGCTGCCGGCCAGCGCCGGCGGCAGGAAGGCGAGGAAGACGGCCTGCATGCGCACGTGTTCGTGCGCGATGTGTTCGGCCAGCCACTTCGGCGAAGCCCATTGCAGGCGGGCCATCTTCGGGCGGATGGCGTCGCCGTAGATGCTGTTGAGCACGCTGCCGGCGATGTCGCCGCCGAGCGCGAGGTCCAGCGAACGCTTGAGGTACGCGCGCGACGCGCCGTGCACGCCGCTCTGCTCGCGGTAGTCGTCGAAGAAGCGCTGCATCGCGGTCTTCACCGCCTCGACCTTGATGCCGCTCATGCGCGACATCACCTGCGTCACCTCCAGCAGCTCCTCGCGCGAGAGGCAGCGCAACACGGCCGCGGCCGGCTCCTCACCCATGCTGAGCAGCACGATGGCGGCCTGCTCGACCGGGGTCATCGCGGAGCCGCTCACCACGGCGAGGTCGGTGGACTTGGAAGTCGCTTCAGGCATTTTTCTGCACCCATTGCTTCACGACCTCGGCGACCCGTTCGGGCTCCTTGCTCGCGAGGACCTTGAGGTGGTCGACCATCACGTCGACCGGCGAACCTGCCGGCGGCAGGTCGTAGTTCTCGAGCAGCGGCACCACCGGCATCGCGGCGGAGCCCGTGGCGACCGGCTGGGCCGCGTTCGGGAGGGCGATGGCCGAGGCGCCGGCGTCCACCGGGGCGGCCAGGGCCGGCGCATCGGCGACGGCCAGCGTGGCCGGGGCCACCGGCAGCATCCGGTTCGTCAGCAGCTTCATCAGCGGGCGCACGACCAGCAGGAACGCGAGGATCGCGCCCACCACGTAGACGAGCTTGCTGCCGATGTCGATGATGTTGTCGCGCTCCTGCCACCACGGGCCGGCCACGGGGCGCGACGGGAACGGCATCGCGGAGACCACGAGGTTGTCGCCGCGGTCGGCGTCCACGCCCAGGCCGTTGCGCAGCAGGCGGTCGATGTTGGCGATCTCGGCCGGCGTCCAGCCCGTCTCGGGCTTCGGCGCGGCGGCGGTGTTGAGCACCACGGCGACGCTCAGCTTGTGCAGGCGGCCGCGGCTGCGCTTGATCTGCGTGATGCTGCGGTCGTAGGCGTACTGGCGCGACGTGGCGTTCTTGTGGCCCACACTGCCTTCGGCGCCCGAAGCGGCACCCGCGGCAGCCACGGCCACCGGGCGGTTGCTGAGCGACCCCGGCACCCCGAGGGCCATGCGGTTCTGGTCCTGTTCGTTGCGCAGGGCTTCGTTCGTGACCTTCGGATCGTCGCCGTACTTCTCGTGCGTCTCCTCCACGCGGTCGTTGTCGACGGCGGCGGTGACGCTCAGCTTGAAGTTGTCCTCGCCGAGCACCGGGGCCAGCAGGTCGTGCACGTTCTTGCGGGCTTCGTCCTGGAAGCGGCGCGCGGCGTCGTTGCCGCCCTGCGCATCGAAGCCTTCGGTCAGGTCCACGCGGGACGACAGCAGGTTGCCCGCCTGGTCGACGAGGCTCACGCGCTGCGGCGACAGGCTCGCGACGCTGCCCGCCACGAGGTTGACCATCGCGGCGATCTGTTCGGCGCTCAGCGTGCGGCCCGGCTTCATCGCCAGCACCACGGAGGCCGAGCTCTTCTCGCCGTCGCTCGCGACGAACGACGACGACTTCGCGATCGACAGGTGCACGCGGGCGCTGTCGACGGCGTCGAGGGTCATGATGCTCTGCGCGAGTTCACCTTCGAGGCCGCGGCGGAAACGCACGTCCTGCACGAACTGGCTCACACCCAGCGGGTCGTTGCGGTCCATCAGGTCGAGGCCCGCGGGCAGCTTGGCGGTGACCCCCTTGGCCGCGAGCAGCATGCGCACCTTGCCCAGCTGGGCCTCGGGCACGAGCACCTGGCCGGTGTCGGGGTGCAGGCGGTAGCCGATCTTCTCGGCGTCGAGCACCGCCATCATGTCGTTGGCCGCGACCTTCTCGCGGGCGCCGAACACCGGCTTGTACGAGGCCTGGTCCTGCCACAGGTACATCAGCACGAGCGCGGTGATGCCGATGGCCAGCACCACGAGCGGGCCGAGGCTGCGCAGCAGCGCGGGCGGGATCGCCGGCGCCGACGGGTTGCCCCGGAAACGCTCGAAGCCGGACTTGAGGGACGCGATCATCGTGTTCTTACAGCGGGAGCTTGATGAGGTCTTCCACAGCACCCATCACCTTGTTGCGGACCTGCATCAGCATCGAGAACGAGAGGCTGGCTTCCTGGCTCGCGAGCATCGCGCCCACGAGGTCGTCGCTGCGGCCGGCATCGACATCGGCCATCTTTTCGCCGGCGGCACGGTCCTGCGCGTCGACGCGGTAGACCGCATCGCGCATCGAGCTCGCGAAGCCGCCCGCCGAGGCGGACTCACCCGCGGCCGGGGCCACCGCGACGCTGTCGGCCAGGCCCTGCGCGCTGGCGCGGATCAGTGCCAGATCCGCCTGGATGCCGCTTGCGACTTCGTACCCCATCGTTTCCCCTTCGTTTCCGTTCCACGTAACCGTACGCGTACATATCGGCGACCGGCAGTGTCGGCTTGAGGTGGAATCGCGGATCGTTTGGAAAGAGGGGTTAGTCCCGACCTGTTCCGGCTTGATGTCCGTGCGGTTTTGGTCGCATGGCATGTTGACCGGGCAGATTCACCCTCGATCCACGATCCGCGCAGGCCCGACCGCTCCAGTGCGCGCGATGTCACTGCGGGGGGCAGACTGTCGAGGGGAGAGGTCGTGAAGCGCCCGAAAAATCGGGGCCGCCTGGCGGCAGGGCACGGCCGCCCCGTGGGGCGACGAGCCTTGTTTCTGGCGGCCCCGCTGTCGTGGGCAACGTGTGGACGTTGCCGTTAGACCGGAAGCTTTGCGACCCCGCCTTTCAACGGGTGTGCCTTTGGCAGTGATTAGATTACTTGTATGGTAGACCGGACACTTCGTGACCTGCATGACATCTCGCTACACCTTGGAGCGTCACGTGCGGAAGTTCACGCAAGTTGTTTTCGGCATTGAGATTTAGAACGATCGTTCGCGTCTTGCGCACCACGTTCCGAAGCATCGGTCTGCGGCTACGATCCTCCCCACCGCGGCCGACGACCGCGGGCAGCAAGGGGGCGGACTCATGGGGTTCGGACTGTTCAGGAAGAAGCGTCCATTCGTTCGACTGGATCCCGTGGACCATCCGGTGCTCGGGCGGCTCGAACCGGACCCGCAAATCTCAGGCGAGTTGGCAGGCTCCGTCACGCTGAATGGCGCGACGATCGAACTCCGCATCGAACCCGGCGAAGACACGCTGGAGGCCACGCTCGCATCGGCGTCGCATGCCGTCACCAGCCTTGCGGACCTCGATGCCCGATGCCGGGCACTCGCCGCGGCCGAATTCCTGGGGTCGTACAACAGCGACTGGCGCTTCGGCGCGAGGGACCAAGCCGACGGCACCACGGAGACATTCGAGAAACCGCTCCTCGACGCGGCCGGGTTCGCTGCCGCCCTCCAACCCGTGGCACTCGACGTCCGGGGCGCCCGGTCGCTCGGCCTGTCGTACGGCGATGGGGACATGTTCTGGGGCCACTGGGTCCGGGTCGGTTCGTTCGATGGACCGGGCTTCGAGGACACGCACGTCAGCCTTGAAGGCTGATCGCTCACACCGGCACGCCAGTGCCGTGAACGTGGTCGATCAGCCCTGCCGCCATGTGCCCATACATCGCCGGGGTCCCGTTGTCGTCTTGGACGCATCGGATATGCGTGACGGTGTAGCGGGAGACAAGACGACAGTTCGCCTCATCCACGGCGGCCAGCACCTGGGCCGTGATCGCAGCCTGATCGAGGCAGCAACGCGCATCGCTGCCGACAGGAGGCAACTGTTCCCAGACAGGCTGGACTGGCTCTCCCCGCCCGATCCGGATCTGCAGCAGGGCGTGCCGCGGCCCCGTGATCATGGAAACGGAGAACCAAGGGTCCAGCTGGCTGAATTGCATGTGCGCCTTCGGGGTCAAGACTCTCGATGCCCGTGAAGGTAGGCGACCTCGGAGGCTGACCGCCGCAGGAGTATGGCGCCACTGCGGCGACGACATGCGTCCACCATCGGCTCATCCCGCGGCGGAAGTCTTGGTCCACACGCGCGATGGCGCGGCGCATGCGAGATCTTCGGAGTCAGGACTCCCGACAAGCCTTCGCGCGCCCTGTCACTGCGCCTGATCCATGTGCGCGTTCCAAACCTTGACACCTTCCGCATGGCTGTCTACCCCGGCAAAGAATCTGTCCGCGAGTTTCGAATAGTCCGGTTCGGCGCCGTCCACGATGATGAATTTCGGGCGGTACACAGTGAAGCTCACATCGGGTGACTTCGGCTTGTACGGGACCGCCATCTCGAAGCGCTCCGTGCCCTGGCCATACAGGCGCCCCTCAAGAATGATTGCGTCCGATCGAGGGCCGCACCGAGACGAGACCCGCGTCAGGCCACATCCAGCTGATCCCTGATCTGCTGCAACGCCGTCGGATCCTCCATCGTCGTGAGGTCCCCCGGATCGCGCCGTTCGCACACCGCCTGGATCGCGCGCCGCAGCAGCTTGCCCGACCGCGTCTTCGGCAACGCAGTGACGAAGCGCACACGCGCCGGACGAGCGAGTGAACCCAACTGCTGGTCGACGGTCTTCATCACGTCGGCCTCGAGCCCGGCGGCGCCCTCCTTCGTTCCAGCGAGCGCCGGGTCCTTCAGCACGACGAACGCGAGCGCGACCTGGCCCTTCACCGCATCGGCCACGCCCACCACCGCGACCTCGGCCACGGCCGCATGGCCCGAGATGGCTTCCTCGATCTCGCGGGTGCCGAGCCGGTGGCCCGCGACGTTGATGACGTCGTCGGTGCGGCCGAGGATGTAGTAGTAGCCTTCCTCGTCGCGCACGCCCCAGTCGAAGGTGCTGTAGACGAGGCGGCCCGGGACGGTCTTCCAGTAGGTGTTGACGAAGCGCGCGTCGTCGCGCCACACGGTCTGCATGCAGCCCGGCGGCAGCGGGCCCTCGATGGCGATCACGCCCTTCTGGTTCGCGCCGGTGAGTTCGGCGCCGGTGTTCTCGTCGAGCAGCTTCACGTCGTAGCCGTACATGGCCATGCCGGGGCTGCCGAACTTGCCCGCGGCGGGTTCGACGCCGTTGGCGATGGAGAGGATGGGCCAGCCGGTCTCGGTCTGCCAGTAGTTGTCGATCACGGGCTTGCCGATCGCGTCGGCGATCCAGCGGGCCGTGGGTTCGTCGAGCGGCTCGCCGGCGAGGAACAGCGAACGCAGCGACGAGAGGTCGTGCGCGGTGAGGTGCGCGGGGTCGTGTTTCTTCAGCACCCGCACCGCGGTGGGCGCCGTGAACATCACGGTGACCTTGTACTTCTCGACCAGCTGCCACCAGATGCCCGCGTCCGGCCGCACGGGCAGGCCTTCGTACATCAGCGTGGCCATGCCGGCGATCAGCGGGCCGTAGATGATGTAGCTGTGGCCCACGACCCAGCCGATGTCGCTCGTGGAGAAGTAGGTCTCGCCCGCGTTCCCCTGGTAGATGTGTTTCATGCTGGCGGCCAGCGCCACCGCGTAGCCGCCGGTGTCGCGCTGCACACCCTTCGGCTTGCCCGTGGTGCCGCTCGTGTAGAGCGTGTAGCTCGGGTGGGTGGCGTCGACCCAGGTGCACGGCACCTGTGCGTCGAGGTGGCGCTGCCGGCACGTGGCGTAGTCCTCGTCGCGGCCCTCCACACGGGACGCGGGCGCGAGGCCGCGGTCGACGATCAGCACGCGCGACGGCTTGTGTTCGGCGAGCCGGATGGCTTCATCGAGCAGCGGCTTGTACGGGATCACCTTGCCGCCCCGGCTGCCCGCGTCGGCGCTGACGATCACGCGGGGCACCGCGTCGTCGATGCGGTTGGCGAGGCTGCCGCTCGCGAAGCCGCCGAACACCACCGAGTGGATGGCACCGATGCGCACGCAGGCCAGCATCGCGAACGCGGCCTCGGGGATCATCGGCATGTAGATCAGCACCCGGTCGCCCTTGCGCACGCCCAGCTCGTTGAGCACCGCGGCCATCCGCTGCACCTCGGCATGCAGCTCGCGGAAGCTGTAGACGCGTTCCTCGTCCGTTTCAGTGGACACCCAGATCAGCGCGTTCTGGTCCGCCCGGGCCGCGAGGTGCCGATCCACCGCGTTGTGGCACAGGTTGATCTCGCCGCCCACGAACCAGCGGGCCATCGGCGGCTGGCTGTAGTCGCAGACCTGGTTGAACGGCCGGTGCCAGTCGACCAGGGCGGCCTGTTCGGTCCAGAACCCCTCCCGGTCGGTGATCGAGCGCTGGTGGAAATCGGCATACCGGGTCATCGGGGTCCCTCCTGGCGGAACGAAATTGCGTTCATTTGTGTCGCGCGGAAACGCGTCCGGCGCCCATTGCAGGCCGGCCGACTGACGAGCCACTGACGGCAAACACTGGGGAAAACACGGTACGAACACGTGGCGATGCATCAAATAGGCGTGCTAAGTCCCCGTTTCTGAACGCTTTTCCGGGTTGACGCGGGCAGATCGCTTCCCTATCCTCCCGGCCATGCTGTTGCTAGACCCGTCCATTCGCCGTTCCGCGAGCGCCTTGCTCACCGGAGCCCTCTTCTGCCTCGCCGCCCACGCGTCGCCGCAGCAGCCCACGGACGCCGTCTCGAAACTGATCCAGGACAAGGGCCTCGCTCCCACGTTCCTCGCGAACCCGAACCCCGGCCCGGTGGTCAACCCGTCGGCCGCCAACGCGCCTGCCACCCACGCCCCGAGCTTCGTCGAGAAGGTCCGCGACTCTGCCTCGGGCATGGTGGTCAGCGCCATGAACTTCCTGGGCGTGCGCTACGTCCGCGGCGGCAACAGCGCGGAGGAAGGTTTCGACTGCAGCGGCTTCACCCGCTACATCTTCGAGAACAGCCTCGGCCTGATCCTCCCCCGCCGCGCCGACGAACAGGCCACCGCACCGGGCCTCGTGAAGGTCAAGCGCGACGAACTGCAGCCCGGCGACCTGGTGTTCTTCAACACGCTGCGCCGCACCTTCTCCCACGTGGGCATCTACGTGGGCGACAACAAGTTCATCCATGCCCCGCGCACCGGCGGCAACGTCCGCGTGGAAGACATGCAGGTGAAGTACTGGTCCAAGCGGTTCACGGGCGCGCGCCGTCCGGCCGAAGGCCACCTGAAGACGGTCGCCTACACGCCCGCCTCTACCGGCACCCCCGCGGCCGTCGCCGCACCCGCCCTCCAGCCGGCCCCCGTGTCCGTTCCGGCCACCACCGCCTCGCCGGCACCCGCGGCCTTCCCGCTGCCGAGCGACAACGCCATCAATTGACACAACGCCTGCGCCGCGCCCCGGCGGCAGGCACAATGCGGTGATCATGGTCGCCAAAGTGATTCCGCTCGCGGACCACCGCAGTCTCTCCGGCCTCGCCGCCTATCCCGACGCCCCGGCCTCCGGCCCGCTGGCCGACACCCTCGGCCGGCCGCTGCACGACCTGCGCATCTCCGTCACCGACCGCTGCAACTTCCGCTGCGGCTACTGCATGCCGAAGGAGATCTTCGACAAGCACTACCGCTTCCTGCCGCACGACGCACTGCTGAGCTTCGAGGAGATCGCCCGCGTGGCCGGTGTGTTCACCGGCCTCGGCGTGCGCAAGATCCGGCTCACGGGCGGCGAGCCGCTGCTGCGCAAGAACCTGGAGCGGCTCGTGGAGATGCTGGCCGCCCAGCGCGCCGTCGACGGCCGCCCACTCGACCTCACGCTCACCACCAACGCGTCGCTGCTGCAGCGCAAGGCCCGTGCCCTGAAGGACGCGGGCCTGCAGCGCATCACCGTGAGCCTCGACGCGCTCGACGACACCGTCTTCCGCCGCATGAACGACGCCGACTTCCCTGTCGCCGACGTGCTCGCCGGCATCGACGAGGCGCTGCGCGTCGGCCTGGGCCCGGTCAAGGTCAACATGGTGGTCAAGCGCGGCACGAACGACCACGAGATCGTCCCGATGGCCCGCCACTTCCGCGGCATGCCGGTGACGCTGCGCTTCATCGAGTACATGGACGTGGGCGCCACCAACGGCTGGCGCATGGACGAGGTGCTGCCGTCCGACGACGTGATCGCCCGGCTGGATGCCGAGTTCCCGCTCGAACCCCTGCCCGCCCACCAGCCCGGTGAAACCGCCTCGCGCTGGCGCTACCGGGACGGCCAGGGCGAGGTGGGGGTCATCTCCAGCGTGACGAAGGCTTTCTGCCACGACTGCAACCGGGCGCGCCTCACCACCGAGGGCAAGCTGTTCACGTGCCTGTTCGGCACCCAGGGCCACGACCTGCGTTCGCTGCTGCGCGGCGGCGCCTCCGACACGCAGCTGGCCGGTGCCATCGACCACCTCTGGCGCCAGCGCACCGACCGGTACTCCGAACTGCGTGCGGCCCTGCCGCCCGCCCCGGCCGACGGGGCGCGGCGGGTCGAGATGCACTACATCGGCGGATGATCGGCCGCGCCGACATCACGGGGCTCGTGCTGGCCGGCGGCCGCGGGCAACGGATGGGTGGCGTGGACAAGGGCCTGCAGCTGCTGCGCGGCACGCCGCTCGCCCTGGTCGCCCTCGAACGCCTGCGCCCCCAGGTGGCCGGACTGATGGTCTCGGCCAATCGCCACCTCGACACCTACCGCGGCTTCGGTGCGCCCGTGCTGATGGACGAGGCGCCGGACCATCCCGGCCCGCTCGCCGGCATGCTCGCCGGCCTTCGGCACGCGTCCACCGCCTGGCTGCTGACCGTGCCCTGCGACACCCCGGCCTTCCCGCCCGACCTCGCCGACCGCCTGGCCCGTGCCGTCACGGAGCAAGGCGCCGACGTCGCGATGGCGGCGACCCTGGAAGCGGGCCGCGTTCAGCCGCAGCCGGTGTTCTGCCTCGTGCGCCGCACGCTCGAAGCCGACCTCGCCGCGTTCATCGCCGAGGGCGGTGCGAGCCCGCGGGCCTGGGCCGCGCGCCATCGCACGACCCTGGTTCCGTTCGACGATGCCGGGGCGTTCGCCAACGCCAACACCCTCGCCGACCTGCAGCGCCTGCAGTGATCGATCAGTGCGCGTGCGCCGGGTCGTCCATCGACGGCTCGGCGATCTCGCCCGGCACCTGCTTGCGCGCGAGCAGCATGTACATCGTGGGCACCACGAAGATGGTGAGCAGCGTGCCCACGGACATGCCGCCCACGATCACCCAGCCGATCTGCTGGCGGCTCTCGGCGCCCGCGCCGCTCGCGAGCGCGAGCGGCAGCGCGCCGAGCACCATGGCGCCGGTGGTCATCAGGATGGGGCGCAGGCGCAGCGAGGCGCCCTGCACCACCGCCTCGAGCGTGTCGAGGCCCTGCTGGCGCATCTGGTTCGCGAACTCGACGATCAGGATGCCGTGTTTCGTGATCAGGCCCACGAGCGTGATGAGGCCGATCTGGGAGTACACGTTCAGCGTGCCGCCGGACCACTGCAATGCACCGAGCGCCCCGAGCATCGACAAGGGCACGCTCAGCATGATCACGAACGGGTCCACGAAGCTCTCGAACTGGGCCGACAGCACCAGGAAGATGAACACGAGCGCCAGCACGAACACGAGGCCCAGCGCGCCGCTGGACGAGCGGTACTCGCGTGAGACGCCGTTGAGTTCGGTGGAATAGCCGGGCTTCAGCACCTTGGCCGCCGTGGCGTCCATGAAGTCGAGCGCCTCGCCGAGCGAGTAGCCCGGCGCCAGGTTGGCCGTGAGCGACACCGAACGCCGCTGGTTGAAGTGGTTCAGCTCGCGCGGGCTCACCGACTCGCGCACGTTGACGAGCGACGACAGCGGGATCATCGCGTCGCCGCGTCCGCGCACGAAGATGCGGTCGATGTCCTCCGGCGTGGTGCGGCCGCGGCTCTCGGTCTGCACGATCACGTCGTACTGCTCGCTCTCGCGCTTGTAGCGTGTCACGTTGCGCCCGCCCAGCATGGTCTCGATGGCGCGGGCCACCTGGTCCACGGCCACGCCGGCGTCGGCCGCGCGCTGGCGGTCCACCTGGATGAAGATCTCGGGCTTGTTCAGGCGCAGGTCGGTGTCGGGCTGCACGAGGCCGGGGTTCTTCTGCATCTCGGCCATGACCTGCTGCGACACCTTGGCGAGGTTCGCGTACGAGTCGGACGACACGATCACGAAGTTGACCGCCCGCTCGCGGAAGCCCTGGCCGAGCGACGGCGGCGTGATCGGGAACGCGTTCACCCCCGGCAGGTTCGAGAACTTCGGCTGCAGGTCGCGCGCGAGGAACTGCGTGCTGCGCGTGCGTTCGGTCCAGTCCTTCGTGCGCATGAAGGCCACGCCCTGCGACACCGTGGGGTTGCCGGTCACGACGAACACGCGATCGAACTCGGGGTACGTGAGGCCGATCTTCTCGATCTCGCGCATGTAGCGCTCGGTGTAGGCCATCGTGGCGCCGTCGGGCGCGTTGACGTTGGCCAGCACCACGCCTCGGTCCTCCATGGGTGCGAGTTCGCTCTTCGTGGTCTTGAAGAGCCACCAGCTGGCCCCGGCGGACACGACCATCACCGCCAGCACGAGCCAGCGGCGGCCGAGCGTCCAGCGCAGCACGGTCTCGTAGCGCCGGGTGATGCCCACGAGCCACGACTCCATCAGCCGGTCGAACCGGTTGGGGTTCGCGTTGTGCTTGAGCATCTTGCTGCACATCATGGGCGTGAGCGTGAGCGCGGTGAACCCGGACACGATCACGGCACCCGCCAGCGTCAGCGCGAACTCGACGAACAGCCGCCCGGTGCGGCCCGGCGTGAACGCGAGCGGGGCGAACACCGCGGCGAGCGTCATCGTCATCGCGAGCACCGCGAACGCCACCTCGCGCGCGCCCTTGAGCGAGGCCTGGAACGGCGACAGCCCCTCCTCGATGTGGCGGAAGATGTTCTCCAGCATCACGATGGCGTCGTCCACCACGAGGCCGATGGCCAGCACGAGCGCGAGCAGCGTGAGCGTGTTGACGGTGAACCCGGCCAGCGCCATCAGGCCGAACACACCGATCAGGCTCACCGGGATCGTCACGAGCGGGATGATCGACGCGCGCAGCGTGCGCAGGAACACGAACACCACCAGCGCCACGAGCACCACGGCTTCGAAGATGGTGTGGTAGACCGACTTCACCGAGCGGTCGATGAAGATCGAGTTGTCGTTGGCCTGCTGGACCGTCACCCCCGGGGGCAGGTCCTGCTGCAGCTTGGGCAGCACCTCGTACACGCCCGCCGACACCTCGAGCGGGTTGGCCGTGGCCTGGCGAATCACGCCCATCGAGACGGCCGGGCGGCCGTTCAGGCGCACGCTGGAGCGTTCGCTGGCGGCGGCCTCCTCCAGGCGCGCCACGTCGCGCAGGCGCACCGAGAACCCGTTGACGGTCTTCACGGTCACGTCGCCGAACTGGGCGGGCGTCGTGAGGTCGGTCTGGGCGGTGACGCTGAACTCGCGCTGCTGGCTCTCGATGCGCCCGGCGGGCACCTCGAGGTTCTGGCGGCGCAGCGCGTCCTCCACGTCCTGCACGGTGAGGCGGTACGCGGCGAGCTTGTCGGGGTCGACCCACACGCGCATCGAGAACTTGCGGTCGCCGTTGATCTGCACGTCGGCCACGCCGGGGACGGTCTGCAGCCGCGGCTTGACGATGCGGTTGATCAGGTCGGTGATGACCAGCGGCGACAGCGTGTCGCTGCTGAACGCGAGCCAGATGGTGGGCGTGGCGTCGGCCTCCACCTTCGCGATCACCGGCTCGTCGATGGCGTCGGGCAGCCGGGCGCGCACGCGCGAGACGCGGTCGCGCACGTCGGCCGCGGCGTCCTCCGGGCTCTTCGTGAGCTTGAAGCGCGCGGTGATCTGGCTCTGCTCGGCGCGGGACACCGAGGTGATGATGTCCACGCCCTCGATGCCGGCGATGGAGTCTTCGAGCGTCTTGGTCACCTGCGACTCGATCACCTCGGACGAGGCGCCGGTGAGCTTGGTGGTGACGTTGACGACCGGTTCGTCGATGCGCGGGTACTCGCGCACCTGCAGGCGCGAGAACGACACCGCGCCCACGAGGATGATCAGCAGCGACATCACGGTCGCGAAGACCGGCCGCCGGATCGAGGTCTCGGAAATCTTCATGTCAACACTCCGGCCGCGTTCAGCGCTGCGCCGCGCTGCCGGCCGACGCGACGCGTTCGGCCGCCTGCGGCGCCGAGGCGGCGGCTTCGCCGAACTGCACGACCTTCACCGGCAGGCCGTCGGCCCGCATCAGCCGGGCCTGGCCCGCGGTGACGACGAGGTCGCCGACCTTCAGGCCGTCCATGATCTCCACCTTGCCGGGCACGCGCAAGCCCATGCGGGCCTCGAGCCGCTCGGTGGCGGGGCCCTGGGGGCCCTCCACCACCTTGACGACGAACTGGCGGCCGCCCTGGGGCACGAGGGCCTCCTCGGGCACCACCACCGCGTCGTCGCGGGTGGAGAACACGAGCCGGGCGCGGGCGAACATGCCGGGGCGCAGCAGGCCCTCGTCGTTGGCGAGGCTGGCCCGCACGAGCAGGGAGCGGCCGTTGGCGTCGAGCTGGGAGTCGAACGCGTCGACACGGCCCTTGAACGCCTTGCCCGGCAGGCCATCGAGCGTGACGTCGACCACCTGCCCCACCTTCAGGCGGGACAGCACGCCTTCGGGCAGCCGGAAGTCCACGAGCATGCCGGCCACGTCGTCGATGCTGACGAGGTCGGCGCCGTCCTTGACGTAGTCGCCGACGTTGACGAGGCGGATGCCCGCCACGCCGTCGAACGGGGCCAGCACGCGCATGCGCACGAGCTGGGCATCGGCCAGGGCCACCTGGGCCTCGGCCACCTCCAGTGCCGCGGCGGACTGGTCGACCGCGCTCTGGCTCACGAAGTTCTGCGACGCGAGGTCGCGGTTGCGCTGCAGGTTCGTGCGGGCGATGCTGGCCTGCGCCTTGGCCTGCGCGAGCTGGGCGCGCTGGAGCGTGTCGTCCAGCTGCACGAGCAGCTGGCCGCGGCGCACGCGGGCGCCGTCGCTGAAACCCAGCTTGTCGATGCGCCCGCTGGCCTCGGGGCGCAGCATCACGCCCTGGCGCGAGCGCAGCGAGCCCACGGTGGAGGTTTCGTCCCGCAAGCGCATGGCGCCGGCGCGGGCGACTTCCACCGCCGCGGGCCCGTCGGAGCCCGCGGGGCGGCCCGCGGCCGGCGGCGCCGAGGCGGTGTCCTTTCCGCGCGAGCCGTCCTGCCGCTGGTACACGTAGGCCGCGACACTGATGCTCGCGAGCCCGACCACCGCCACGAGGGCGTGCAACTTCTTCATCGTCTTCGACCCAATGTGGCGGCCTGTGCCCGGGCCGGGGCCCGTGGTGCCGCAGGAAAACGGCGCGCTCAGCGCGCGCTGGCGGACCTCGTCGCGAGCGCCTTGTTGGCCAGCGCATCGGCCCGCTCGTTGTACACGTCCCCGTTGTGCCCGCGAACCCAGCGTGTCGTGACTTTTCTGGCATCCGCCGCCGCGAAGAGCTGTTTCCAGAGCGCGAGGTTGGCCACCTGCTCGCCCTTGGAGTTCCGGAAGCCCTTGCGCTCCCAGCCCGCGCGCCATTCGCCCAGGCCCTTGAGCACGTACTGGCTGTCGGACACCAGCTCCACCACGCCGCCCACCGGCACCCGGTTCAGACCCTCCAGCGCGGCGGTGAGTTCAGCGATCTGGTTGGTGCCGGGACCGATGAAACCGAAATGATCGGTTTCGGTGGTGTCCGGGGCGATCAGCACGCAGCCCCAGCCGGCCGGGCCGGGATTGGAAGGCGCGCAGGCCCCGTCGGTGTAAGCAACCCATTTCATGGCGTGGTGTGTCCTGTCTCGGTCAACTGCAAAAACCACACATGATGCCGTGAAAACGGGTCATTCCCGCGACTGCCGATGGCTCACCACCGCCCGCGCCGCCTTGGCCGCCTGCCGCTGCTGCCTCGCCAGCCCCACGAGCCGCATGCCACGCACCCGCTTGACCGCCACGACGAGGTACACGGCCCCGAACACCGGCCACCAGCGTTCGCCCACCCGCTCGGCCCAGTCGAAGCGCTGCAGCCAGCGTTCCGACCGCAGCGGCGGCGCGTAGCAGCCGAAACGGGCCGCCTCGACCTCGAAGCTCAGCAGGCGCAGCCAGTCGCGCATGCGCCGGTAGCCGATGAAGTCGCCGCCGCTCGGCAGGAACAGCCCGGCCCGGGGCTTGAACCCCATCTGGCGCCACAGCTGGCCGCACCGCTGGCGCACGCCCCACAGGCTGCGCGGGTTGAAACCGAGGATCACGGCCTTGCCCTCGGGCATCAGCACCCGCTCCACCTCGCGCAGTGCGAGGTGGGGATCCCGGGCCAGTTCCAGGGCGTGGGGCAGCACGATCAGGTCGAGGCTCTGGCTGTCGAAGGGCAAAGCGTCGAAATCGCACTGGAGCACCACCTGCGCCCTGGAGTAACCTCGGCGGGTTTCCTCGTCCGGAACTTCGCCGCCGGGCGGTGACTCCACCGTGTCCCCCCCCCGGTGCGGCGGCTGGTCCGTCGCCAGCCAGCGGTGGGGCATGCGGTTGTCCCGCAGCGCATCCAGTTCGGGCAGCCCGAGCTGCAGGGCGTGGAAACCGAACACGTCGGCCACGCTCCGGTCGAGCTGGGCCTGCTCCCAGGCCAGCAGGTAGCGGCCGGGGGGCGTCTCGAGCCATTCCGCCAAACTTATAATGCCGACGACTTGTGTCATGAACCTGCTTGCACTGCCTGCCTTTGCCGACAACTACATCTGGATGCTCCACGATGGCCGGCAGGCACTCGTCGTCGATCCGGGTGATGCCGCCCCGGTGCTCCAGGCGCTCGAGGCCCACGGGTTGTCGCTCGCAGCGATTCTAGTGACTCACCACCACAACGATCATGTCGGCGGGCTCGCCGCCCTGCGGCCCCGGCTGCAGGGGCCCGTGTTCGGCCCGGCCCGGGAGAGCATCCCCGGCCCGATCACGCCCGTTTCGGGCGGCGACACCGTCACCGCCCTCGGCCTGTCGTTCGAGGTGATCGACGTGCCCGGCCACACCGCGGGGCACATCGCGTTCTTCCACACGCCGCCGGACGGCAGCGCACCGCTGCTCTTCTGCGGCGACACGCTCTTTTCAGGCGGCTGCGGCCGCCTTTTCGAAGGCACGCCGGCGCAGATGCACCAATCGCTGTCCCGGCTGGCGGACTTGGCCGGCGACACCCGCGTCTGCTGCGCCCACGAATACACCCTGTCCAACCTGAAGTTCGCCCGCGCCGTCGAGCCCGGCAACACCGACCTGCTCGACTACTCGGCCCGCTGCGAGGACCTCCGCGCCCGCGGCCTGCCCACCCTGCCCGGCGCCATCGGGCAGGAGCGCCTGATCAACCCGTTCCTCCGCTGCGGCGTCCCCGCCGTCGCAGAGGCCGCCCAGCGCCATGGCGCCGGCAGCCGCGACGAAGTCGACGTGCTGGCTGCCCTCCGCCAATGGAAAAACGAATTCCGATGATCCAACCCTCCTCCCTGCGGCGCGCCGCCGCGGCCGCCGCCCTCCTGCTCTCGGCGTGGCTGGCCGGCTGCTCCACCGTCGCCCCGAACGGCGGCGCCGACGCGGCCGACGACGACGTCTCCGACATCGTCCGCGCCGCCCAGTCGGCCGCCAGCGCCGCCACGCCCGCCTCGGCCCCCCGCACGATCGACCCGAACCAGGCCGTCGCCGCCCCCATCGACCCGTTGCGCCCGAACGAGGCCGTCGACCTCAACGCCGCGGCCGCCACCGTCGACCTGTGGGACCGCCTGCGCCGTGGGTTCGCCATCCCCGACCTCGACACGCCGCTCGTCCAGAAGGGCGAACAGTGGTACTCCTCGCGCCCCGACTACGTCCAGCGCATGACCACGCGCGGCAGCCGCTACCTGTTCCACATCGTCGAGGAGGTGGAACGCCGCGGCATGCCCACCGAACTGGCCCTGCTGCCGTTCATCGAGAGCGCGTTCAACCCGCAGGCCGTGTCGTCCGCGAAGGCGTCGGGCATGTGGCAGTTCATGCCGGCCACCGGCAAGTACTTCGAGCTGCGCCAGAACGTGTTCCGCGACGACCGCCGCGACGTGCTCGCGTCCACGCGCGCCGCGCTCGACTACCTGGGCAAGCTGTACGGCATGTTCGGCGACTGGCAGCTCGCGCTGGCCGCCTACAACTGGGGCGAGGGCAGCGTGCAGCGCGCCATCAAGCGCAACCAGCGCCTGGGCCTGCCCACCGACTACCTGAGCCTCAAGATGCCGGACGAGACGCAGTACTACGTCCCGAAGCTGCAGGCGGTGAAGAACATCATCGCGCGCCCGGCCGACTTCGGCATCAGGCTGCCGCCGCTCGAGAACCACCCGTACTTCCTGAGCGTGCCCATCGAGCGCGACATCGACGTGTCCCTCGCCATCGCGCTCGCCGGCGTCTCGCGCGACGAGTTCCACACGCTGAACCCGCAGATGAACAAGCCGGTGATCCTCGCTGCCGGCACGCCGCAGCTGCTGCTGCCGTACGACAACGCGAGCCAGTTCATCCGCAACATCTCGCTGCACCAGGGGCCGCTGGCCACGTGGACGGCCTGGGTCGCCCCCACCACGCTGCACCCGGCCGAGGCCGCCAAGCGCGTGGGCATGCCCGAGTCCGACCTGCGCGAGGTCAACAAGATCCCGCCGTCGATGCTCGTGAAGGCGGGCTCGACGCTGCTCGTGCCGCGCGCGCAGACCTCGCAGCGCGACGTGTCGCCCGAACTGGCCGACAACGCCGTCATGGCCCTCACGCCCGACGTGCCGCCGCTGCGGCGCGTGACGCTCAAGGCCGGCAAGCGCGACTCCGTCGCCACCGTGGCCAAGCGCTACCGCGTGACGCCGCACCAGGTGGCGGAGTGGAACAAGACCAGTGCGAGCGCCAGGTTCAAGCCGGGCGAGACCATTGTGGTCTACCTTGCATCGAAGGCCGCGCGCGGCAGCAGCAAGGCCTCCGCGAAGGCCAGCCACGGCAGCGTGAAGGCGGGCAAGTCCACGAAGGCCGCGCCGTCGAAGAAGACGTCGGGCACGAAGAAGTCGGCACCGGCGAAGAAGACGGTCAAGAAGAAGCACTGACCAACCCTCGCGGGCATCCGGCCTACAATCGCCGCATGCCCGCCACCCTCGCCCTCCTCGACACCTCCGCCCCCGCGGCAGGCCGTGCCGTGGTGGCGACCGGTCCCCTCCCCCGCACCACGCGTCCCCCGCGGCGCCAGGGCCTGGCCGCACATCCCTAGGCCCGGCCCCTCCGGTTCACCACCGCAGGCCGCCGGGCTCTCACTGCACGACCGGAACGGTCAGGTGAGACACCTCCTCCCTCGGGCGCACTCGCGCACCGGCTCCCACCCCGCCCTCTCCGGTCGACACCCCATGTCGCCGGAATCGGCCGCGCCTGCCCTCGTGGGCTCGCGGCCGGCGCCGGCCATCGCTTTCCGCCGGTGCATCGCACCGTGCGGGCAACCGGAGTGCAGGGAATGCGCAAACTTCTTCGAACGATCGCGGTGCTGGCCGAAGGCACCGCCGGCAGCGCCATCCGCCGTGCGGCGCGGCTCGCGACGCGTGACGACGCGGCCATCGTGCTGGTGTCCGTGGGCGACGGTTCGTCCCCCGTCGCGCTGGCCGACGTGCTCGTGCAGGCCGACTGGCTTCGCACGCAACACGGCCTGACCCGCGTGCTCGTGTGCGCGGTCGCCGTGGACGACCTCGCCGCGGCCAATGCCGCCTGGGACCTGCTGGTGATGGACGGCCTGCCGCCCGGCCTGCGGGCCTGGTTCGGCACGCCCGCCGAGGTGCTCCGCACCTGTGTCTGTCCCGTGCTGCTGTCGACTCGCCGCGGCGGCGTGCGCTACACGCGCGCGCTCGCGCCGGTGGGCCTCGAAAGCCACATCGCCCCCATCGCCGAAGCGGCGACGGGCCTCACCGGCGCGGCCGAAGTGCACGCGCTGCACGTGATGCAGACGAGCGAGGAGCAGTTGATGCAGGCGCTCGGGGTGCCGCAGCACATCGTCGCCCGCCACTGGCGCGACCGCGTCGAGGCCACGCGCCGCCGGCTCGAGGCCCGCTTCCCCGACGACGGACCGAGCCGCCCGGCCCGGCTGCACGTGCGCCCGAGTGGCGCCATGGCCGCCCACCTCGTCTCGGCCACCCGCACCTTCGGCGTCGACCTCGTCGCGCTTCGGGCCTGGCGCTCTCGCCTCCCCGTGGGGCGGCTGCACCTGGGCGTGGCGCGCCGCCTGATGGCCGAGGCCGGCTGCGACGTGCTCGTCGTCCCGCCGCCCGCACATCCGCCCTGGCCGCGGGAGGGCTGAGGACCATGCGCATCGACGTCCGGCTGCCCCCGGGACAGATCGAGCTCGACCTCGCCGCGCTCGCGCGGCGCCTGCCCACGCTGCCCGGCCCGCTGAGGGCCTGGCGGCCGGCGGACCCGTCGACCGCAACCCTCCTCTGGCGGTCGGCCCCGTCGGGGGTGTACGTCTACGTCGTTCCGGCGGACCGGCCGGGCCTCGCGGGGTACGTGGCCTTCGCGCGGGTGCCAGCGCCGCAGGGCGAGGTCTTCTCGCCCCACGCGAAGTTCGCCGCGGACCACCAGCGCCTGGGCCTCGCCACACGCATCTACCAGTGGATGCTCGACGGCGGCGCCTGCCTGCTGAGCGGGGCCCGCCAGTCCGAGGCGTCGCATCGGCTGTGGCGGTCGCTTGGACGGAGCCGGCCGCTCCGATTCGCCCAGGTGACACCACGGGCGCTGCACGACCTCGGCACGGAGGCGCCGGACAACGCCTTCGTCGACCTGGACACGCGCCTGCTGCTGCTCGGCCGCGGGCGCACGGTCGACAGCGTGGTGCGCCGTCAGTCGCCGGCCGGCAGCGTGTACTCGAACTCGTAGAAGTGCTGCCCGTCCGCGATGCGGATGCGCAGGGCGCCGGTGATGCCGGCCAGGTCTCCCGTCCCCGAATCGGGCACCACCGTGATCGAGAGCTGTTGCGCGCCCTTGTCCATGGTGCCCGTGTGCTGCAGCACGAACGCGCCGGCGCGGCCCGACAAGGCGCCGGTGACGCGCTCGATGGCGACGTAGCCGGCCGAACCCTTGACCGGGGTCATCGCGGTGAGCATCTGGCCCTCGCCGGTGGCGTCGAGGTCGCCCTCGAAGCGCTTGCGCAGCGACAGGCGGCCAAGGCTCACGCCGTCGCGGGTGTCGGCCTCGCCCTGCGGGCTCATGTCGACGGTGAACGAACCTCTCGCGATCGTGGCCATGCGGCGTCCTCCTCGGGATGGAACCCCGGAGTATCGCCGCAGGTCTCGGGCCCTGTCAGGGTTTCGCGAGGTAGTCGAGGGCCAGCACGGCCAGCGTGCGCGCGCCCATCGGCAGCGCCGCCTCGTCGAAGTCGAACATCGGCGAGTGATTGGCCGGGGCGGTGGCCGCATCCTTGCCCTTCGGGGCCGCGCCCATGAAGTAGAAGAAGCCCGGCACCACCTTCTGGAACTCGGAGAAGTCCTCCGAACCGCTGACCTTCGGGATGACCGCCACCTTGCCGTTCGCGGCCTGCTTCAGCGCGGGCAGAGAAGCCTCGGTCAGCGCGGCCGGGTTCGAGGTCACGGGGTAGGCCGTGGGGCCGAAGCTCACGTCCGCCTTCGCGCCGGAGGACGCGGCGATGGACTGGGCCGTCGTCACGATGCGCTGTTTCGCCTCCGTGCGCATGGTCTCGTCGAACGTGCGCAGCGTGCCCTGCATCTCGACGAAATCCGGAATGATGTTGTCGCGGTTGCCGCCGTGGATGGACCCGATCGACAGCACGGCCGGCTCCTTCGTGATGTTGAGCTGGCGGCTGACGATGCTCTGCAGGCCCACCACGACCTGCGACGCGGCGAAGATCGGGTCCACGCCCGTCCACGGCGACGAGCCGTGCGTGCCCCGGCCGGACACCTTGATCTGCACGCCGTCCGAGCCCGCCATCAGCGGGCCCGAGCGGTAGCCCACCACGCCCAGCGGGATGTTCGACGTGAGGTGCAGGCCGAAGATGGCCTGCACGTCCTTCAGCGCGCCCTGGGCCACCATGGCCTTGGCGCCCCAGGCCTCGTCGTCGTGCGCGTGGCCGTCGCCGCTGTCGGGCTTGCCCTCCTCGGCGGGCTGGAACACGAACTTGATGGTGCCCGGCACCTGCTCGCGCAGGCCGGCCAGCACCTCGGCCACGCCCATCAGGATCGCCACGTGGCCGTCGTGGCCGCAGGCGTGCATCACCGGCGTTTCCTTGCCCTGGTACCGCGCCTTCACGGTCGACGCGAACGGGAGCCCGGTGGCCTCGGCCACCGGCAGCGCGTCCATGTCGGCGCGCAACGCCACCACCTTGCCCGGCAGGCCGCCCCTGAGCGTGCCCACGACGCCTGTGCCGCCCACACCGGTCTGCACGTCGAGGCCCAGCGCGCGCAGGTGGTCGGCCACGGTCTTCGCGGTGCGCTTCTCCTGGCCCGACAGCTCGGGGTGCGCGTGGATGTCGCGCCGCCACGCGGTGAGCTTCGGCGTCACCGCGGCGATGCGCTCGTCGAGCGTGGACAGCGTGGCCGGCGCCACCTGGGCCTGCACGTGGCAGACGGACAGCAGCAGGGACACGGCGGCAGCGGTGTGGCGGAGGGTGGCGTTCATCGGGGTCCGGTGGGAGTGGATGGAGTGCGGGTCATCGTAGTGACACCCCGCCCCGGCAGGCAGAGCGAGAATGGCCAACCACCGAGCCGATCCCGCCACCCGGATGTCCACCCCCACCCTCGCCGCCCACGTCGACGTGATGGTCTGCCCGCACGCGCTGGCCGGCGCCGCGCTGTCGTTCGTCGACGTGCTGCGCTCGGCCAACACCATCTCGACGCTGCAGCACGGCGACGCCGCGCCCCACATCGGCTGGCGGCTCGTCGACGCGGCCGGCCGGCCGTTGCGGGGGCTGCCGGCCGAGCTTCGCGGGTATGCCGACGCAGGCCTGCGGAGCGAGCGCCACCCGCGCCGGGCGCTGTTCGTGCCATCGCTGCTGGCCCGCGACATGCCATCGCTCCGCCACACGCTCGACGGGCTCGACGCGGCCGTCAAGCGCATCGCCGCGGCCTTCGACGACAGCGCACTCGTGGTCACCCTCGGGGCCGCGACGTGGCTCGCGGCCCGCACCGGCCGCATCGACGGCCTGCGCGTCGCGCTCGCCTGGTACCAGTCGGGCGGCTTCCGCCAGGACTTCCCTCACGTCGCCGTGGCACCGGGCAGTGCCTGGCTGCACGACGGACCGCTGCTGAGCGGGGCCGAGTCTGCCACGCTGATCCCCGTCGCACTCGAACTCGTTCGCCTGGCCGTGGGCCCGGAGCTGGCCCAGGCCTGCGCGAACGTGCACCAGCACGACCCCGACCGCCAGCATGCCGCCGTGCGCGCCGCCGCGCAGGCGCACCTCGGCACCACGCGTGGCAGCCCGGTGGCGCTGGCCGTCGCGTGGATGGGCGAACACCTCGACCGCCCGTACCGGCTGCGCGAGGTGGCCGACGCCGCCGCGGTCAGCCCGCGCACGCTGCTGCGCCACTTCCAGGAGGCCCTGGGTCACTCGCCACTCGACCACCTGCACGGCCTGCGGTGCCAGCGGGCGCGGGTGCTGCTCGAACTGTCACTCGACGGGGTGCCGGCCATCGGCGAGGCGTGCGGGTATGCGGACCCGGCGGCGTTCCGGCGGGTATTCCGCCGCGAGGCGGGGGTGTCGCCCGCGCAGTACCGGCAACGCTATGCGCTCCGGTCACCGCGGGTGCGGTGGAAGGTGGACGCGACCTGAAGGGGGGTCAGCGCCGCGCCACGAGCGCGTGTGCGATGGTGCCCAGGTCCACGTGTTCGAGTTCGCTGCCGATGGGCACGCCGCGCGCGAGCCGGGTCACCCGCACCTCGCGCGACTTGAGCGCCTCGGCGATCACGTGGGACGTGGCCTCGCCCTCGGCGGTGAAGTTGGTGGCGACGATGACCTCGTCGACCACGCCGTCGGCCGTGCGGTCCATCAGGGCCTGCAGCCCGATGTCGGACACGCCGATGCCGTCGAGCGGGCTCAGCCGCCCCATCAGCACGAAGTAGAGGCCCTTGTAGCTGCCGGTGCGTTCCATCGCGGCCTGGTCGGCGGGGGTTTCCACCACACAGAGCAGCTTCGGATCGCGTTCGGGGTCGAGGCAGGTGCTGCACACCGGCGCCTCGGTGAACGTGTGGCACCGCTCGCAGTGCCGCACGTCGTGCAGCGCCGTGTCGAGCGCATCCGCCAGCGTCTGCGCACCGACCCGGTCGTGCTGCAGGAGGTGGAACGCCATGCGCTGCGCCGACTTCTGCCCCACGCCCGGGAGCAGGTGCAGGGCGTCGATCAGCGCCTCGAGGGCGGATGCGGCCACGGACTCAGAACGGGAACTTCATGCCGCCGGGCAGCGGCATGCCGGCGGTGAGCTTGCCCATCTTCTCCTGGGAGACCTCTTCCGCGCGGCGCAGGCCGTCGTTGAAGGCGGCGGCCACGAGGTCTTCCAGCATGTCCTTGTCGTCGGCCAGCAGGCTCGGGTCGATCACGACGCGCTTGACGTCGTGCTTGCAGGTCATGGTCACCTTCACGAGGCCGGCGCCGGACTGGCCTTCCACCTCGATGGTGGCCAGTTCGTCCTGGGCCTTCTTGAGGTTTTCCTGCATCTGCTGCGCCTGCTTCATCAAGCCGGCGATCTGGTTCTTCATCATGGTGTGATCCTTTTGGACTGGACTTCAGTGGAATTTGACGGACCCCGGCACGATGCGCGCCGTCTTGAACTGCTGCATCAGCGACTGCACCAGCGGGTCGTTGGAAATGATCTGTTCGGCCTCCGCCTGGCGGCGGTTGCGCTCGGCCGAGGCGCGCAGGGAGGGCGTGTCCGTGGCCTGGCCGCTCTCGAACTCGAAGCGCACCGGCTGCTTCAACAGCTCCGACAGCGCGCTCTGCACCTTGTTGCACTGGGCCGGCGCGCGCAGCATCTCGCGCTCGACGATCAGGCGCCACACCATCGTGCCGTCGCGGGTCTCGACGGCCAGGCAATGCGCCTGCATCGCCATCTCGCGGGCCAGCGCCGAGATGGCGCCCGCGGCGTTGAGCTGCATCACGACGTCGTTCCAGCGCGCGCCCATCTGGGTGGGCACGTGGAGGGTCGGCGCGGGATCGGCCGGCAGCGGACGGCGCGCCACCGGGGCCACCACCGGCTCGGACGGTTCGCCGCGGTCGGGTTCGAAGTCGTCCAGGCTCATGGGCGCCTCGTTCGACGGTTCGCCGTCGAACGGCTGCTCGTCGAGCCAGGCCGGAGGTTCGTCGTCGCGCACCGGGACCGGCACACGCACGGCCGGGGCCTGGGCGACCGCCGCGGGGCGCATGGGTTCGCGGGGTGCGGGCGCCGGGACGGGCACCGGGGCCGGTGCGGCCGCGCGAACTGGCGCAGGCGCAGGCACGGGAGCGGGCATCGGCGGACGGACCGGCACGGGCGCGGCCACGGAGACCGGAGCGGACACCGGCGCCACCACGGGCGCGGCGACCGGCGCCGGCGCCGGTGACGACGCGGCTGGAGCGGAGGCCGGACGCGCCGGTGCGGGCGCGGGCGCACCACCTGCCGGACGGAACGCCAGCATGCGCAGCAGCACCATCACGAGGCCGCTGTATTCGTCGGGCGCGAGGTTCAGCTCGGCACGGCCGTGCAGCACGATGCTGTAGAGCAGCTGGATCTCGTCGGCCGGCAGCAGCGCCGAGAGGCGCACGGGCGCGGCGCTGTCGGGATCGGCCGGGTCCAGCGCGTCGGGCACGGCCTGCACCACCGCCATCTGCTGCAGCAGCGACGCCATCTCCTCGAGCGTGCCGGTGGCCGACAGGCCCAGGCCGCGCAGGTCGTTGACGGCGGCCACCACCTCGGCGCCCTGCCCCGCGGCCAGCGCGTCGATCAGGCGCACGGCGTGCGAACGGTCCACCGCGCCGAGCATCTGGCGCACGCCCGCCTCGGTGAGCGAACCGGCGCCGAACGCGATGGCCTGGTCGGTGAGGGACAGTGCGTCGCGCATCGAGCCGCGCGCGGCGCGCGACAGCAGGCGCAGCGCGCCGGGTTCGGCCTGGATCTGTTCGGCGCCCAGCACGTTGCCGAGGTGCTCCAGCACCGTCTGCGGCGCCATGGGCCGCAGGTTGAACTGCAGGCAGCGCGACAGCACCGTGGGCGGCACCTTCTGCGGGTCGGTGGTGGCCAGCACGAACTTGAGGTACTCGGGCGGCTCCTCGAGCGTCTTGAGCATCGCGTTGAACGCGGTGTTCGACAGCATGTGCACTTCGTCGATCATGTAGACCTTGAAGCGCCCCATCACCGGCTTGTAGACGGCCTGGTCGAGCAGCTGGGAGATTTCTTCCACGCCGCGGTTCGACGCCGCGTCGAGTTCGACGTAGTCGACGAAGCGGCCGGCGTCGATGTCGCGGCAGGCATCGCACACGCCGCACGGGTGGGCGGTGATGCCGCCCTGGCCGTCGGCCCCGGTGCAGTTGAGCGCCTTCGCGAGGATGCGCGACACGGAGGTCTTGCCGACGCCCCGGGTGCCGGTGAACAGGTAGGCGTGGTGCAGGCGCTGCTGCGTGAGCGCGTTGCCCAGCGCCTGCACGACGTGCTCCTGCCCCACGAGCGATTCGAAATCGCGGGAGCGGTACTTGCGAGCCAGGACGAGGTAGGACATCCGGGCATTCTACGGTCGCCGTCGGGTGCAACACGACGCGGATCGTCACCTGCCCGATAATCCGGGTTTGGCCCCTCCGCCGGCACCGACGTCCGAACCCGCTCATGAACACCAAGTCCACCCCGCCCACCGCCAACGACACCCTCAGCTACGAACAGGCCGGCGTCAACTACGACCTGATCGACCCGCTGAAGGTCGCCGCCCAGCGCGCGGCCAAGGCCACCGGCGCCCACCTGGCGACGCATGGGTTCACCGAGGTCGAGGCGTCGCGCGGCGAATCGGCCTACGTCGTCGACGTGGGCCCGTTCTACATCGCCTCCATCGTCGAATGCCTCGGCTCGAAAGCGCTCGTCGCCGACGAGATGAAGGCACTGACCGGCAAGAGCTACTACGACGGCATCGCGCAGGACACCATCGCGATGGCCATCAACGACCTGATCACCGTGGGCGCCACCCCGCTCGTCGTGCAGGCCTACTGGGCCGCCGGCGGCTCCGACTGGTTCGGCGACGCGCAGCGCGCCCAGGCCCTCGTGGCCGGCTGGAAGCGCGCCTGCGACGTCTGCAGCGTGGCCTGGGGCGGCGGTGAAACGCCCGCGCTGGCCGGCATCGTGGCCGATGGCCGCATCGACCTCGCCGCCAGCTGCACGGGCCTCATCAACCCGAAGGAACGCCTGTCGGTGGGCGACAAGCTCGGCGCGGGCGACGCCATCGTGCTGCTGGCCTCGAGCGGCATCCACGCCAACGGCCTGAGCCTCGCGCGCAAGCTGGTCGAGCGCCTGCCGAACGGCTACCTGACCGAGGTGGAACCGGGCCTCACCTACGGCGAGGCCCTGCTCGCGCCCACCGTGCTGTACTCGCCCGTCACCGAGGCGCTCTACAAGGCCGGCATCATTCCGAACTACTGCGCGAACATCACGGGCCACGGCTGGCGCAAGCTGCTGCGCCACCCGGCCGTTCACACGTACCGCATCCACACCGTGCCGCCGGTCACGCCGGTGCTGAAGTTCATCCAGCAGCACGCGAAGCAGGACGACTTCGAGGCCTACGGCACGCTCAACATGGGCGCCGGCTTCGCGCTGTTCGTGAAGGCGGAGGACGCCGAGCGCACCGTCGCCGTCGCGAAGGCCCAGGGCATCGACGCCTGGGTCGCAGGTAGCGTCGAAGCGGGCCCCAAGAAACTCGTGATCGAACCGCTGAACATCGAGTTCGGCGACGACGCCCTGCAACTTCGTTGACCTTTTTCGGGGAGAGCCCTCCGATCGACGTTACAATCGTCGGTGACGGGCCTCCCCGCATGGAAGCGCGGCCAACCGGGTCAGGTCGGGAACGAAGCAGCCCTAACCGCTGTGACCAGTGCCGGGGTCGGGCTCGTCACCCTCCGTTGAGCCCCCTACGGCGCTTCGCGCCGGTCCCCCCGAGGGGGAGCCACGGGTGTATAGACCGGGGACCTGGGTAACAGGCGTGCGAGGACCTGGGTAACAGGTTCAAGGGTATCAGGGCAGGCTTAGATCGATGCGTCCGAAGTGGTGGTGGCAGTAGTACAGGTCGTACGAGCCATCGCGATCGGACCGCGGCCTCAGTCCAATCTGCTCGCCCCGCAGGCTTTCGTAGATCCGGATCTGCCGTCCCTTGACGTCAATCCAGCCGCCTGACTGCACGCGCCTGACCAAGTCGTCGGGACCATATTCCACAGGAGGAAGCTCTGTTGGCATGGGGAGTCGGCTCGCCTGGTAGCGCTGGCTGGGCGTTTGCATGCCGATGCCTTCATGGGGCCGCACATGGTTGTAGATGTGCCTCCAGGAGTCGAAGTGCCGCTGGGCGTGAGGCATGTCAGCGAAGTTGCGGCAGCTGATCACCTCGGCTTTGAGTGAGCGGTGGAATCGCTCATCTTTGCCATTTGTCTGGGGATGGAACGGGCGACTGTGCGTCAGAGCGATGCCCAGCCGAATGAACCAAACGCCTAACCGTGTAAAGCCTTCCTGACCGGGCGCTCGCCAAGGGGAGCCGTTGTCCGTGTTGATTCGTCGCGGTAGCCCGTACTTCTCGAACGTACGCTTCAAGGTCGCTTGCACGAACTCGAAGCTCTCGGTCTCCGAGGCCTCCAGCGTCAAGTTGTAGCGGGAGTAATCGTCGAGGACTGTGAGCGGGTGGCAGCGCTGGCCGCTCACCGGAAAGTGCCCCTTGAAGTCCATCTGCCACATGTCGTTGGGCGCTTCGTGTTCGAAGCGTTGCCAAGGCTGAGCTGCCGCACTGGCCGTTGGTGAGATACAGCCGTGACGACGCAGAATCGAATTGGCGGTGCTGGGAGCCAGCTCGATGCCGTGGTCACGCTGCAGCACATGAGCGATCTTGCGCCCGCCCCAGGCAGGGTGGGCCGCTCGCATCTGAAGCACCTGCTCCTCGATGGAGGTGGGGGTTCTAGCTGGTGAACTTCCAGGTCGCGTGGACTGGTTGTCCAGCCCCGCTCTCCCTTCCTGCCGCCAGCGCTCCAGCCACTTGTAGCCCGTCTTGCGGCTGATTTGGAAACGGCGACAAAGCTCGCTCACATTGGCCGACTCTGCGCCGGCCAACCGAACAAACTCCTCACGTAGGTCTGTCACGGCAGCGGTTCTCCAGGGCACGATTGCTCCCGATGTCGCATCGGGCAAAAGTGTTACCTAGGTCCTCGCACACCTGTTACCTATGTCCCCGGTCTATACACACGGGTCGCCCGGGGGACCCGGGCTCGCGTGTGGCTTGATCTGTCGGCTTGCTTCGCTCGCCTCCCCGCATTCGCGTTTTCGCTTCAGGGCATTGCTCGCCTTGCTCGCTCGCCCTTGACGTGCTGTCGGGGGTTCTTCTCCCATTCTTCCGTCGCTGAATATCCAGCACCTCGTCTGCGTGCTGTATGGAATCGTTCATCGGTCCGTTCGGCTTCTGCTGTCTTTTCACCGATTTCGGCCGTCATGACCAGTGGCGGGCGTGGCATGGATCCTGAGTAGGAAGGGCATTGCCGGCCTCTTCCGTTGGGGCCGGTTCCTTCCGGATTCCGTGCCATGCCGTCTTCTGCCGCCGTTCGCGAGTTGCTTCCCCGCGCCTCCGCTCCTCCACTCGCCGCCGTGCCCGCGACGCCTCGGCCTGCGCCGACTGGTCAGGTCAGGTTGGAACAGATCGGCATCCGGTTCGGGGCCGGTGCGAAGGCCGTGGACGCGGTGCGGGGCGTCGACCTGTCGCTCGCGGCCGGGGAGTTCGTCTCGATCGTGGGCCCCTCGGGCTGCGGCAAGTCCACCCTGCTGAACGTGGTCGCGGGATTCACGCGACCGACCGAAGGGCGGGCCTTGCTCGACGGCGAGGCGATCACCGGGCCCGGGCCCGACCGCGGGGTCGTGTTCCAGCAGTACTCGCTCTTTCCGTGGCTCACGGTGCGGGGCAACGTGGAGTACGGGCTGCGCGTGCGCGGGCTGCCGCGGGCCGAACGCGCGGCCATGGCCTACGACCTGCTCGCGCGATGCGGGCTCTCGGCGTTCGCCTCGCACCATCCCGAGCAGCTGTCGGGTGGCATGCGGCAGCGGGTCGGCATCGTGCGCGCACTCGCGAACGAGCCGCGCGTGCTGCTGCTCGACGAACCCTTCGGGGCGCTCGACGCGCAGACGCGCGAGGTGATGCAGGCGCTGCTGCTCGACATCTGGCAACGCTTCCGCACCACGGTGCTGTTCATCACCCACGACATCGAGGAAGCCGTGTTCCTGTCCGACCGCGTGTGCGCGATGTCGGCCCGGCCGGGCCGCATCCTCGCCGACCTGCCGGTCCCCCTGCCCCGCCCCCGCGACCACGGCATGACCCGCACCAGCGACGGCGCGCGGCTCGTGGGCGAGTTGCGTTCGCTCATTCGCGCGCAGAGCCTCGCGGCGTTCGATTCCACGCTCGCCTGATTCGTTTCCCCCTCACCACCCCGGTTCCCCATGACTCGCCTCCCGCTCCGCCACCTCGCCGCCGCCCTGACCGCCGCGGCCCTGTTCACCACCACGTCCGCGTCGTTCGCTGCCGACAAGGTGCGCCTCGCCATCAACCTCTCGCCGATCTCGGCGCTGCCGCTGATCGCCCAGCAGAAGGGCTACTTCACCCAGCAGGGCCTGGACGTGACGATCCAGAACTTCACGTCGGGCCGGCAGGCGCTGGAGACGGTGCTCGGCGGCGGCGCCGAGATCGCCACCGCGGCCGAGTCGCCCGTCACGGCGGCCACGTTCGCGAACCAGAAGGTGGCCCTGCTCGCGCGCATGGAGTATTCGGAACTGAAGACGCTCGTGGCCACGCCCGGCGTCGCCAAGGTCGCCGACCTCAAGGGCAAGCGCATCGGCTACGCATCGGGCACCGGCAGCGAGGTCTACACGTTCGAGCTGCTGAAGAAGGCCGGCCTCACGAAGGCCGACGTGACGCTGGTGAACCTGCGTCCGCAGGACATGATCGCGGCCGCGGCCTCCGGCAGCATCGACGCGTACAACATCTGGGAGCCGCACGTGGCGAACGGCCGCAAGGCGCTCGGCGCGAAGGCCTCGCTGCTCGACTCGCGCGACGTGTACTCCGAGACGTTCAACGTGGTCACCACCGACACCTGGGCGCGCGACAACCCGAAGGCGGCACAGGCCTTCCTGCGCGCGCTGCTGCAGGCCGAGCAGTGGCTGAAGGCCAACCGCGACGACGCCATCACGCTGGTGGGCACCGCGGTCAACCTGAAGAAGGAAGAACTGGCCGAGGTCTGGAACGACTACATCTTCGAGCTGGTGCTCGACGACCGCACCGTGCGCGCACTGAAGAACCACGCCCAGTGGCGCCTCGACACCGGCAATGCCGCCGGCGGTGCCACGGCCCTGCCCGACTTCGGGAAGGTGATCGTGAGCGGGCCGCTGAAGGCCATCGCGCCGGAGCGGGTCAAGCTGTGACCTCCGCGGCCCTCGCGCGCTGGGCCTCGATCCCGCTGCTGCTCGCGCTCTGGCAGGGCGTGTGTTCGCTCGGGGTCGTGAACCCGGTGCTGTTCCCTTCGCCGTGGGTCGTGCTGACCGCGCTCACGGACTACGTGGCGAAGGGCGACGGCATCGCCGACCTCGCCGCGAGCCTCGGCCGCGTGGGCATCGGCTACCTGGCCGGCGCAGGCGTCGGCCTCGTCACGGGCCTCTACACCGGCACGCGGCCGGTCGTGTCGGGGCTGCTGTCGCCCGCCTTCCAGCTGCTTCGCCCGATCCCGCCCATCGCCTTCGTGCCGGTCGTGATCGTCTGGTTCGGCCTCACGGAGTGGGGCAAGTGGTTCCTGATCTTCTGGGGCGTGTTCTTCGCCGTGTGGATGGCCACGCACATGGGCGTGCAGCGCGTGAACGAGAACCTCGTGCGCGCCGCGCTGAGCCTCGGCGAGCGGCCGCACCGGCTGCTGTGGTCGGTGCAGCTGCCGGCGGCCGCGCCCACCATCCTCGTCGGGCTGCGCACCGCCGTCAGCATCGCCTTCTACACCCTCGTGGCCGCCGAACTCGCCGGCGCCTACGCGGGCATCGCCTACCGCATGGAACTCACGCAGCAGAACATGCAGATCGGCCACACCCTCGCGGGCCTCGTGCTGCTGGGCGTCGTGTCGGCCCTCGCCGACCGGCTGTTCACGTGGGGCTCCCGCCAACTCGTCCACTGGTCCTCATGAGTGCACTCCACTCCCTCAGCCTCGACGCCGCCACGCTGTCCCGCGGGTACCGCGAGGGGCGCTTCACACCCGCCGACGTCGTCGAGGAGGCCTACCGGCGCATCGCCGCCGGCGGCGACCACCACGCGTGGCTGCACCTCGCGCCGCGCGAGGAGGCGCTGGCGCGGGCCGCGGCCGTGTCCGCACGCTCGCTCGACGACCAGCCGCTGTTCGGGCTGCCCTACGGCGTCAAGGACAACATCGACGTGGCCGGCTGGCCCACCACGGCCGGCTGCGAAGCCCTGCAGTACGTACCGCAGCGCAGCGCCGCGGTGGTGGAGCGGCTCGACGCGGCCGGGGCCATCAACCTCGGCAAGCAGAACATGGACCAGTTCGCCACAGGCCTCGTGGGCGTGCGCACGGTGACGCCGGCGGCCCGCAACGCGCTCGACGCGCGGCTCGTGCCGGGCGGGTCGAGTTCCGGGTCCGCGGTGGCCGTGGCCGCCGGGTTCACGACGTTCTCGATCGGATCGGACACGGGCGGCTCCGGCCGCGTGCCGGCGGCGTACAACAACATCGTCGGGCTGAAGCCCACTCCGGGGCTCGTCAGCACACGCGGGTTCCTCTACTGCAACCGGACCTTCGACGTGCCCCCGGTCTTCGCGCTCACCGTGCGGGACGCGCAGGCGGTGTTCGACGCGATCGCCGGTCCCGATTCCGAGGACGCCGGCACGGTGCAGCGGCCGGCGGGCGAACACCGCTGGGGACTCGCCTCGCCGCCCGGCCTGTTCCGCTTCGCGCTGCCTCGGCCGGACCAGCTCGACTTCTTCGGCGACGACACGATGCGCCGCCGCTTCGACGCGGTCGTCGATCTGCTGAACGGCCTCGGCGGCACGCCGGTCGTCATCGACCTCGACCCCTTCCTCGAGGCCGGCCGCCTCGTGTTCGACAGCCCGCTGGTGGCCGAACGCTGGCTCACGTACGGCGAGACGCTCGAGCGCCACCCGGAGGCCGTCCACCCGGCCGTGGCGCAAGCCATCGGCAACGCGAAACACTACACCGCCAGCGACACGTTCCGGGCGCTGTACCGCCTGCAGGGGCTCCAGGCGCTCACGCACCGGGTGCTGGCCGACGTGGACGCCCTGGTGCTGCCGACCGTGGGCACCCTGCTGACGGTGGCGGAGGTGGAGGCCGACCCGGCGCTCAACACGCACATGGGCCGCTACACCTACTTCGCGAACCCGCTCCGCCTGCCCGCGCTCAGCGTGCCCGCCGGGTTCCGCGCGGACGGCCGGCCCTTCGGGCTGAGCCTGGTCGGCGCCCCCTTCACCGATGCGCGCCTCGGCGCCCTCGCCCACGCGCTGCAGGCCCGCGTCGGCGGTCGCCTGGGTGCCACCTCCACGTCCTTCGAGGAGATTTCCGCATGACCCGCCCGCTGCCGTTCAGCTGGGAAACCTGGGGCCGCCTCGGCGCGGTCGAACTCGCCGAACACGTGCGCCGCCGCGACGTCGCGCCGGAGGAAGTCGCCGCGCAGGCGCATGCGGCCGCGGCCGCCACGCACGAGCCGCTGCAGGCCCTCGTCGAACTCTTCGACACCCCGGCCGAGGCGCCCGACCTCGCGCTGCCCGACGGCCACCGCACCCGCGGCCTGCTGGCCGGCGTGCCGCTGTTCCTCAAGGACCTCGGTTCGTCGGTGGCCGGTGTGCTGCGCGAGAACGGCTCGGCGCTGCACCGCGGCGAACGCACCAACCGCACCGACCCGCTGATCGCCGCGTGGCTGCGAGAAGGCGCCCAGGTGCCCGGGCGCACCACGACCGCCGAACTGGGCATGGCGTACGACACCACGACGGTCTACAACGGGCTGCAGGTCACCCGCAACCCGTGGGACGTGTCGCGCACGGCGGGCGGTTCGTCGGGCGGCAGCGGCGCGCTGGTGGCCGCGGGCGTGACGCCGCTCGCGCACGCCACCGACGGGGCGGGCTCCATCCGCATTCCCGCCGCGTTCAACGGCCTGGTGGGGCTCAAGGTCACCCGCGGCCGCTCGCCGCTGCCCTGGCATGTGAACGAGTTGCTCAACACGTCGATGGTCGAAGGCGTGATCGCGCGCCACCTCGCCGACGCAGCGCTCGCGCTCGACGCGGCCACGCGCCACCGCGCCCCGGCCGGCAAGCAGTTCCTCGCGGCCGGCTTCGATCCCACGGACGCGGTCGCCGCACTGCGCGACGTGCCGCGGCGCCTGCGCATCGGCGTGACCACCGACGGCCTCGGCCGGCCCACCGCACCCGACGCCGCGGTGATCGCCCGCGTGCGGCGCGTGGCCGAGACGCTGGCCCGCGCGGGCCACGACGTCGAGGAGATTCCGTCGGCTCACCTGCCGGACTGGGGCAGCGTGTGGCGCAGCTTCGAGACCTTCTGGGCCGGCATGCGTGCCGCCTCATGGGAGGTGGCCAAGGGCGTGCCCGGTGCCGAGTTGCGTGCCGCGCTGTCGCCGATGGTGCGGGCGTACTGGGATGCGTCCGCCCGCTACGACAAGGGCGACGTGATGCGCTACCAGGCCGCGAACGTCTCGCACACGCTCGCGTTCGCGACCCTGCTGGAGCGGCACGACGTCCTGCTGATGCCCGCGTTCCCGTATGCGACGCCGCCCGCGAACGGCGACTGGTCGCCGGCCCTCGCGCACGACTTCGACACGTTCCTGCAGCGGTTCCTCGACAGCGGCCGCTACACCATTCCGGCCAACGAGACGGGGCTGCCCGCCCTCGTGCTGCCGACGGGGCCGGGGGACGACGGCCTACCCATCGGGGTCCAGCTGTACGGGCGCTGGCGGGAGGAGACTGAACTGCTGCGCGCGGGCGCGGCCGTGCAGGCCGCGATCGGCACGCCGGACGGCGTGCCGCGGGTGCACGTCAGCCGCCTGTAGCGGTCACCCCACGTGCGGGGCCACCCACCGCCCCGCGGTGGCGGCCACCGCGCTGGCGAACGTGCCCCATGCCACGTCGGCCGCGGCCAGGCCCAGCGGCCAGCCCTTGAGCGTGGCGAGGTTCGTGAGGTCGTAAGTCGCATACGCGAAGAAGCCGAAGGCGGCGCCCAGCGCGGCAGTGCGCCACAGCGGGGCGTCGGCGCCCGGGCCCACGGCGAACAGCACGAGCCCCACCGGGTACAGGAGGTAGAAGAGTCCGGCGGCCCAGAGCTTCACGTCGGCGGTCATCAGATGGCCGATGCCCTGCTGGTACCAGTTCATCGCGATCACGCGCAGCCACACCATGTCGATGGCGAACAGGACGATCGCGGTGACGGCGTACGCCGTCAGGGTCTTGGTGAGGGTCATGGGCGGGGTGCTGTCAGCCGAGGGCGAAACAGCGTACCGCATCCGGGTTGACGGCGGCCGGGGCCGGGCGCACGTCATCGAACATCAGGTCGGCCGGCTTCGGGCAGACCGTGCTGCACCGGACGAGCTGGTCGACGACCATGCCGTCGTCGTCGAACACCTCGGCGAGGTAGTGGCACTCGCCGTTGAACAGCAGCGCGCGGGGTGCGTCGGAGGGGCCCAGCAGGACCATGTAGTGGGCGCAGTGGGCCCGGGGGTTCGCTTGCATCGCGTGTCTCGAATCGCTTTTCATGATGGTCCTCATCGTAAGAACGAGGACCTTCGAGACGTAGCAGCGGCGAGCTTGTCGTGGTGTCGGAGGCCGCTGACAGAAAGCGTCACGGCCGCTTCTGCTTCTGGTACGCCTCGTTCGACGGCGTGCCCCGGTCGGTGTCGACCTTGCCGGACACCACGTCGTCGTGCGCCTGGCGCATCTCGGGACGCGGTTCGCTCTGCTGGCTGTCGGACGATTCGTCGTGCTCGTGCGGGAGGCGGGGCGCGGACTCGTCCATCGGGTCGCGGTCCTTGCCCTGGGGCTGGTGCACCGGGCGGGTCTGGCCACCCGGCTTGCGGTCATCGGCCATGGCGCCCTCCGTTGCCCTGGCGGCGCACGCTGCGGGACACCCGGGAGCCGTCGCGCCCGCCGTCACCGCCCTGTCGGCGCTGGCGGATCACCTTCGCGCGCAGTTCGTGGCGGGCCTCGTCGATGGCGGCCTCGTCGTACAGGTTGAAGGCCTCGATGTCGCTGTCGTCGCGCACACGGCCATTCCCGATGTTCAGCTTCATGCCCTGGGCTCCCGTCGTTGCAGGGGCGACGCCCCTGATGGCGCAACGATAGGCCGCAGGCGCCGGGGCGGACCAGGGGCCGCGGGGCCACGCGCGTGTAGGACATCGCCGCGTCCACCCTGCACGGACGCACGAATAAGGAGCGCCCGGCCACCGCGAGGCGGCCGGGCGCGTCCTTTCTCTTCTCCTGGGGCTCTCTCTCTACCTGCCCTCTCCTCCTCGCAAACCTGGTCAGGTCACCGCATGTACTTCCCGTTCGGACCCACGATCGTGATCTCCACGAAGTTCGAGCCGTGGTGGCGCGTGGGGCCGAAGTTGAGCGGGAAACCGCCCATGTCGAACTTGCCGATGGACTCCATGCCCGACGTCACGCCCGCCGACGTCAGGGCCTTGTTGGCCGCCGCGCGCTTGAGGCCTTCGAGGAGCACGCGCGCGTTCAGGTAGCCGTAGAAGTGGTCGTAGTCGACGTCGATGTTCGCGGTCTTCATCACCGCGTTGAAGTCGCGCGTGACGGCGCTGGTCTGGCGCCACGGGTACGGGATGATCTGCGTGTAGGCCATGCCGCGGCCGTCTTCGCCGAGGGCCGCCACGAGCTGCTTCGCATTGGCGATGGACAGCGCGTACACCGGCACGCCCACGTAGTTGCGCAGGGCCTTGATCATCGGCACGGTGGACGGACCGAAGGCCAGCAGCAGCACGGCCTGCGGCTTCGAGGCCGCGAGGGCCTGGGCCGACGCCGCGGCATCCGCGCCGCTCACCTCGAGCGACTGCTTGCCGACGATGGTGGCGCCCAGCTCCTTGGCAACTTCCTCCACCACCGGCAGCATCAGCTGGCCGAAGGCATGGTTCTGGTAGATGACGCCGATCTGGGTCTTCAGCGTGGTCACGAGGTTGCGGATCATCTGCACCACCTCGTCGCGATAGCTCGCCATCGTGGTGAAGAAGTACGGGTGCTGCTTGGCGCGCAGCACCGGCGAGCCGCCGTAGGCGCCGATCATCGGCACCTTCTTCTCGGCCAGCATGGGCAGCACCGCGGCCACGTTGGCCGTGCTGGCGTAACCGAAGAGCGCGACGCACTTCTCATCGTCGATCAGCTTGGCGGTGTTTTCCACGGCCTTCTTCGGGTCGTATGCGTCGTCCAGCGTGATCAGGCGCACCGGCTTGCCCCCGATGCCGCCCTTCTTGTTCACCTCGTCGAACGCGAGTTGCTGGCCCTTCAGGGGCAGCAACAGCGTGGGGGCCAGCGGGCCCGTCAGGTGGCAGCTCTGGCCGATGCGGATCTCCTTCGCGTCCTGCGCCCACGAGGAGCCCCAGGCCAGGGAGCCGGCGGCAGCGGCGGCGGTGGATTGAAGTGCGCGGCGGCGCGTCCAGGTCGGATGTGTCATCAACTCTCTCCGGTTGTCTGCGGTGGTCTTCGGGTTCTTGGGGTGCGGGACGGAGTGGATTCTCACAATGCTGCACACCCGTTTACCAAGGGGAATACCCGCGTTCGACCCGGCCGCGAAGGCCATAGCGTGACCGGCATCACGCGCAGTGCATGCGCGTGCAGAAAGGCGGTCAGCTCGACTGCTTGAAGGCCATCACGGCCTGGTTGCGCAAGGTGCGCAGCAGCGAGAGTTCCTTCTCGCCGAGCTCGATGCCACCGGGGGCGGACTTGTCGGCGTAGATGAGCGCGAACGGCGCGCCCTTCATCAGCAGCGGCAGCAGCAGGAAGGCCGGCGCGTTGACGGACTTGGCGTACCACGCCGGAAGGCGCGATGCGATGGAGCCCACGGAGGTGTCGGAGATGAGGGTGTCGGCGCCCTTCAGGCACACCGCGGAGAAGAGATCGGGCGGCGAGCCGGGCGCGGGCTTGAGCGCGACCTTGAAGATCGGCGACACGTTCTCGACCCCGTGCCCGAGGCCGAAGCGGCCCGTGAGCGTCTCGGTCTTCGGGTCGCGCAGGCAGAAGACGATGCGCTGGAAGCCGAGTGCGCGCAGCATGGTCTCGAGGATCATGCGCAGCACTTCGTTGAGGCGGAAGTCCTCCACCATCGTGTTCGTGATGTCCTGGATGCCGGCGGCCAGCATCTCGGCGGCGCCCTCGCCCGTGGCCATGGTGCCGGCCTGCGGCGCGGTGCCGTCGGCGGGCATCGTGGCGTGCAGCGCGTGTTCGGTGATCGTGTCGTGTGGCGCCGGCGACCCGGTGCCGTTGCCGTGCGTGGCGAGCAGGCGTCGCATGGGCGAGCCCGGCTGCACCTGCAGGCCCATCGCCCGCGCGAGGTCGGCCACGCGCTGCTGCGCGAGCGCGGCGGCGGCCTGCATGTCGCGCGCGCCGATGCCCAGCACGCGCATGTACTTTTCGGCGACCCGGGCGATGGCGGCGCTGGCCTGGCCGGCATCGGCCTGCAGCAGCACGTCGGTGACCTCGTTCGAGACGAAGGCGATCCAGCGCAGGCGCTCGCCGGGTTTGTCGCCCGCCCGCGACGGCACCTCGGCGCCCGGCTTGCGCATGCAGCGCTGCAGGCCTTCCGGCAGGCCCCAGGCCTTCGCGACACCGACCCCGAGCTCCTCGAAGCTCAGGCCCAGCACCTTGAACGACGCCGCGTCCTCGGACTCGGCGGGCAGGCCCGGCCGCGGGGGCGCGGCGCGCAGGCTGCGCACCTGGCGGGCTTCCTCGGGGAAGTAGAACTCGGTCAGCAGGCGGCCGAGGTTCTGGAACATCGCGCCGATGAACGCTTCCTCGCCGTCACGGCCGCCGCTGCTCAGCTCGTTGGCGAGCGAACCCGCCATCAGAGAGCGGAGGAACTCCTCCTTGAGCTGGTTCGCGTGCGCCTTGTCGTGCATGTGCTCCAGCAGCACGAGGCTCAGCGCCATGTTGCGGATGCCGGCGAACCCGATCAGGGCCACCGCGCGCGAGACCGTGCTGATGCTGCCGCCGCCCGCCTGGCTGTAGTGCGCGGTGTTGACCATGCGCAGCAGCTTGTTGGTGAGCGCGACGTCCTTCAGGATCTCGCCGGACAGGCTGGCGAGGCTCTCGTTCTCGGAGTTCGCGACGCGCTGGATGCGCCCCACCGAGTCGGACAGCGCGGGGAAGTCGGTCTTGTGCCGCATGCGGCGCAGCAGGAACTCGAGCGTGCCGCTGCTGCCCGCGGCCGCGTCGGTCACGGCGGCGGGGTTCAACCACTGCAGCAGTGCGTCGCGCAGCTCGGCCGCGCTGGCGTGGCGGCTCGCCGCGTCGCGCGCGATGCTGCGCTGGACGATGGCGCGCAGCGCGTCGTCCACGTCGGCGCCCATGGGTTCGGGCAGGCGCAGGTCTTCGTGGGCCACGCGGTACATCGCGCGGAACGGGTCGCGTTCGGCGATCACCGGCCGGCCCGACAGCAGTTCGGCGAGCACGAGGCCGGCCGAGAACACGTCCATGGCCGGCGACGGCTTGACGCCGTGCGTGGCCTCCGGCGACATGTAGCCGGGCGTGCCGACCACCTGCTGCTTCGCGGCGTCGGTGACCCGGGCGGCGATGCCGAAGTCCATCACGCGGGCGCGGGACTGGTCGTCGAGCAGGATGTTCGACGGCTTGAGGTCGCGGTGCACGACACCGGCGGCGTGAGCGGTCTGCAGCGCGTCGAGCACGTTGACCATCAACTGCGCCGCCTCGCGCGCGGGCATGGGGCCCTTCGACTTCAGCCGCTCGGCGAGGGTCTGCCCCGCGACGTACTCGAAGACGAGGTAGGCCTGCTGCTCGTGCATGTCCGCCTCGAAGAGCGGCACGATGTGCGGATGGTTCAGGCGGCTGACGCTGCGCGCCTCCTGCAGCCACGGGCTGGCGGCGTTGACGGTGGCGCCCACGTGCATCAGCTTGACGGCCACCTCGCGCTCCAGGCGGGGGTCGAACGCGAGCCACACGGTGGCCTGGGCACCTCGCCCGAGCTGGCGGCGCAGCTCGAAGCGGCCCAGCTGGGCAACGGGCGCGGGCGCGAGAAGAGCCATGGGAATCGGTCGATCAGTGGGCGTTGCGCGCAGCCATCGTGCGCGCGAATTCGGACGGTGCCGCCGGCGCGGCCACCGGTTCGGGCGCGAGTCCCCGGGTGCTGGCGACGGCCGGGCCGGTGCCGCCCTTCATCGCGTTGCGGGCGGCCTGCAAGGCTTCACCGATGTCGCGCGCGGTCACCTCGAGCACACGCGCATGGCGCTGCGCGACGGCGGCCAGCGCGGCGCCCACCTTCGTGGGTGGCAGCGTGGTGACGAGGTCGACCACTTCGTTGGCCAGGCTGCCGGTCAGGCGCAGCACGTCGCCGTCGCTGTCGGCACCCCGCACCGGGCGGCCGGCGGGCAGGCGGCGCACCATGTGGAGCACCTCGTCGTTGAGGCCCCAGTGGCGTGCGACGGCGGCGCCCAGTTGTTCGGTGTCGACGCCCAGCACGGCGAACGAGGCGGCTTCCTCGGTCATGCCGGCCAGTTCCGGTTCGCCCGGCGCGGGCGGCGGCAGCGTCTGCATCAGTTCGCGGATCTGCTCGGCCTCGTCCGGGAAGTGGTACTGCACGAGCAGGCGGCCGAGGTTCTGCAGGATGGTGACGAGGTAGACGACCTCGGGGTCGTAGCCCGGGGGCCGCAGCAGTTGCGCGGCGTGGCCGGCCAGGCGGACGCGGTCCATCAGGCGTTCGAGCGCGGCCGCGTTCGTCTCGTTCAGCGGCCCCGGCCACGCGCGCAGCGCGGAGGCGGCCTGGCGCAGGCCCTTGAGGCCCACGAGCGCGATGGCGCGGCGCAGCGTCAGCACGGGCGCGCCGCCGGAGGCCTGGGTGCCCTGCACCTGGGCGGAGTTCACGTGGCGCAGCAGTTCGAAGCTCAGGGCCATGTCCTGGAGCACCTGCGCGGCCATCTCGTCGGTGCGCTGGCCTTCGGCCATCGCGAGGCGGGCGACGCGGGCGCCCACACCCGGCGAGGCCGGCAGGTGGCCCACGGTGTGGAGGCGGTCGAGCAGCAGCGCGAGGGGGCCGCCCGAATCGTTCGCGGCGGCCTCGCGCCAGCCGTTGAGCGCGGTGAGCAGCGTGCGGGCGTTGTGGTAACGCTGGCGTTCCTGGCGGTCCGTCGCGCGGTTGGCGATGGCGCGCAGGCCTTCGGCCACCGGCTGCGGCGTGGTCCACGGCAGGCGGATGATGTCGCGGCCCACGGGCGGCAGGCGGTCGACCACGCGGGCGGTGTCGGGTTCGTCGAGGGCGGGCTGGCCGCTCAGCATCAGGTGCAGCAGCAGGCCCGCGGTGAGCACGTCGCGCTGCGCGGCCGCGCGGCCGGCCTGCAGGCCGTTGGCATCCACCGGGGTCGAGCGGCCACCGGGCTCGGCGGCGTAGGTGACGCCGCAGGCGGCGAGGCCCATCACGCGCACGACACCCTGGTCGCTCACGATCACCTGGTGCGGCTGGATGTCGCCGTGGGCGAGGCCGGCCTGATGCGCGAAGGCGAGGCCTTCGAGCAGCTGGATGGTCCAGTCGACCGCGTCGCCCGGGGCGAGGTTGCGCTGGGCTTCCAGGCGCTCGCCGAGGGTCTCGCCCAGCTGGCGGTCGACCGAGACGTACGGCCAGTGCTCGTGCACGCCGATCTCGACGACGTGCGCGAGGTTCGGGTGGTTCAGCCGAGAGGCACGCTCCGTCTCGCCCTTCCACACCTGCAGCGCGGCCTCGTCGGCGGGCTGCGTGCGCGGCATCGTGAGCATGACTTCCTGCTGCGCACGCGGATCGAACGCGAGCCACGACATGCTGCGCACGCTCTTGCCCAGCAGCCGGCGCAGTTCGAAGCGGCCGAACGCCCGTGTAGGGGCCGGCTTGGCAGCAGCAGTGGTTTCGGGAGCGGACATCGGGCGCAGCGGACGAATTCGAAATCTGAGGGACTGGCCTATTGGACCCCGGCTGCCGGGTGAGCAAGCGCAAATGAACTGCGTGAAACCGGCCCTAATTCCCGTTCCGACCGACCGCACGGCCGTGCTGCGAAGCCCGCGCTATCGCCACCATAGGCACGCCGCCGGGGTCGCCCGGATACGGCGGGTGAACCTTTGTGTCAAAATTGCCCAACCGTTCCACTTGGCCTCTCGCCAGGTGGCCCATGCTTTAGGACATGACCATGAGCAGCGAACTGATCAAACACACCACGGACGCTTCCTTCGACAGCGACGTGCTCCAGGCCGGCCAACCCGTGCTGGTCGACTACTGGGCCGAGTGGTGCGGCCCCTGCAAGATGATCGCCCCGATCCTCGACGAAGTGTCGAAGGACTACGACGGTCGGCTGAAGATCGCCAAGATGAACGTCGACGAGAACCGCGACGTCCCGGCGAAGTTCGGCATCCGTGGCATCCCCACGCTGATGCTGTTCAAGGACGGTCAGCTGGCCGCCACGAAAGTCGGCGCCCTGTCGAAAGCCCAGTTGACGGCCTTCCTCGACGGTCATCTATAATCCTCCCAACCGCGATGGAGCCGGGGCCCGCTGAAGCCGGCGCGCCCCTCTTCATCGCCTGAAGTTCTGCCACCCGGCCCGCCAGGCATCGATCCACGGATCACGCGGCGTTCGGGTTCGGCCCCCCTCCCCAGCTTTTCCGTTCGCCCGGGCGTTTGCCCGGAACCTTTCACCGGGCCGCGCCTGTGCGCATCCGCCCGACTGGCTTCACCCCAGGGTCCCCACCCATGCACCTGTCAGAACTGAAAGCCCTCCACGTTTCCGCGCTCATCAAGATGGGCGAGGAACTGGAAATCGACGCCGTCACGCGCATGCGCAAGCAGGAGCTGATGTTCGCGATCATGAAAAAGCGCGCCAAGGGGGGCGAGCAGGTCTTCGGCGACGGTGTGCTCGAAGTGCTGCCCGACGGCTTCGGCTTCCTGCGCGCGCCGGACGCGAGCTACATGGCGTCCACCGACGACATCTACCTGTCGCCCAGCCAGATCCGCCGCTTCAACCTCCACACCGGCGATGCCATCGAAGGTGAAGTGCGGGTACCGAAGGACGGCGAGCGCTACTTCGCCCTCGTGAAGGTCGACCGTGTCAACGGCCTGACCCCGGAGGAAAGCAAGCACAAGATCATGTTCGAGAACCTGACGCCGCTGTTCCCGAAGGAACAGTTCCGTCTCGAGCGTGACATCAAGGCCGAGGAAAACATCACCGGCCGCATCGTCGACCTCATCGCCCCGCTGGGCAAGGGCCAGCGCGCGCTGCTCGTCGCCCCGCCCAAGAGCGGCAAGACGGTGATGATGCAGAACCTGGCCCATGCCATCACGGCCAACTACCCCGACGTCTACCTGATCGTGCTGCTCGTCGACGAGCGCCCGGAAGAAGTCACGGAAATGCAGCGCACCGTGCGCGGCGAGGTCATCAGCTCCACCTTCGACGAACCCGCGGCCCGCCACGTGCAGGTGGCCGAGATGGTGATCGAGCGCGCCAAGCGCCTGGTCGAGATGAAGAAGGACGTGGTCATCCTCCTCGACTCCATCACCCGCCTCGCCCGCGCGTACAACAACGTGCTGCCGTCTTCGGGCAAGGTGCTCACCGGCGGTGTCGACTCCAACGCGCTGCAGCGCCCCAAGCGCTTCTTCGGCGCGGCGCGCAACATCGAGGAAGGCGGCTCGCTCACCATCATCGGCACCGCGCTGGTCGACACCGGCAGCCGGATGGACGAAGTCATCTACGAAGAGTTCAAGGGCACCGGCAACTGCGAAATCCACCTGGATCGCCGCATGGCCGAGAAGCGGGTCTACCCGTCGATCCTTCTGAACAAGTCGGGCACGCGCCGCGAGGAACTGCTGCTGAAGCCGGAAATCCTCCAGAAGACCTGGATCCTGCGCAAGCTGCTGTACTCGATGGACGAGATCGAGGCGATGGAGTTCATCCTCGACAAGATGAAGTCGACGAAGACCAACCTGGACTTCTTCGACATGATGCGCCGCGGCGGCTGACGCCCGCGCATCGAGGCCCCTCGCCTGCAAATAGTGGCGCGAGGCGGTTTTGTGACGCTATAATCTGCGGTTTCCCGCATTCTGGAAAGTGCGCCGAACGGTTCGGCGTGGCTTCCGGGTTCACCAGCGATAAAAGGTTTTCCGATGAAAGAAGGCATTCACCCCAACTACCGCGACGTCTGCTTCGTGGACCTGTCGAACGGTTTCAAGTTCGTGACGCGCTCGTGCGCCCAGACGAAGGAAACCATCAAGCTCGACGACGGCCGTGAAGTGCCGCTGTTCAAGCTCGAAACCACGAGCGAATCGCACCCCTTCTACACCGGCACGCAGAAGAGCGTGGACTCGCTGGGCGGCCGCGTCGAGAAGTTCCGCAACAAGTTCGCCCACCTGAAGAAGTGATTCTTCGGGCTGCGATGCAGCTTGCGGCAAAACGGAAAAGGCAGCTCAGGCTGCCTTTTTTGTTGTCCGGCGCCTGTTGCTGCTTCGCATCCGCCGTATTTCCGCATCGGCATCCGGGCCCTCCCCGCCGGCTTGCGGCATCATCACGACCTTTGTGACACGCTGACTCCTTGAACTCGCCGAACCCCGCCCTCGTCACCGAACGCGCGGCCACGCGCCTGCCGCGGGTCGCGCTGCTGCTGTTGTGCGCGGCCTACCTGCTGCCGGGCCTGTTCGGCCGCGACCCCTGGAAAAGCGCCGACATCACCGCGTTCGGCTACATGATGAGCCTCGCCAAGGGCCACGGCTCCTGGCTGATGCCCACCATCGGCGGCCTGCCGGCCGACGGCGCCCTGCTGCCGTACTGGGTGGGCGCGGGATTCATCGAACTGCTGGGGCCGTGGATCGGTGCACCGCTGGCGGCCCGCATTCCCTTCGCCCTGCTGCTCGGCATCGTGATGATGCTGACCTGGTACAGCACCTTCCACCTCGCCCGCACCGAAGCCGCCCAGCCGCTGCCGTTCGCCTTCGGCGGCGAGGCCAAACCGGTCGACTACGCCCGGGCGCTGGCCGACGGCGCCCTGCTCGCCCTGATCGCGTCGCTCGGCCTGCTGCAACTCGGCCACGAGACCACGCCCGAGCTCGGGCAGCTGGCCGGGGTCGCGCTGTTCCTCTACGCCATGGCCGCTGCGCCGTTCCGCTCGTGGGAACCCCGGGTCGCCGCACTGTGCTCGCTGCCAGTGATGGCCGCCAGCGGCGCGCCCACCATCGCCATCACGCTGGGCGTCGCCGGCATCGTGCTGTGCCGCCGGTCCAGCTACGAGTCGGTGCGGCGCCTGGTCGTCTGGCTGGTCGTCGCGCTGGTGCTCGCCGCGCTGGCCGCCACGGTGTTCGGCGCCTGGGGCCTGCGGCTCAAGGGCTACGACCGCCTCGGGTCCATCGGCTCGCTGCTGCGCCAGTTCCTGTGGTTCCTCTGGCCCACCTGGCCGCTCGCGCTGTGGACGCTGTGGCGCTGGCGCAAGCACCTGCTGAACCGGCACATCTCGGTGCCCCTCAGCAGCGCCCTGGTCGCGCTGGTGGCCTGCCTGTCGATGGGCGGCTCCGACCGCGCCCTGATGCTCGCCCTGCCCCCGCTGGCCGTGCTGGCCGCGTTCATCCTGCCCACGCTCCAGCGCAGCACCGCGGCAGCCCTCGACTGGTTCTCGGTGTTCTTCTTCACCATCAGCGCGCTGTTCGTCTGGGTCATGTACCTGGCCATGCAGACGGGCTGGCCGGCGAAGCAGGCGGCGAACATCGCCAAGCTGGCGCCGGGCTTCACGCCGTCGTTCTCCTGGATCGCGCTGGTGCTCGCGCTGCTCGGCACGGCCGCCTGGCTGTGGCTCGTGCAATGGCGCACGGGCCGCAACCGCCATCCGCTGTGGAAGAGCCTCGTGCTGCCGGCGAGCGGCGTGGCCCTGTGCTGGCTGCTGGCCATGACGCTGTGGCTACCCGCGCTCGACTACGCCCGCAGCTACCAGCCGCTCGTGAGCCGCGTCTCGCAGCACGTGCCGCCAGGGGCCTGCATCATCGCGCCGGGCATGAACCGCGGCCTGATCGCGGCCGTCGAGTACTTCGGCGGCTTCGACGTGGATGCGGTGAACAACGAGCAGTCGTCCGACTGCGAGGTGCTGTTCGTCTCGGAGACCCGCACGGACCGGCCGGCGGTCAGCGCCGGCTGGACGCTGGTGGCCCGGGAGGTGCGGCCGACGGATCGGGACACCATCGTGGCGGTCTACAGGCGCACGCGGCTCGCGGCGCGCTGACACCCCGAAATGAGTCATCCCGGCGAAGGCCGGGCCCTACCGCATCGGCCCGGGGTCCCGGCCTTCGCCGGGATGACGACAGCGTTCAAGCCGCCGCGCGTTCGCCGGCCTGCGTGCGCGGTGCCGGCACCCGGACGCGCGCCGCCGGCAGCAGCAGCGCGAACCGCGAGCCCTTGCCGATCTCGCTCGTCACTTCCAGTTCGCCGCCATGGCGCTGGATCACGTGCTTGACGATCGACAGGCCGAGGCCGGTGCCGCCCGTGTCCCGCGAACGGCTGCCGTCGACGCGGTAGAAGCGTTCGGTGAGGCGCGGGATGTGTTCGCGTTCGACACCGATGCCCGTGTCGGTCACGGCCACCTCGCCGGAGCCGTCGTCGCGGCTGCGCCAGGTCACGGTGATGCGACCGCCCTCCGGCGTGTAGCGCACGGCGTTGTTCACGATGTTGGTGAGCGCGCTGAGCAGTTCGGGCTCGTTGCCGGCGACCTGCACCGGGCAGTCGGACGGGAAGGTCAGCACGTGGCGGCCGGCCGACAGCGCGGTGGCGTCGGCCTGCGACTGGGCCAGCAGCTTCGACAGCGGCACCCAGCGGTCGCTGGGCGGGCGCGGGCTGCCTTCGAGCTGCGCGAGTGTCAGCAGGTCGGCCACCAGCGTCTGCATGCGCTGGGTCTGCTGCCCCATCAGCATCAGCACCCGCTTGCGCTCGACTTCGGTGAGCGGCAGGCTGCCCATGGTCTCGATGAAGCCGGCCACCACGGTCAGCGGTGATCGGATCTCGTGGGACACGTTCGCGACGAAGTCGCGGCGCATCGCGTCGGCACGCTCGCGCTGGGTCACGTCCTGCGACAGCACCAGGCGCAAGCCCTCGCCGTACGTTCGGATGGCAATCGACAGCGTGCTGCGCGCCCGCAGGTCGTTCACCGTGATGGGCTCGGCCGTGTCGGGCCGCTGCAGGGCCGCCACGAAACCGGGGGCCCGCACGAGGTTGGTGACGGGCTGCAGGCGGTCGCGCTCGGGGTGAAGGCCGAAATGGTCCGCGGCCACCGAGTTGCACCAGGTGATCTGGTCGTTGCTGTCCAGCAGCAGGATGCCGTTGGGCGAGGCCTCCATGGCCGACAGGAACTGCTCGAGTCGCACGCGCTCCTGCTCGGTGCCACGCTCGCGGCTGCGGATGGAGCGCTCCACCCGGTAGCCGATCTCGCCCCAGAAGCCGGTGTCGCGCGGCGCGGCCTCTTCCTGCGAGCCGGCCAGCCAGTGGATCAGCCGGTAGCCGCGGATGGTGTCGATCAGCGCGATCACGCCGACCCCCACCGCACCGCCCAGCAACGCGCCGATGAGCGGCGCATGGACGTGATCCCCCGAGAGGTAGCCGATCACGCCGCCCACCACCATGGCCAACACGCTGGCCAGGAATCGGGGAAACAACCAGGTCATCGGGTCCCGCTCGAAAAAGGAGGCATGTCAGGCCGACACGGGCTGGAGCTGCTGGGTCAGGCGGTAGCCGGCACCGCGGACCGTCTCGATCATGTTGGCGCAGTTCACCGGCGACAGCGCTTCGCGCAGCCGCTTCACGTGGACGTCCACGGTGCGTTCCTCGATGAACACGTGGTCGCCCCACACCCGGTCGAGCAACTGCGAACGGCTGTGGACCCGCTCCGGATGGGTCATGAAGAAGTGCAGCAGCCGGAACTCCGTAGGGCCCAGGCGCACTTCCTGAGATTCGCGCGACACCCGGCGCGTGGCCGGGTCGAGGCGCAGCGCGCCCACTTCCACCGCGGCGTCGAGGGCCTCGGGGGCCTTGCGGCGCAGCACGGCGCGGATGCGCGCCATCAGCTCGTGCGTGGAGAACGGCTTGGTCAGGTAGTCGTCCGCACCGGCGTCGAGACCGGAGATCTTGTCGGACTCCTCGGCCCGCGCCGTCAGCATGATGATGGGCAGGTCGCGCGTGCGCGCCTGGGAACGCCACCGCTTCGCGAGCGACAGGCCGGACTGGCCCGGCAGCATCCAGTCGAGGACGATCAGGTCGGGCAGCACGCGGTCGACCTGCAGCAGTGCCTCGTCGGCCGTGGTGGCGATGACCACCTCGTAGCCGGCGTGGCGCAGGTTGATGGACATCAGTTCGGCAATCGCCGACTCGTCTTCGACAACCAGGACTTGGCTCATGCGAAGTTTCTCCCGCGTCCGGTCATTTCACCATGGACTCGACGGCTGCCACGGTGTTGTGACGGACGTCGGTGCCCTTGACGATGTAGATGATGACTTCGGCGAGGTTCTTCGCGTGGTCGCCCACACGCTCGATGGCCTTCGCGACGAACACCAGGTCGATGCTGGAGGAGATCGTGCGCGGGTCTTCCATCATGTACGTGATGAGCTTGCGCATCAGGCCGTCGAACTCCTGGTCGATCTGGTCGTCCTGCTTGAGCACTTCGACCGCCTTCTGCGTGTCGAGGCGCGCGAAGGCGTCGAGCGCCTTGCGCAGCTGGGAGATGGCCAGCTCGGCTTCGTACGCCAGGTCGTTGACCGGGAGGCGGAGGCGGCTCGAGACGCCAGTGTTGATCAGGCGCTGCACCGTGCGGGCGATGCGGGCGGCTTCGTCGCCCACGCGCTCGAGGTTCGCGATGGTCTTCGAGATGGCGATCAGCAGGCGCAGGTCGCGCGCGGTGGGCTGGCGCCGGGCGATGATGGTCGAGAGGTCGTGGTCGATCTCGACTTCCATCGTGTTGACGCGCTCTTCGTTGCGCAGCACTTCGCTCGCGATGTCGCCGCTGAAGTGCGAGAGCGCGTAGACCGCCTGCGCCACCTGGGATTCGACCAGGCCGCCCATCTCGAGCACCCGCGTGGAGATGCCGCTCAGTTCGCTGTCGAATTGCGTGGAAAGGTGTTTGTCCGTCATGTCCGTTGCCTCCTGGTCCGGGGTCAGCCGAAGCGACCCGTGATGTAGTCCTCGGTGTCCTTCTTCTTCGGCTTCATGAAGAGTTCGGAGGTGGGACCGAACTCGATCAGGTCACCGAGGTACATGTACGCGGTGTAGTCCGAGCAGCGGGCCGCCTGCTGCATGTTGTGCGTCACGATGACGACCGTGTAGTCGTCCTTCAGCTCGTGGATCAGTTCCTCGATCTTGCCGGTGGAGATGGGGTCCAGCGCCGAGCACGGCTCGTCGAGCAGGAGCACCTCGGGCTTGATCGCGATGCCGCGCGCGATGCACAGGCGCTGCTGCTGGCCGCCCGACAGGCCCGAACCGCTCTGGTTCAGCTTGTCCTTCACCTCGTTCCACAGCGCGGCCTTCTTCAGGGCCCACTCGACACGTTCGTCCATCTCGACACGCGGCAGCGTCTCGAACAGGCGCACGCCGAAGGCGATGTTGTCGTAGATCGACATCGGGAACGGCGTGGGCTTCTGGAAGACCATGCCGATCTTGGCGCGGATCAGCGACACGTCCTGGCGGCTCTTGAGGATGTTCTCGCCGTCGATGGTGATGGAGCCTTCGGCGCGCTGTTCGGGGTAGAGCTCGAACATGCGGTTGAAGGTGCGCAGCAGCGTCGACTTGCCGCAGCCCGACGGGCCGATGAAGGCGGTGACCTTCTTCTCGGGGATGTCGAGGTTGATGTGCTTGAGCGCGTGGAAGGCGCCGTAATAGAAGTTCAGATCACGGACCGACAGCTTCGGCGCGTCGGTGACGGGGAATTCGACTTTGGTGTCCATGGAAGGTGTTCCCTCGGAAATCAGTTCTTGTGACGGAAGAGCACGCGCGCCAGGATGTTGAGCGCGAGCACACCGACCGTGATCAGGAAGACGCCGGCCCAGGCGAGCTTCTGCCAGTTTTCATACGGGCTCATGGCGAACTTGAAGATCGTCACGGGCAGGCTGGCCATCGGCTCGGTCAGGCTCGAGGTCCAGAACTGGTTCGACAGCGCGGTGAACAGCAGCGGCGCGGTTTCGCCGGCGATGCGGGCCAGGGCCAGCAGGATGCCGGTGATGACGCCGGCGCGGGCCGACTTCAGCGTGATGGTCAGGATGACGCGCCACTTGGGCGTGCCGAGCGCGTAGGCGGCTTCGCGCAGCGCGTTGGGCACCAGCGTCAGCATGTTCTCGGTGGTGCGGATGACGACCGGGATCACGATCAGGGCCAGGGCCAGGATGCCGGCGATGGCCGAGAAGGACTTGAACTGCGACACGACCACCGTGTAGATGAACAGGCCGATCACGATGCTCGGTGCCGACAGCAGGATGTCGTTGATGAAACGCACCGTGCCGCCGAGCCAGGTCTTCTGGCCGTACTCGCCGAGGTAGATGCCGGCCAGCACGCCGATCGGGGCGCCCACGAAGGTGGCGAGGCCGACCATCACGAGCGAGCCGAAGATCGCGTTGGCGAGGCCGCCGCTGTCGGCCATCGGGGGCGGGGTCATCTCGGTGAACGTCGACAGGTTCAGGCCGCCGATGCCGAGGCCGATGGTCTCGAACAGGATCCAGAACAGCCAGAAGATCCCGAAGGCCATCGCACCCATCGACAGGGTCAGCGCGACGCCGTTGACGGCCTTGCGGCGGCGGTGCTTCGAGAGCCGCGCTTCGTCCATGCGGATGAAGCCGTCGGTGGAGGGGGTGGCGCTCACGTGCGGGCTCCTTCGTTCTTCTTGAGGCGGGCCAGCAGCAGGCGCGACAGCGACAGCACCACGAAGGTGATGAAGAACAGCACGAGACCCAGGTAGATCAGCGAGGCCTGGTGCAGGCCTTCACCCGCTTCGGCGAACTCGTTGGCCAGGGCGGAGGAGATGCTGTTGGCGGCCTCGAACAGCGACAGGCTGTTGAGCTGGTTGAAGTTGCCGATCACGAACGTGACGGCCATGGTTTCGCCGAGGGCGCGGCCGAGGCCGAGCATGATGCCGCCGATGACACCGGTCTTGGTGTACGGCAGCACGACCTTGAACACGACTTCCCAGGTGGTGGACCCGAGGGCGTACGACGATTCCTTCAGCATCGGGGGGGTGACGGCGAACACGTCGCGCATCACCGACGCGATGAAGGGGATGATCATGATGGCGAGGATGATGCCGGCCGACAGGATGCCGATGCCCACGGGGGCGCCGGACACGAGGGTCGACAGCACCGGCACGCCGGCGAACAGCGATTGCAGCGGCTGCTGCACGTAGGTGGCCAGCACCGGGCTGAACACCAGCAGGCCCCACATGCCATACACGATGGACGGCACGGCGGCGAGCAGTTCGACGGCGATGCCCAGCGGGCGGCGGAGCCAGTTGGGCGAGAGTTCGGTGAGGAAGAGCGCGATGCCGAAGCTGACCGGCACGGCGATGAGCAGCGCGATGAACGAGGTCATCAGCGTGCCGTAGATCATGACCAGGCCGCCGTACTTGTTCTGGACGGGATCCCAGTCGCTGGTCCAGAGGAAGCTCAGGCCGTAGGCCTTGATGGACGGCGCGGCGCCGACCAGCAGCGACACGATGATGCCGGCGAGCAGCAGCAGCGTGAGGATGGCTGCGCCATGGGCGAGTGCCGAAAAGACCGTGTCAGCCCACGGGGCCGACTTGCGGGTCTCGGGGGGCCGCCCCGTGGGTTCGGAACGGGACATCTTGTCGTTGTCGTAATGCGATGCGGGGAGTGTAGCGGCCACGGCGCCTCCGGTATTCGGTTGTCAGGGCGCCGGACCCCCAACGGATCCGGCGCCCCGGGTCGATCACTTGAACGCGATGGCCTTGCCGTCGGCGCCCTTGATGTCGCCCCACTGCTTGCGCACCAGGTTCTTCACGGCTTCCGGCAGCGCGACGTACTCGAGGTCGCCGGCGGACTTGTCGCCGTTGGCGTACGCCCACTCGAAGAACTTCAGGGCTGCGGAGGCCGAAGCCGGCTTGTCCTGCGCCTTGTGCATCATGATGAACGTGGCGCCGGTGATGGGCCACGAATCCTTGCCCGGCTGCTCGGTCAGCACCTGGTAGAACGACTTGGCCCAGTCGGCACCGGCGGCGGCCGACTTGAAGGCGGCGTCGTCCGGCGAGGCGAAGTTGCCGTCCTTGTTCTTCAGCTGGGTGTACGTCATCTTGTTCTGCTTGACGTAGGCGTACTCGACGTAGCCGATCGAGTTCGGCAGGCGCTGCACGAAGGCCGACACGCCTTCGTTGCCCTTGCCGCCCGCGCCGGTGGGCCAGTTCACGGCGGTGCCTTCGCCGACCTTGGCCTTCCACTCGGCGTTCACCTTCGACAGGTAGTTCGTGAAGATGAAGCTGGTGCCCGAGCCGTCGGCGCGGCGGACCACGGAGATGGTGGCATCCGGCAGCGGCACGCCCGGGTTCAGCGCGGTCAGCGCCGGGTCGTTCCACTTGGTGATCTTGCCGAGGTAGATGTCGCCGAGGGCCTGGCCCGTCAGCTTGATCTGGCCGGCAGCGATGCCCTTGATGTTCACGACGGGGATCACGCCACCGATGACGGTGGGGAACTGCACGAGGCCGTCCTTGGCCAGCTCGTCGTCCTTCAGGGGGGCGTCGGAAGCGCCGAAGTCGACCGTCTTGCCACGGATCTGCTTCATGCCGGCACCAGAGCCGACGGATTGGTAGTTGATGCGGGCGCCGGTGGCCTTGTTGTACGAATCAGCCCACTTGGCATACAGGGGAGCCGGGAAGCTCGCGCCGGCGCCGGTCACGTCCTGGGCCATGGCCGCGCTGGCACCCACGGTCATTGCCAGTGCCACGGCGGTTCGGATCAGGGGAAAGTTCATTTGCATACCTTTCATGCATACTGACTGAGGGGGATGCAGCGAACTGTAAAAGTCCTCTGTGACAATGAAATGACAACTCGGATCCTCAATTGTCATAAAGCACCGGACCTTGATTGTCATTCGACATTCACGGAGTTGTCACATGGCATCCATAAGCTCCATCACAGTCCCGGGAATGAGCGTCGGGGATGGCGCCGGCCCGGGTTCTTTACCCTTAGGAGTTCCTGACATGATGAAAAAACGCTCCTGGCTCCTCGCCAGCACGGCCGCCGCTGCCCTGTTCCTCGTGGGCTGCGCCTCGACCCCCGCTCCGAAGACCGTGGCGCAGACCATCGCCGAAACCCCGCAGCTGTCCACCCTGAACAAGCTCATCGTCGACAACGGCCTGACCGACGCGCTCAACGCCGCCGGCCCGTTCACGGTGTTCGCCCCGACGGACGACGCGTTCAAGGCCGTTCCGGCCAAGGCGTGGGAATCCCTGTCGAAGGACAAGGCCCGCGTTGTCGCCCTGCTCAAGTTCCACGTGGTGCCGGGCACCATGACGTCCGACAACGTGCGCAACGGCAACGCCCCGACCCTGAATGGCGCCAACGTGGCCCTCTCCAAGTCCGGTACTTTCATCACGATCGAAGACGCTGTCGTGACGACGCCCGACCTGAAGGCCACCAACGGTGTCGTGCACGTGATCGACCGCGTGCTGACCCCGCCGGCGGCGAAGTAAGCAGAACCGAAGGACATCGGGCCGCTCCCGCGGCCCGCTTCCCTCCCCGGCCGCCTCGTGCGGCCGGTTTCGTTTCCGGCCTGCCGCCGAAGCGGCAGGCGCCGCGTCAGGCGCGCAGCAGGTTGGCCAGGCGCTCGGCGCTGGCCTGCGCCACCTTCGGGTCGCGCGCCTCCACCATCACGCGCACCAGGGGCTCCGTGCCCGACGGCCGGATCAGCAGGCGGCCGTTGTTGCCCAGTTCCTTCTCCACCGCGGCCTGCTCGGCGGCGAGGCCCGGCGTGGCCTTCCAGTCCTGGCCCGGCTTCAGGCGCACGTTGACGAGCGTCTGCGGGAACAGCGTCACACCGTCCAGCAGCTGGGCCAGCGTCTTGCCGCTGCGGGCCACGGCCTGCAGGATCTGCAGGGAGCTCACGATGCCGTCGCCGGTGGTGTGGCGGTCCAGGGCCAGCAGGTGGCCGGAGCCCTCCCCGCCCAGCAGCCAGCCGCGGCTGGCCAGCTCCTCCAGCACGTAGCGGTCGCCGACCTTCGCGCGCACGAATTCGACGTCGCGCGCCTTCAGGGCCACCTCGACGGCCATGTTGGTCATCAGCGTGCCCACGGCGCCCGGAACCCGCTGCCCCTGGAGCAGCCGGTCGGCCACCATCACGTACAGCAGCTCGTCGCCGTTGTAGAGGCGGCCCTCGCCGTCCACCATCTGCAGGCGGTCGGCGTCGCCGTCGAGCGCCACGCCGTAGTGGGCCTTGTGTTCCTTGACGGCCGCCACGAGCGCCGCCGGCGATGTGGCCCCGCAGTTGGCGTTGATGTTGACGCCGTCCGGGCTGCAGCCGATGCAGATCACCTCGGCGCCCAGCTCGTGGAACACCTCGGGGGCCGTCTGGTACGCCGCGCCATGGGCGGCGTCGACGACGATCTTCAGGCCCTTCAGGGACAGGTCGTTCGCGAAGGTGCTCTTGCAGAACTCCACGTAGCGGCCGCGGGCGGCCTCCAGGCGGCGCGCCTTGCCGAGCTGGGCCGACGCGACCCATTCGGGTTCCTGCTTCAGCGCGGCTTCGACCTGGATCTCCCATTCATCGGGCAGCTTTTCACCGCTGGCGGAGAAGAACTTGATGCCGTTGTCCGGGTACGCGTTGTGCGAGGCGCTGATCACCACGCCCAGGTCCAGACGCAGCGCGCGCGTCAGGTAGGCCACGCCCGGGGTGGGCAGCGGACCGGTCAGCAGCACATCGACCCCTGCCGAGGCGAAACCGGCCTCGAGCGACGATTCGATCATGTAGCCGGAAATGCGCGTGTCCTTGCCGATCAGCACGGTGGGACGGTCGATGCTGGATTTCAGCACCCGGCCGACGGCATTGCCGAGGCGGAGCATGAAATCGGGGGTGATGGGGGACTGGCCCACCGTGCCACGGATGCCGTCGGTGCCGAAATAGGTTCTGCTCATCTTGTGTTGTCCGCTGAAGAGTCTGGAGGCGTGGGGCGCCGTGGGCGTGGATTGTGCGGCACTCAGGAGGCCGCAGCATCCCCCGAACCGGCGGCCCCCCACACCTTGAGGGCGTCGGCCGTGGCGGCCACGTCGTGGACGCGGACGATGCGGGCCCCGTGGTTCACGCTGGCCAGGGCGGCCGCGACACTGGCGGCCACACGATCGCCCACCGGGCGGCCGGTCACCTCACCGAGGGTACGCTTGCGCGACCAGCCCACCAGCAGCGGATACCCGAGGGGCAGCAGTTCCCGCTGGCGGGCGAGCAGCGCCAGGTTGTGGGCGGACGTCTTGCCGAAGCCAATGCCCGGGTCGAGGGTGATGCGCTCCGCGGCCACCCCGGCCGCCCGCACGGCATCGGCCCGCTCCCGCAGGAACGCCGCCACCTCGGCCACGACGTCGCCGTAGACCGGCTCCTCGGCCTGCATGGTCTTGGGCTCGCCCCGCATGTGCATCAGGCACACACCACAGGACGGGTGCGAGGCCACCACCTCCAGGGCGCCCGGCTGGCCGAGCGCCGCGATGTCGTTGACGATGTCCACGCCCAGGTCGAGCGCCGCGCGCATCACGCCGGGCTTGTAGGTGTCGATGGACAGCGGCACGCCGAGCCGGGCGGCGTCGCGCAGCACCGGCAGCACGCGGGCCAGTTCGTCCTCGAGCGAGACCGGGTCCGAACCCGGGCGGCTGGATTCCCCGCCGATGTCGAGGATGTCGGCCCCCTCCTCGATCAGCCGCTCGCAATGGCGCAGCGCGGCGGCCGTGGAGGCATGCTGCCCGCCGTCGGAGAACGAGTCCGGGGTGATGTTGACGATGCCCATCACCCGGGGTCGGCCCAGGTCGATGCGAAAACGAGTGGTTTGCCAGAACATCGGGCGGAAGAAGCGAAGAGAAAACAGGGGCCGCAATGAACAACGGGGCCGAAGCCCCGTTGTGGTCAAGCGATCAGGATCGCCGTGGTCGCGCTCAGGCCGCGGCCGGGGCGCTGCCCGGGTTCACCGGCGGCGTGGGGCCGCTCGGCTTGCTCGAGCCGGTGCTCCAGTCCTTCGGCGGACGCGGCGGACGGTCGTTCATGATGTCGTCGATCTGGTCGGCGTCGATGGTTTCCCATTCGAGGAGCGCCTTGGCCATCGCGTGCATCTTGTCCTGGTTGTCCTCGATGAGCTTGCGGGCGATGCCGTACTGCTCGTCGATGATGCGGCGGATCACGCCGTCGACCTTCTGCATCGTCTGCTCGGACACGTTGACCTGCTTGGTCACCGAACGGCCGAGGAAGACCTCGCCCTCGTTCTCGGCGTAGACCATGGGGCCCAGCTCGTCGGTCATGCCGTAGCGGGTGACCATGTCGCGGGCGATCTGCGTGGCACGCTCGAAGTCGTTGCTGGCACCGGTGGTCATCTGGTTCATGAACACTTCCTCGGCGATGCGGCCGCCGAACAGCACGGAGATGGTGCTGAGCATGCGTTCCTTGTCGAGGCTGTAGCGGTCGCCTTCCGGCAGCTGCATGGTGACACCCAGGGCACGGCCGCGCGGGATCACGGTGACCTTGTGGACCGGGTCGGTCTTCGGCAGCAGGCGCGCCACCAGGGCGTGGCCGGCTTCGTGGTACGCGGTGTTGCGGCGCTCTTCCTCGGGCATGACCATGGACTTCCGCTCGGGGCCCATCATGATCTTGTCCTTGGCGCGCTCGAAGTCGACCATGTCGACCACCCGGCCGTTGCGGCGGGCGGCGAACAGGGCGGCCTCGTTCACCAGGTTGGCGAGGTCGGCACCCGAGAAGCCCGGGGTGCCGCGCGCCAGGATGTCGGCGCGGATGTCCTGGCCGACCGGCACCTTGCGCATGTGCACGGTGAGGATCTGCTCGCGGCCGCGCACGTCGGGCAGCGTCACGTAGACCTGGCGGTCGAAGCGGCCCGGGCGCAGCAGCGCGGGGTCGAGGATGTCCGGGCGGTTCGTGGCCGCCATGACGATCACGCCGAGGTTGGTCTCGAAACCGTCCATCTCGACGAGCATCTGGTTCAGCGTCTGCTCGCGTTCGTCGTTGCCGCCGCCGAGGCCCGCGCCACGATGGCGGCCGACCGCGTCGATTTCGTCGACGAAGATGATGCAGGGGGCGCTCTTCTTGGCCTGCTCGAACATGTCGCGCACGCGGGCCGCGCCCACGCCGACGAACATCTCGACGAAGTCGGAGCCGGAGATGCTGAAGAACGGGACCTTGGCCTCACCGGCGATGGCCTTGGCGAGCAGGGTCTTGCCGGTGCCCGGAGGGCCGACCAGCAGCACGCCGCGGGGGATGCGGCCGCCGAGTTTCTGGAAGCGCTGCGGGTCCTTCAGGAAGTCGACCAGCTCGCGCACTTCCTCCTTCGCCTCGTCGCAACCGGCGACATCCGCGAAGGTGGTGGTGTTGTTGGCTTCGTCGAGCATGCGCGCCTTCGATTTGCCGAAGCTGAACGCACCGCCCTTGCCGCCGCCCTGCATCTGGCGCATGAAGTAGATCCAGACGCCGATCAGCAGCATCATGGGACCCCAGTTCAGCAGGATGCTCATCAGCACCGACTGCTCTTCACGGGGCTTCACGTCGAACTTGACGCCGCTGGCGATCAGGTCGCCGACGAGGCCGCGGTCGAGGTACGTGACCGTGCTGCGCAGGCGTTTGTCGTCGGTCGTGATGGCGGTGATGTCACCACCGACCGGACCTTCCGGCAGGATCACGGACTTGATGCGCTTGGCGCGCACTTCCTCGAGGAACTCCGAGTAAGCGATCTGCTGGCCCTGTGTTCCGCTCTTGTCGAACTGCTTGAACACGGTGAACAGCACGAGCGCGATCACCAGCCAGACAGCGACTTTAGAGAACCATTGATTGTTCACCGCGTTTCCTTCATGCCATCAGTATCTTCGTCGCCGGCACACGATGTGCCACGCATCCACGGCAGATGGGGACCATTCTAGTCCAGTCAAGGGCCACGCCTGCCGTGCATGTATCACCTTCCCGCACGGCTATTCCGGCCATTCGACGGAACTCAGCCAGCCTTCCCTGCCGCCCTTCCACCCGATTTCAGACCGATTCCCACCAGAAAGGTTTCAGACGATTTGTCCCGGGAGGCCTTCGGCTTGATGGCCTTGACCACGCGGAAGGTCTTCTTGAACAGGTCGACCAGGGGGTTGTAACTGGCGCCGTGGAACACCTTGGCCACCAGCGCCCCGTTCGGCACCAGGTGGTCCTGGGCGAAATCGACGGCCAGTTCGACCAGGCCCTCGATGCGGGCGGCATCGGCGCTGCCGATGCCCGACAGGTTGGGCGCCATGTCGGACACCACCAGGTCGACCGGGCGGCCATCCACGGCGGCGTCCAGTTCGGCCAGCACGGCGTCCTCGCGGAAGTCGCCCTGGATGAAGTGCACGCCCTCGATGGGCTCGAACGGGAGCAGGTCCAGCGCGATGATGGTGCCGTTGAGCTGGCCGACGGCCGCCCCGCCCGTGCCGGCGTCCTTCGGGGCGAACTTGCGCCGGAGGTACTGGCTCCAGGCGCCCGGCACGGCGCCCAGGTCGACCACCAGCTGGCCGGGCTTCACGAGGCCCAGCTGCTCGTCGATCTCCTTGAGCTTGTAGGCGGCGCGGGCCCGGTAGCCCTCTTTCTGGGCGAGCTTGACGTACGTGTCGTTCACGTGGTCGTTGAGCCACGCCTTGTTGACCTTCTTGCTTTTTGTCTGCGTCTTCATCGAGATTCCCGTACGGCAACGATAATAGCGGCATGCCTGCCATTGAACTCACCCCCGCCCAGCGCAAGGAACAGCGCTCGGCCGCCCATCACCTCGACCCGGTCGTCCTGATCGGCGGCGATGGGCTCACGCCTGCCGTCATCAAGGAAGTCGACCTCGCCCTGAGCTCCCACGGGCTCATCAAGGTGCGCGTCTTCTCCGACGACCGGGCCGCCCGCGAGGGCATGCTCGCCAAGCTCGCCCACGACCTGAACGCCGCCCCCATCCAGCACATCGGCAAGCTCCTGCTGCTGTGGCGCCCGCCGGTCGAGAAGGAAAAAGCCGAACGGGAAGGCCGCATGGCCGGCCCGAAGGTGGTCAAGATCCTGAAGTTCTCGAAGAGCGGCAACCACCGCCCGCAGGTCAAGAAGATCACGGTGCTGGGCAACCAGCGCATCGCCGCCGGCGGCCAGGTCAAGCGCGCGCACAAGCGCGTGACCAGCGTGAAGAAGACCCAGACCGATTGAAGTCCGACCCCGACCGGGCCGCGCGGCCCGGTCAGCGCGGCGCCGTGAGGCGCCAGGCCAGGGCCAGCACGAGCAGGCCCTTCAGCCCGAAGACGGCGACCGAAATGCCATGCAGGGCGCCGAACGACAGCGCACCCTTGCCCTCCCGGGCCGCGTCCATCGCCGACCCGATGCCGAAGTGGCCGAACACGGTGCAGAACAGCGCGCCCATCACCAGCAGCACATTGGCACTCAGCACGGAGCCCTGCTTCAACCGGGCCGCCGCACGGGCCTCGGCCCGCACCACCAGGAACAGCACCACGCTCATCGCGATGCTCAGGTAGGCCTCGCGCGTCAGCATGAAGCCGGCGAGCTTGCCGGCCACGTCGCGCGGCACCAGGGCGAAGCCGGCGGGCGTGCCGATGAAGGCCACGGCCAGCACGGCACCGGCCCAGAGGCCAGCCAGCACGGCGGCGACACGCCGGGGGTCGGGGCGCGCCACGGTCAGATGTAGCGGACTTCGATGATCTCGTAGCTCTTGAGGCCGCCCGGAGCGTTCACCTCGGCCACGGCGCCGGCTTCCTTGCCGATCAGCGCACGCGCGATGGGCGAGTTGATCGAGATGCGGCCTTCCTTCAGGTCGGCTTCGTCCTCGCCCACGATCTGGTACGTGACCGCCTTGCCCGAGTCCTCGTCTTCCAGGTCGACCGTGGCACCGAAGACCACGCGGCCTTCCGCGTTCAGCGCGGCCGGGTCGATGATCTGGGCGGCGGCCAGCTTGCCGTCGATCTCGAGGATGCGGCCCTCGATGAAGCCCTGCTTGTCCTTGGCGGCCTCGTACTCGGCGTTTTCGGAGAGGTCACCCTGCGCGCGCGCTTCGGCAATGGCCTGCACGACGGCGTGGCGTTCGACGGTCTTCAGGCGATGGAGCTCTTCCTTGAGCTTCTCGGCGCCGCGTTTGGTGAGGGGAATGGTAGCCATGGTTCAACCCTGGATCACGAAGATGTGAAGCTGAAAAGAAACCGCCGCCCTCTCCCTCGCGGGAGGCCGGCGGCGGCCGACATGCAAACTGAGTGTCGGATGAGTTTAGTGCAGTTCCGCGTGCAGCTCTTGCAGGGACAACACCACCAGGTCATCCTGGTGTTTCATGCCCTCCACCGCCGCTTCGCAGCCCGCCATGCTCGTGTAGTACGTGATGCGGTTCGCGAGCGCCGCCTGGCGGATGTGGCGCGAGTCGGCGATGGCCGTGCGCGTTTCGTCGACCGTGGTGAACACGAGCTGGATCTCGCCCGCCTTCAGCATGTCGACGATGTGCGGACGGCCGTCCTTCACCTTGTTGACCACGCGCACCGGCACACCACCTTCGGTGATGGCCGCGGCCGTGCCCTTGGTGGCCACGACCTGGAAGCCGAGCTGGTGCAGTTCGCGGGCCAGCACGACGGCACGTGCCTTGTCGTTGTTCTTCACGGTGATGCAGACCGTGCCCTTCGTGGGCAGGCGCGAGCCGGCGCCGAGCTGGCTCTTGAGCATGGCCTCGCCGAAGGTGCGGCCGGCGCCCATCACTTCACCCGTGGAACGCATCTCGGGGCCGAGGATGGGGTCCACGCCCGGGAACTTGTTGAACGGGAAGACGGCTTCCTTGACCGAGAAGTACGGCGGGATCACCTCGCGCGGCGGCTTGCCGTCGCTCGAACGCTGCTCCGAGAGCTTCTGGCCGACCATGCAGCGGGCGGCGATCTTCGCGAGCGCCTGGCCGGTGGCCTTCGAGACGAACGGCACCGTGCGCGACGCGCGAGGGTTCACCTCGAGCACGTACACGATGGCGTCGGCGCCCTCGCCCTGGATGGCGAACTGCACGTTCATCAGGCCCTTGACGTTCAGGGCCTTGGCCATCAGCACCGTCTGGCGGCGCAGTTCATCCTGCAGCGACTTCGGCAGCGAGTACGGCGGCAGCGAGCAGGCGGAGTCGCCCGAGTGGATGCCGGCCTGCTCCACGTGTTCCATGATGCCGCCGATCATGCAGTCGGTGCCGTCGCTGATGCAGTCGACGTCCACCTCGATCGCGTCGTCGAGGAAGCGGTCGAGCAGCACGGGCGACTTCTCGGAGACCTTCACGGCCTCGCGCATGTAGCGCTCCAGGTCCTTGTCGCCGTGCACGATTTCCATCGCGCGGCCGCCGAGCACGTAGCTCGGGCGCACCACGAGCGGGTAGCCGATCTCACCGGCGAGTTGCAGCGCCTGCTCCTCGGTGCGGGCGGTGCGGTTCGGCGGCTGCTTGAGGCCCAGCGTGTTCAGCAGGGCCTGGAAGCGCTCGCGGTCTTCGGCGATGTCGATGCTGTCCGGGGTGGTGCCCACGATGGGCACGCCGGCGCGCTCCAGGTCGAGCGCGAGCTTCAGCGGGGTCTGGCCGCCGTACTGCACGATCACGCCGACCGGCTTTTCCTTGTCGACGATCTCGAGCACGTCTTCGAGCGTCACCGGCTCGAAGTACAGGCGGTCGGACGTGTCGTAGTCGGTGGACACGGTTTCGGGGTTGCAGTTGACCATGATGGTCTCGTAGCCGTCTTCGCGCATCGCGAGGGCGGCGTGGACGCAGCAGTAGTCGAACTCGATGCCCTGGCCGATGCGGTTCGGGCCACCGCCCAGCACCACGATCTTCTTGTTCGTGGTGGGCGCGGCTTCGCACTCGGCGTCGTACGTCGAGTACATGTAGGCCGTCTGCGTGGCGAATTCGGCGGCGCAGGTGTCCACGCGCTTGTAGACCGGGCGCACGTTCTGGGCCCAGCGGGCTTCACGCACGGCGTGCTGGTTCGTGCCCAGCAGCTTGGCGAGGCGACGGTCCGAGAAGCCCTTCTGCTTCAGGAAACGCAGCTCGGCGGCCGACAGGCTTTCGAGGGCGCGGCCCTGCAGGGCGCTCTCGGTCTGGATGAGTTGCTCGATCTGGGCGAGGAACCATGGATCGATCGAGGTTTCCTCGTGGATCTCGTCGAGCGTCATGCCGATGCGGAAGGCATCGCCCACGTAGAGGATGCGCTCGGGGCCGGCTTCGCCGATCTCCTCGATGATCTCGTCGCGGTCGGTGCTGCGTTCCGTCAGGCCGTCGATGCCGGTCTCGAGGCCGCGCAGCGCCTTCTGGAAGCTTTCCTGGAAGGTGCGGCCCATGGCCATCACCTCGCCCACCGACTTCATCTGCGTGGTCAGGTGCGAATCGGCGGCCGGGAACTTCTCGAACGCGAAACGCGGGATCTTCGTGACGACGTAGTCGATGCTGGGCTCGAACGACACGGGCGTGGCACCGCCGGTGATGTCGTTGCGCAGTTCGTCGAGCGTGTAGCCCACGGCCAGCTTCGCCGCCACCTTGGCGATGGGGAAGCCCGTGGCCTTCGACGCGAGGGCCGACGAGCGGCTCACGCGCGGGTTCATCTCGATGACGACCATGCGGCCGTCCTTCGGGTTGATGGAGAACTGGACGTTCGAGCCGCCGGTGTCGACGCCGATCTCGCGCAAGATGGCGATGGAGGCGTTGCGCAGCAGCTGGTATTCGCGATCCGTGAGGGTCTGGGCCGGCGCCACGGTGATCGAGTCACCAGTGTGGATGCCCATGGGGTCCAGGTTCTCGATGGCGCAGACGATGATGCAGTTGTCCTTGCTGTCGCGGACCACTTCCATCTCGTACTCCTTCCACCCGATCAGGCTTTCCTCGATGAGGAGTTCCTTCGTGGGGGACAGGTCGAGGCCGCGCTTGCAGATCTCTTCGAACTCTTCGGGGTTGTAGGCGATGCCGCCGCCGGTGCCGCCGAGCGTGAAGCTCGGGCGGATCACCATCGGGAAGCCCGTGCCGCCGATCTCCTGCATGATGCGCCGCTGCACCGCGAGCGCCTCTTCCATCGAGTGGGCGATGCCCGAGCGCGCGGAGCCGAGGCCGATGCCGGTCATGGCGTCCTTGAACTTCAGGCGGTCTTCCGCCTTCTCGATGGCCTTCTCGTTCGCGCCGATCATCTCGACGTCGTACTTGGCCAGCACGCCGTGCTTGTGCAGGTCGAGCGCGCAGTTCAGCGCCGTCTGGCCACCCATGGTGGGCAGCACCGCGTCGGGGCGTTCCTTGGCGATGATCTTCTCGACCACCTGCCAGGTGATGGGTTCGATGTAGGTCACATCGGCCATCTCCGGGTCGGTCATGATGGTCGCCGGGTTGCTGTTGACCAGGATGACCTTGTAGCCCTCTTCGCGCAGGGCCTTGCAGGCCTGGGCGCCGGAGTAGTCGAATTCGCAGGCCTGGCCGATGATGATCGGGCCGGCGCCGATGATGAGGATCGATTTGAGGTCGTCGCGCTTAGGCATTCTTCTTCTCCATCAGCGCGGTGAAGCGGTCGAAAAGGTACGCAATGTCATGGGGACCGGGAGAGGCCTCGGGGTGGCCCTGGAAACAGAAAGCGGGTTTGTCGGTGCGGGCCAGGCCCTGCAGCGTGCCGTCGAACAGGCTGATGTGCGTGGGGCGCAGGTTGGCCGGCAGCGACTTCTCGTCCACCGCGAAGCCGTGGTTCTGGCTGGTGATGCTGACCTGGTTGGTGTCCAGGTCCTTCACGGGGTGGTTGCCGCCGTGGTGGCCGAACTTCATCTTGAACGTGCGGGCGCCCGAGGCGAGCGCCATGATCTGGTGGCCGAGGCAGATGCCGAACGTGGGCACGCCCGTCTCGATGATCTGGCGGGTGGACTCGATGGCGTAGTCGCACGGCTCCGGGTCGCCGGGGCCGTTGCTGAGGAACACGCCGTCCGGGTTCATGGCCAGCACGTCGGCGGCGGGCGTCTTCGCCGGCACCACCGTCACGCGGCAGCCGCGGCTCGCCAGCATGCGCAGGATGTTGCGCTTGACGCCGTAGTCGTAGGCCACCACGTGGTACTTGGCGTCCTTGACCTCGCCGAAGCCGGTGCCGAGGGCCCATTCGGTCTCGGTCCACTCGGTGATGCCACCCTGCGTGACCACCTGGGCCAGGTCGAGGCCGGCCATGCTCGGGGCGGCCTGGGCCAGCTCGATGGCTCGGTCGCGGTCGGCCTGGGTGATGGATTCACCGGCGGGCAGCGTCAGGATGCAGCCGTTCTGGGCGCCCTTCGTGCGCAGCAGGCGGGTGAGCTGGCGGGTGTCGATGTTGGCGATAGCGACGGTGCCCTCGCGCTGCAGGTACTGCGACAGCGTCATCGTCTCGCGGAAGTTCGAGGCGCGGATCGGCAGGTCCTTGATGATCAGGCCGGCGGCATGGACCTTGCGAGCCTCGACGTCTTCGGCGTTCACGCCGTAGCTGCCGATGTGCGGGTAGGTCAGCGTGACGATCTGGCGGGCATAGCTCGGGTCGGTGAGGATCTCCTGGTACCCGGTGAGCGACGTGTTGAACACGACTTCGCCGACCGTGTGCCCCACTGCGCCGATGGAGATGCCTTGGAAGACTGTTCCGTCCGCGAGAGCGAGAAGAGCCTGTTCTTGTATGGGCAGCAGTGGCGCGGGCACGCGATTCTCCGATTCTGTGCGCGCCCAGCTCCGCTCGAGGAGCGAAGGTCCGGTGGAGAAAACTGGGGGAGTTTTCAGCAGGAAAACCGCGAGGGTTTTGCTGGGCGAGATGGTTGCAGGTAAACCCTCGCATTGTACTCGACATGCGACCCTTTTTTGACACTCGGTCAGGAGCAAGAACGGTTATCGTTTCTAGAGCCCTGGCTTGCCGATCCGGCTTCACCCCCGATGAACGCATCGGCGGGACAATGCCCGTCTGATCCCAACCATAAGAAGGAAAAGCCATGAAGGGCGACCCGAAAGTCATCGAGCATCTGAACGCGCAGCTGAAGAACGAGCTGACCGCGATCAACCAGTACTTCCTGCATTACCGGATGCTCAAGCACTGGGGCTTCGACAAGCTGGCCAAGAAGGAATACGAGGAGTCGATCGGCGAGATGAAACACGCCGACATCCTCATGAGCCGCATCTTCACGCTCGACGGTCTGCCCAACCTCCAGGACCTGGGCAAGCTGCTGGTCGGCGAGGACACCGTCGAGATCCTGAACTGCGACCTGAAGTCCGAGCGCGGCGCGCAGGCCACCATCAAGGACGGCATCGCCTACTGCGAAAGCGTGCGCGACTACGTCTCCCGTGACCTGCTCCAGGGCATCCTCGACGACACCGAGGAACACATCGACTTCCTCGAGACCCAGATCGACCTCGTCGACAAGGTCGGCCTGCAGAACTACCTGCAATCCCAGATGGGCGACGCCGAGTAAACGGTCCCCGCACCACCCCGGATCGGGGGCGCACCCAAAAAAGACACACTTTTGGGGCGCCCCTTTTTCATGGGGGCTTGAAGTGGGAATCATTCCTATTTATGATCACGTCCAGTGGCCAGCTGAACAGGCCCGGAGCTGAGACGATGATTGTTTGTGTCTGCCGACGCGTTTCCGACCGTGACATCGAGCGCCACGCCAAGGGTGGTTGCGCGAGCTTCGACGAACTCCAGATGGACACCGGCGTGGCGACCTGCTGCGGCAACTGCGCAGACTGCGCCCGCGAAACGTTCGAATCCGCCCGCGCCGGCGCCGTTCCGGTGCACTTCCTCCCCATCCGCGTCGCCCTCGCCGCCTGATGCCCTCCTGATCCCCCCTCGGGACGGCCGGCCAACTCGCCGGCCTGGCACGGAACCTGTAACCTCTTGTCGGGTCTGACCCAACGTTGGTTTCCACGACTGGAGGTTCCATGAACGACAACCTGCAAACCGCCTACGGCGCGTATGCCACTTCCGGCACCGCCGTGGCCGAACGCAACCGCGTGTTGCGCAACACCTACTGGCTGCTGGCCCTCTCGATGGTGCCCACGGTGCTGGGCGCCTGGGTCGGCGTCGCCACCGGCTTCAACTTCTTCGCCGCGAACCCGTTCATCGGTTTCATCGCCTTCATGGCGATCGCCTTCGGCTTCTTCTACGCGATCGAGAAGTTCAAGAACTCGGGCGTGGGCGTGGCCCTGCTGCTCGGCTTCACGTTCTTCATGGGGCTGATGCTGTCGCGCCTGATCGGCGCGGTGCTGGGCTTCAGCAACGGCAGCCAGCTCATCATGATGGCCTTCGGTGGCACCGCCCTGGTGTTCATCGGCATGGCCTCGCTCGCCTCCACGCTCAAGCGCGACATCTCCGGGCTGGGCAAGTGGCTGATGGTGGGCGTGATCGGCCTGATCGTCGCGAGCGTCGCGAACATCTGGCTGCAGCTGCCCGCGCTGATGCTCACGGTCTCGGTGCTGGCCATCGTGATCTTCTCGGCCTTCATGCTGTACGACCTCAAGCGCGTGATCGACGGCGGTGAAACGAACTACATCACCGCCACGCTCGCGATCTACCTCGACGTCTACAACGTGTTCGTCAACCTGCTGAGCATCCTCGGCATCTTCGGCGGCGACTCCGACTGAGTCGGCGACGCCGGATGAAACAACGGGGCCCGCGGGCCCCGTTGTCGTTGGTCACACCGCGTCGTCGCGCTCGAACACCGCGATGCTCTCGACGTGGGCCGTGTGCGGGAACATGTTCACCGCCCCCGCCGCGGCGGCCCGGTAGCCGCCCTGGTGCACGAGCAGGCCCGCGTCGCGCGCCAGCGTGGCCGGGTTGCAGCTCACGTAGACGATCCGGCGAGGCAGCACGAAGCCCGGTGCCAGCGACGGATCCTGGTGCAGGTCGGCCACGGCCTTGGCGAGGGCGAATGCGCCTTCGCGGGGCGGGTCCACCAGCCACTTGTCCGCGGCGCCGTACGTCACGAGGTCGGACGGCGCGATCTCGAACAGGTTGCGCGCCTCGAACGACGTCTTGGCCGCCAGCCCGTTGGCCGACGCGTTTTCGCGCGAGCGGGCCACCAGCGCCTCGCTGCCCTCGATGCCCAGCACCTCGCGCGCCTGCGTCGCGATGGGCAACGTGAAGTTGCCGAGGCCGCAGAACCAATCGATGACCCGCTCGCCGCGCTGCGCGTCGAGCAGCCGCAGCGCGCGACCCACCAGCACGCGGTTGATCTGATGGTTCACCTGCGTGAAGTCGGTGGGCTTGAACGGCATCGACAGCCCGAACTCGGGCAGTGTGTAGTTCAGCGGCGCCCCGCCCTCGTCGAGGCGGTGCACGGTGTCCGGCCCCTTGGGCTGCAGCCACCACTGGACGCCGCGCTCGGCGGCGAAGGCCCGCAGCTTCTCGACGTCGCCGGCACTGAGCGGCTCCAGGTGCCGCAGCACCAGCGCCGTGGTCTCGGCGCCCACCGCCACCTCGATCTGCGGGCAGCGGTCGCGCCCGTCCATCGACATCACGAGGTCGGCCAGCGGTTTGAGCATGTCGCTCAGGTGCTTCGGCAGCACCTCGCAGCTGTCCATGTCGGCGACGAACGTGGACTTGCGCTCGTGGAAACCCACCAGCACCTTGCCCTTCTTCGCGACGTGGCGCACCGACAGGCGCGCACGGAAACGGTAGCCCCACGCCGGGCCCTCGATGGGGCGCATCAGCCGCTCGGCCTTGACCTTGCCGAGGTGCCACAGCGCGTCTTCGAGCGCGCGCTGCTTGGTCGCCACCTGAGCGCCCACGTGGAAGTGCTGCAGCTTGCAGCCCCCGCAGGTGCCGAAGTGCTTGCACTGCGGCGTCACCCGCTGCGAGCTCTCGCTGCGCAGCGCCGCGATCGACGCCTGCTCCCAGTTGTTCTTGCGGCGGCCCACGGTGACCTGCACCTCCTCGCCGGGCAGGGCCCCGTCGATGAACACCACCTTGCCTTCTTCGTTGTGGGCCACGCCCTGGCCTTCGAGGTCGAGGGACTCGACCTTGAGCCATTCACTTGCTTGAGTCATCCCGCGATTATCCCGCGACGGCGGGAGGGTGTCCGAGCAGCCGACTCGGAATCAGAAGAGCGAGTCGCGATCCACCCCGCTGCGCGCCATGCGCCGGCGCAGCTTCACGAGCGCCTCCTGCTGGATCTGGCGGATGCGCTCGCGGGTCAGGCCCAGCCGTTCGGCCAGCACCTCCAGCGTCTCGGGCTCGCGGTCGCGCAGCCCGTAGCGGCCCGACAGCACCTCGCGCTCGCGGTCGTTCAGTTCCTCGAGGCCGTGCTGCAGCAGCACGTCGACCTCGTGGCTCAGGGTGTGGCTCATGGGATCGAGCGCGGCCTCGTCGGCCACGCCATCGAGCATGGAATCGGTGCTCTCGCGGTCGACGGGCGCATCGAGCGACGTGGGCAGCTCGGAGAAGCGCAGCAGCTCGCTCACCTCCTCCACCGGCCGCCCCACCCGCGCGGCGATGTCCTCCACCCGCACGTGGTTCTCGGCCCCGTCGACGGGCTGCCGCGACTCGAGGGCTCGGCGCGCCTTCAGCACCTGGTTGAGCTCGCGCACCACATGCACGGGCAGCCGCACGAGGCGGGCCTGGTGCATGATGGCCCGCTCGACGCTCTGGCGGATCCACCACGACGCGTACGTCGAGAAGCGGAAACCGCGCTCGGGCTCGAACTTGCCGATCGCGTGCATCAGCCCCAGGTTGCCCTCCTCGATGAGGTCGGTGAGCGGCAGGCCGCGGCCCAGGTAGTTCTTCGCGATGCTGACGACGAGGCGCAGGTTGCGCTCGATCATCTCCTGCCGCGCGGCGAAGTCGCCATCGCGGGCGCGCACCGCCGCCGCGTACTCCTCCTCGGGCGTGAAGAGCGGCGCGCGGCGGATCTCCCGCAGGTAGGTCTGCAAGGTGTTGCCCACCTCGCCCTCGCCGGCCGGCAGGCCGGCGGCGGGCACCACGATGGCGGCGTCGTCGAGATCGGGCGTGTCCGCGGGCACCTCGGCGGACGAGGTCCCGGACAGCGGCAACCCGGCCGGCTCGGCCGCGTTGCCGTTCAAACCTTCGCCGTGCTTCTTTGCCATGGTGTTGCCTGTGACAGGAAACGAGGCGAGCGCGGCGAGGTGCGCGTCAGCGCGACGGGAGCAGCTTCTCCGGGTCGACCGGCTTGCCTTGTTTGCGGATCTCGAAGTGCAGTTTCACGCGGTCCGAATCGGTGGCGCCCATCTCGGCGATCTTCTGGCCGCGCTTGACAGTCTGCTCCTCCTTCACGAGCAGAGCCTGATTGTGCGCGTATGCGGTCAGGTAGGTGTTGTTGTGCTTGAGGATGACGAGGTTGCCGTACCCGCGCAAACCCGAACCCGCGTAGACGACACGCCCGTCGGCGGCCGCGAGCACCGGATCACCGGCCTTGCCGGCGATGCCGAGGCCCTTGCTGCGGACTTCATCGAAGCGCGACACCACCTGGCCCGACGCGGGCCACAACCAATTGACGTCGTCGTCGCCGCCGTTCGAGGCGGCCGGTGCCGGTGCCGGGGTCGGCGCAGTGGCCACCGGCGGCGTGGCCGGAGCGGACGCCGCGCTGGCCGCCTTCGCGGGTTCCTTCGGCGCGTCGAGCGGACGGGCCTCGACCTTGCCGGACGTGACCGGCCGCGTCGCGGTGGCCGACGGATCGACGCCCGGCGCCACCACCCGCAGCACCTGGCCCACTTCGAGCACGTTCGGATTCTCGAGGTTGTTCCACTTGACCAGGTCCTTCCAGTTCTGCCCCGTCTCGAGGCCCACGCGGATCAGCGTGTCACCAGGGCGGACCGTGAAGTAGCCGGGTTTGCCCGCATTCTCGGCGCCCGGCGGCAGCTTGACCGGCTCGGCGGGTGCGGAGGCGGCGGCCGACGGGGCCGAGGCGGCGTTCGTCTTGCCGACCGTGCGCTCTTCCACCGGCGCGCGGCTCGTGCGCGGCGCCGCGCAGGCGGCCATCAGCGCCACCAAGGCCATGGCGCCGGCGATGCGGCACCACGATGCCGTGCGTCCCGACGAAACGTTGCGGGCGTTCTGCGCCCTGTCGAATGAGGAAACCATCGATACCAATGCCATCAATCCAATCCTGATTTTAATGGGACGAAATGCACCGCCTCGTGAACCGAGCGCGTGAATCCTTCGTCCGTCCTGTCCACCACCACGAGCACCTGGCGGGCCCCCGATGCGTCGTGCACCGGTGCCACGAGGCGCCCGCCCACGGCGAGCTGCGCGAGCCATGCGTCCGGGAGCGCCTCGCCGCCGGCCGCAGAGATGATGCTGTCGTAGGGGGCGTTGGGAGGATGCCCCCGCATCCCGTCACCATACACCAGCCGGATGTTCATCTGCCGCAAGGGCGCGAGGTTCTCGCGGGCCTTGTCGTGCAGCGGGCGCAGCCGCTCGATGCTCATCACCTGCCGCGACAGCCGTGCGAGCACCGCGGCCTGGTAGCCGCAGCCCGTGCCGATCTCGAGCGCCTGGCCGAGCGAGCGCTTCGTCCGCGCGTTCGCGCCGGCCATCAGCAACTCGATCATGCGAGCCACCACCGACGGCTTCGAGATCGTCTGGCCGAGGCCGATCGGCAGGCTCGTGTCCTCGTAGGCCTGGTTCACGAGCGCGGTGTCGACGAACACGTGGCGCGGCACCTGCGACATCGCGTCCTTGACGAGCTCGTCGCGCAGGCCGGCCGCCACGAGGCGGTCGACCATGCGCTTGCGGATGCCCGCGGAGTCCAGCCCGAGGCCGGACGGCGCGACACGGCGCGCCGAATCGAGCGCGGCCTGCTGCAGCGGCTGCTGGGGCCGCAGCACGGGCCGCGGCTCCACGCGCGGGATGGCCCCGGCCACCGGCGTGGCCACCGGCTTCGGCGACGCGACGGGCACCGACGTGGGACGCCGCACGGGCCGGTCGAGGCCCTCGAGCTGCAGTGGGAACTTGGGGCGTTGCGGGGGCTGGCTCATCGGCCGGCCCCGCGGCTCGCCCACTGGCGCCAGGCCGGTACGGCCTCGTGGTCGGTGAGGTCCACCTGCAGCGGCGTGATCGACACGCGGCCGTTCGCGGTCGCGTGGAAGTCGGTGCCCTCCCCCGCCAGGCGCGCATCTCCCGGCGGGCCGATCCAGTAGATCGGGTCGCCCTGAGGGTTCGTCTGCCGGATGACGGGCTCGCTCGCATGGCGGCGGCCGAGGCGCGTGACCTCGCGCGGCAGCTGGTCGGCGTCGGCCCGGTTCGGGATGTTCACGTTGAGCAGCCACGGGCCCGGCGCGGGCGGCGAGGCCAGCACCTGCTCGATGATCGACCGCGCGGTGCGCGCGGCGGCGTCGAGGTGGGCCCACCCCTTGGTCACCTGGGAGAACGCGATGGCCGGCACACCGAAGAGGTAGCCTTCCATGGCCGCGGCCACGGTGCCGGAGTACAGCGTGTCGTCGCCCATGTTGGCGCCCTGGTTGATGCCCGACACCACCAGGTCGGGCCGCTGGGGCAGCCAGCCGGTCAGGGCCACGTGCACGCAGTCGGAGGGCGTGCCGTTGATGTAGCGGAAGCCGTTCGGGGCGGTGTAGGCCGACAGCGGCCGGTGCAGGGTCAGCGAGTTCGAGGTGCCGCTCGCGTTCTGCTCCGGGGCCACCACATCGAGTTCGCCGAGCCCTTCGCAGGCCTGGACCAGGGCGGCGAGCCCGGGGGCGAGGTAACCATCGTCGTTGGCGATCAGGATGCGCATCCGGCGATTGTAAGGACTCGTCACCTGCGGGACGCCGGCGCGCGATGGCCGTGCTTATGATCGCCGACGCCTTCGAAACACCTCATGGAGACACACATGCAAGTCTGGTTGTGCGAAAACCCGATCGGCCCGGAAGCCCTGGTCTGGACCACCCTGCCCACGCCCGAGCCCAAGGAGGGCGAAGTGCGCGTCGCCATCAAGGCGGCGAGCCTGAACTTCCCCGACCTGCTCATCGTTCAGAACAAGTACCAGATGAAGCCGCCCCTGCCCTTCGTGCCCGGCTCGGAGTACTCGGGCATCGTCGAGGCCGTCGGCGAGGGCGTCACCGGCTTCAAGGTCGGCGACCGCGTCGTCACGTTCGGCGGCGGCGGCGGCTTCGGCACGCACGTGATCACGAAGGCCGCGCAGCTGATGCCGCTGCCCGAAGGTTTCGCGTTCGACGACGCTGCGGCCTTCCTGTGCACGTACGGCACCACCCACCACGCGCTGATCGACCGCGGCCAGCTCAAGGCCGGTGAAACCGTGCTCGTGCTCGGCGCCGCCGGCGGCGTGGGCACGGCCGCCATCCAGATCGCCAAGGCCGCGGGCGCCAAGGTGATCGCCGCCGCGTCCAGCGACGAGAAGTGTGCGCTCTGCAAGGAGCTGGGCGCCGACGCCACCATCAACTACACCACCGGCAACCTGCGCGACGAGATCAAGGCCCTCACCGGCGGCAAGGGCCCCGACGTGGTCTACGACCCCGTGGGAGGCGACCTCGCCGAGCCGGTCTTCCGTTCGATCGGCTGGCGCGGCCGCTACCTCGTGATCGGCTTCGCGCAAGGCGGCATTCCCGCGCTGCCGCTGAACCTCGCGCTGCTCAAGGGCGCGTCCATCGTCGGCGTGTTCTGGGGCGAATTCGCGCGCCGCGAACCGAAGAACAGCGCCGCGGGCCTGGCCGAGCTGGCCGCGTGGTACGCCCAGGGCAAGATCAAGCCCGTGATCGACCAGCGTCTGCCCATGAGCGCCCTGAAGGACGCGTTCGCCCGCATGAGCACCCGCAAGGTCCACGGCAAACTGGTGCTGACCAACGACTGAACGGTCGTCCACTAGCAGAAAACGAGGCCTCCGAACGCCAACCCGGCGCCCCCCTGTCAACTTTGACAGGGGGGCGTTTCCCTGTCGTTTTAGGGGCCCCGCATGCGATACGATGCAAGCCCTTACGGAACAGCATCCTGGCATGGCCATCAAGGTTCTGATCGTTGAAGACAACCCCGTCGCGCGCAGCTTCCTGTGCCGCGTCGTGCGCGAGAGTTTCAGCGACGCCATCATCATCACCGAAGCCGGCGACCTCGAAACCGCGCGTCGCCAGGTCGGTGCGATCGATCCCGACCATGTCGAGCCCACGGCGGACACGTTCAAGCTGATCCTGGTCGACCTGGAACTGCCGGACGGCAACGGCATGGAGCTGCTCACCGAACTGGTGCGCTACCCGGCCACGAAGATCGTCACCACGCTGTACTCCGACGACGACCACCTCTTCCCGGCCCTGCAGTGCGGCGCCGACGGCTACCTGCTGAAGGAAGTCCGCTTCGAGGTGCTGGTCGAGGAACTGCAGAAAATCGTGCGCGGCCAGCCGCCGCTGTCACCCGCCATCGCACGCCGGCTGCTCAGCCACTTCCGCCAGGGTCCCGGCGGCATGGGCGCGCTCGCCGGCCTCGGCGAACCCGCGCTGGTGAGCGGCGCCGGCTTCCAGAGCAGCCGCCCGCTGCCGCTCGGCCGCGGTGCACCGCTCGACCACGAACGCCTCACCCCCCGCGAGAGCGAGGTGCTCACGTACCTGAGCAAGGGCTTCACGATCAAGGAGATCGCGAACCTGATGGGCATCAAGTGGTTCACGGTCAACGACCACATCAAGTCGATCTACAAGAAGCTGAACGTCTCGAGCCGCGCCGAAGCCGCGGTGCTGGCCAGCAAGCACGGGCTGGTCTGAACGACCGCCCGGCCGGACGGTGGACTCCTCTCCGCGCCCGCACGGCGCCCCGGCGGACACGCACTCCACCCGGCGCCGCCGCAACTCCTCCCCCGATTCGCTGCTCGACTCGCGCCTGATCGAGCAGACGCTCGGGCGCGTCGAGCACCTCGCCCGCTGGATGGGCTGGCGCCTGCGCCTGCTCGTGGTCGCCGCGCTGCTGGGCTGCCTCGGCGTGCTGCTGTTCTCGAGGTGGATGGCCAACACGCCCGAACTGGCCGCCGAATGGCGCACGAACGCCGTGGGCCAGCTGATCCTCGCATCCACCACCGACCCGGCGCTGCGCCCGCACGTCGGCCGCGTGCTCGTGAGTCTCGGCCGCCCCGGGCGCCCGCCCCTGACCGCCGACTCGCTCGCCATCGCGCCGTCGGCGCGCTGGATCATCGACGACATCGACCGGGCCCGCCAGCAGCACGTGCACGGCCAGATCGACATCCTGCTGAACCAGCCCTCGGTGCGGCTGACCTTCGCGGGCGGCACCGTGGTCGACGTCGAGCCCCATCCGCGGGGCCTCGCGAGCCTCGGCGCGCTGTACTGGCTGCTGATGGCGCTCGCGCTGGTCGTCTACATGGTCGGCATGGTCGTGGTGCTCGCGAGCCCCTCGATGCGCACGCTGCTCTACGCCGCGATGTGTTCGAGCCAGGCCGGCAACCTCGTCTTCATCGCCGCCGAATCCACCATCGTGCTGGGCCTGCCCGGCCACCTTTCCCAGCTCGAACTGCCGCTGCGCGTGGCGTTCGACCTGGTGACGTGCGCGGCCATCGTCCACGCGGCGGCGCTGCACCCGCGCAAGGTGCCCGGTTTCCGCCCGATCGCCGTCTGCGCCTGGGCGGCCATGGGCCTGCTCGGCGTGGCCGCCATCTCCGGTCACCTGCCCGAGGGCTGGTGGTGGCTGCAGGGTGCGGTCGCGGTGATGGGCATCGTCACGGTCGCGCTGCTCGTGTGGTCGTACCGGTTGCTGCGCCATCCGTTCGCCATCGTGATGCGCCGGTTCGGCCTGATGGCGGTCAGCACCTGGATCCTGCTCACCTGCGCGGTGGCACTCGCATCGGCCGACCGCGTGCCGTCCGTGCAGCTGCAGGTGGCCGAGATCGGGCCCGTGATCTGGTACGTGTTCCTCGCGTCGCTGCTGCTCCTGATGCCGTTCCTGTCGAAGTCGCAGCAGGTGATGCGCGAGTTCTCGCTGCTGGCGGCCATCAGCACGGTGGCCACGTCACTCGACCTGCTCTTCGTCGCGGTGTTCTCGTTCGGCCAGTTCGCTTCCGTGACCCTGGCGCTCTTCCTGTCGCTGGGCCTGTACGCGGGCACGCGGCAGTGGATCCTGAACCGCGTGCTCAGCCGCAACATGCTCACCACGGAGCGCATGTTCGAGAAGCTCTACCGCATCGCCCGCGAGGTGGAGGCCCACCCGGACCGCACGTCGACGCTGCTCGTGCAACTGCTGCAGGAGCTCTTCGAGCCGCTGGAGGCCGTGGTGGTCGAGAAGCGCAGCCCCACGGTGCGTGTGGTCAGCGACGGCTCCACGCTGATGCTGCCGGTGCCCGCGCTGACCGACAAGCAGGCGAGCGCCCCCACGTCCATCGTGCTGCGCTTCGCCAACCGCGGCCAGCGGCTCTTCACGTCCGACGACGCCCGCCTCACCGACCGCATCGTCGAGCAGCTGTGCCGCGCCGTGGCCTTCGACCGCGCCGTCGAGCAGGGCCGCAGCGAGGAGCGCCTGCGCATCGCCCAGGACCTGCACGACGACATCGGCGCGCGCCTGCTGACGCTCATGTACAAGGCCCAGTCGCCCGAGATGGAAGACTACGTGCGGCACACGCTCCAGGACCTGAAGACCCTGACGCGTGGCCTCGCCGCACCGAACCACCCGCTGTCGCATGCCGAAGGCGAGTGGAAGGCCGACCTGACCCAGCGCCTGACCGCCGCGCAGATCCAGCTGGGCTGGAACCTCACCTTCGACCGCGACGTCTCGCTCACGGTCGTGCAGTGGTCGGGCCTCACCCGCGTGCTGCGCGAACTCGTGAGCAACGCCATCGCCCACGCGGGTGCCACCGTGCTCGACATCGAGTTCCACCTGGCCGACGACCGGCTCGATCTCTCCGTCACCGACAACGGCCACGGCCGCAACCCGCGCGCCTGGGCGCACGGCCTCGGCCTCGGCGGGGTCCGCAAGCGGGTCAAGCAGCTGGGGGGCGAGGTGGAGTGGCGTGAGGTGATGCCGCGGGGCATCTGCTGCCAGGTGGTCATTCCACGGTTGTCGGAGCGGCCCTGACCGCCGCCCGCGTGCGGCGCGGCACCACGCGGGTCACGAACTCGGCGAGGAACTCACGCTGCTTGCCTTCGGGGAACGCCACCGTCACGGAACCATTCCCCGTGGTCACGACGGTGCCGGTGCCGTAGCGGCGCACCTTCACGGCGGCCCCCACATCGAACGTCACGGGCGTCAAGACCACCGCTTCGGCTTCGGGCCCGGCCTCGACAAGCACGCTGCACACCCCCGCCAGGCGCACGCAGTTGTCGCACGTCCCGCAGGTGTCGAACGGCGCCGCCTCCCCGAAGTGTTCCAGCAACGTCCGCCACCGGCAGCGGCCGGTCAGCGCGTACGCCACCATGCGCTCGAGCGTGTCCTGCGCCTGCTCTCGCTTGCGCACGTAGCGGACCTGCAACTCCGCCAGCTCGTCCGCCACCAGGTCCGGCCGCGCCAGCCGCAACCGCCCTGCCCGGTCGACGGCGAGCACGCGGGCCTGCTTGAGCAGGCTCAGCACGGCCGTCACCTTGGTGCGAGGCCGGCGCACCGCGTCCGCGAGCGATTCGGCGGTCCACCCCTCGGGCGCCTCGTGGTGCAGCGCCTGGTAGATGGCCTCCAGGTCGGCCGCGGCGGGGTACCGTCCGGCCAGGAAGAACTGCTGCACCGACTTGTCCCCACGCAGGAACAGCAGCGTACAGTCGGCGGGTTCGCCATCGCGTCCGGCGCGGCCCGACTCCTGGTAGTAGGCATCGAGGCTGCCGGGCATCTGGTAGTGCACGACGAAGCGGGTGTCCGGCTTGTCGATGCCGAGGCCGAAGGCGTTGGTGGCCACCACCACCCGCAGCGTGCCGGCCATGTAGGCGTCCTGCACGTCGTGGCGTTCGGCCGCGGCCATCCGCCCGTGATAGCAGCGCGCGGAGATGCCCGCCACTTCCAGCGCGCGCGCCACGTCCTCGGCCGCCTTGACCGTGGCGGTGTAGACCAGGCCCGAGCCCTCCGACGCGGCCACCAGCGCCAGCAGGCGATCGAGCTTGCCGGCGTCGTCGCCCAGGTGCTCGACGCGGTACAGCAGGTTCGGACGCCACGAGCCGCTCGACAGCACACCGTCCGCCGGAATGCCGAGCTGGCCGCACACGTCCGCGATCGTGTCGGGCGACGCCGTGGCCGTCAGTGCCAGCACCGTCGGGCGCCCGAGCGAGGCGCGGGCCAGGCCGATGTCGAGGAACGCCGGGCGGAAGTCGTGCCCCCATTGGGCGATGCAGTGCGCCTCGTCCACCACCAGCATCTCCACGGGCCGCGACGCGAGCAGCCGGCGGAAGTCCGGATCGGCGATGCGCTCGGGTGTCACGAAGACGAAGGCCGCGGCACCGTCGGCCACCGCGGCGAGGGCCGCATCGCGTTCCTCGGCCGGCAGCGCCGCGTGCACGCTCACGGCGGCGAGGCCCAGCGCCGACAGCTTGTCGCACTGGTCCTTCATCAGCGAGATGAGCGGCGACACCACCACCGTGCGGCCGCCGAGCGCCACGGCCGGCAGCTGGTAGCAGAGGGACTTGCCGGCACCCGTCGGCATCACGGCGAGCGTGTCGCGGCCGGACAGCACCCGGTCGATGACGGCTCGCTGGCCTTCACGCAGCGACGGCAGCCCGAAGGTGGTGCGGAGGAGCCGCTGCAGCCGGGACGCCAGCGCGCCCTCCCCGATCGATGCGCGAACCACGCGGTTCAGCGCGAGGCCGGTTCGTCGGCGTCTTCCTCGGCCTCGTCGAGCGCGATGTCGCCGAGTTCGTCGATGTCGAGGGTGTCGGTGTCGAGCGCGTCGGCGACGTTGCCCTCGACACGGTCGGGCAGGATGTCCGCCCCGTCGTCGATGTCGTCACCGACCGCGGCGCCACGTTCACCGGTGCCCGAGGCATCGGTGTCGCTGGCCAGGTCCGCGGGGATGGCGCCGGCGTCACCGGTCTCTCCGGCGATGTGGGCGCGTTCGCCCTGCACGTCGCTGCCGCTGTCGGAGCTGTCGCTCGGGCCGAGGGCGTCGGCGTCCTTGCCGCGCGCGTGGGCGGGCGCACGCTGCCCGCCGAGAATGCTGCTTTGTGCCATGGAAGGCGCTCCTAGTTGCCGGGCTGCGCGGGTCGTCGCACGGGATCTTCGTGCGGCAGCATCGTCAGCATGCCGGGCATGGTTTCGGAAGTTTCCGAGAGGCGCCCCTGGGCGAGGTCGGCCATCACGGAATCGAGCCAGGCCGACTCGGTGTCGGTGGCGTAGACACGTTCCTCGCCGGTGGACCGCCGGCGCACGATCAGCAGGCCGCCGGCCAGCTTGAACAGCCCCGCCAGCGGCGAGCTGCGGTCCACCTCGATCTCGAAGTCCTTCGGGTCCTGCCCCTGCGCGCCGAGGGCGCGCCGGAGGGCCACGAGCTTGTCCTGGAACGTGGAGCGACGGGGTTCGAGCGGCATGGAAGTCTCCCTGGCGGCCTGGCGATGTGCCATGGTCGCAAAGGCTGCCAGCCGGACCTGTAGGACATCAGGCGATCCGAAAGTCGGGCGGCTTCGTGAGGTGCCCGGAGCGGCCGCTTCGGCCATCGCGTGCACAAGCGCACGGTGATTCGCACACAGCTGAATCATCCCGTCACCGCCTGCTCGCCCGTTTGGTGTTTTGTTCTCGGCCCGCCTCAGCACGACGTCTCGCACCCCCCTGTTCAAGGGGGTTCGTCGCATCATGCCGTCACCGATTCATCCGAGGGCCCCCATGAAGATGCTGTCCGACAAAGAGTACGAGACCCTGCTCGCCAAGGCGCGCGAGTGCGATCGACTCCACACCCTGATCAACACGCCGGAGCTGGTGGCCTTCCCCGAGGCCGTGCACCTCGAGGCCATCCACCAGGAGGAGCGCTGGGGCCGCAAGGACCGCGAGACCAAGGCGGCGATCGATTGGTTCTGGCTCGTGGGCTACCTCGCGGGCCGCGCGCTCGAGCACGACAAGGAGGCCGAGCGCCTCGCCAACATGGCCGCCGCCGAGGACAGCGACGCCGGCCGGGCCTTCTACGCGAAACACATCGCGCTGCACCGCGAGAAGGCCGTGCACCACACGATCACGACGGCGGCCGCGCTGAACCACTGGCACGCGAGCATGCTGCGCAAGGCACGCCACCAGCCGGACGAACGCGCCGCGAACAGCGACGTGGCGCCGCTCGCGACGATGCCGATGCAGCTCAGCGGCTGACCGCCCCCTCCGGGCGGGTGAACCGCAGCGCGCCGTCGTCGAGGCGGCCGCGCCGGAGCATCAGCCAGTCGAGCACGTAGTTCTGGTACAGGCGCCACGGCTTGCGCGTCCCCTGGCGGGGCAGGTCCGCGGCGGCACGCTGCACGTAGCCGGACGTGAACTCGAACAGCGGCTGCGCGTCGACGGGTCCGTCGAACCGCGGCGTGGCGACCGGCAGGCCTTCGCGGTCCATGTGCGCCAGCAGCCGGCACAGGAAGGCCGAGGTCAGGTCGGCCTTCAGCGTCCACGACGCGTTCGTGTAGCCGAAGGTCAGCATCAGGTTCGGCACGCCGTCGAGCATCATGCCCTTGTAGACGAGGTGCCGCGGCAGGTCGATGGCCTTCCCGTCCACGGACAGTTGGACCCCGTCGAACACCTTCATCCGCAGCCCCGTCGCCGTGACGACGATGTCGGCCTGGAGGTGCTCGCCCGACACGAGGCGGATGCCGTCCGCCGTGAAGGTCTCGATCTCGTCGGTGGCCACCGAGGCCGTGCCGGCCTTCAGCGCCTCGAAGAGGTCCCCGTCGGGAACGAGGCACAGGCGCTGGTCCCACGGGTTGTAGCGCGGGGTGAAGTGCTTTTGCACGTCCACCCCGGGTCCGAGCGCCTTCGCCGCCTCGCCGATCAGCCACCGGCGCACCCCGTCGGGCCGGCGTCGCGACAGCGTGAAGAACAACGCCCCGATGCCGATGTTCTTGGCACGCACCAGCTGGTACGCCACCATCGACGGCAGCCAGCGCCGCAGGGCGTTGGCGATGCCGTCCTCGGCGGGCCGCGAGAACACGTAGGTCGGCGACCGCTGCAGCATCGTCACGTGGGCCGCGGTACGCGCCATCGCGGGCACCAGCGTGACGGCGGTGGCGCCGCTGCCGATCACCACGACCCGTTTGCCGCGGTAGTCGAGGTCGTCCGGCCAGGCCTGGGGATGCACGAACCGGCCCCGGTAGTCGCCCTCGCCGGGCCAACGCGGCCGGTGGCCCTCGCCGTACGCGTAGTAGCCGCTGCAGAAGTCGAGCACGCTGCACGTGAAGGCGAGGCGTTCGCCCTGGTGTTCCGCCTCGAGTGTCCACAGCCCCTGCGCCGACGACCAGCGCGCGGCCACCACGCGGTGGCCGAAGTGGATCGTCTTGTCGAGCCCGCGCTCGCGGGCCGTCTCGGCGATGTACGCGAGGATGGCCAGCCCGTCGGCGATCGCCTTCGGATCGGTCCACGGCTTGAAGGCGTAGCCCAGCGTGTAC